>URKE01000082.1 GCA_900548285.1 uncultured Eubacteriales bacterium | reverse complement strand
TGGAAAGTTCGTCCGTTTCGCTGTTAAGGCTGTGTTTTATCGTGCCGTTCGTTATGTAAAACAACTCGTAAAAATTATGGGAATGATAATATCTGTCGCCTTTGTTCGTGATTTGAACGATGGCGTTTTCTTTGTTTATATCCGAAAATATCTCGGTACTTAAATTATGCATATCGTGTACATTATAACTTCTAAAAACGCTTTTGTCAAGGAAATCATGTCAATGTAGTGTATAAAACAATTGCTACAGTATATTGAATTCGTAAAGTTTGGCAAGTATAATTGAGACGTAAAGAAGAGGTTGGTCGATACGACGCGATAAATCTTTTCGGACGGGATATATCCCGTTTCTCTTGCTTTGCAAGAGAAATCTCTTAACGGCAAAAACGTTCCTAAAAAAAATATTCAAGGGGCGTAGGAGGAAATATGGTAAATAAACTTTCAAACAAGAAAAGCGTACTCATCGCAATAATCCTTGCGTTGTGTCTTTCTATGTCGGCATTTGTTTTGCTTTCGACAAAAGCGTATGCGGACGAAACTTTAGTAGACGAAAAGCCGACGGCTAACGTCGTACTCGATATGGACGGCACTCAGTCCTGGCTGGAAGTGGACGGCGCTAAAGTTGCGCAGTTGCATAAGGATAACGCTATCGCCAACGGATTTTTCCCGGGCGCAAAAGGCGAATCCATGATGATGTTTACCGAGCAAATCGCAAACAACGGTTTGGTTGCGGTAAAACTCGCGAACAAATATAAAGCCGAGAATTTCTCTTCCGTTATAATTCGTCTCGTCGTCGGAAACGGAGCAGACAGTAATACAAACGTCATCACGCTTAACGGCTACGGTCTTTCCGACGCGGAATGTGCAACAAGCTCCGGTAATACCGTAATCGAAAGGGGCGGCAACGTAAACGTAGATCTTGAATTGAACGCGGCCGTTCTTGCGGACGCGGACGGATATATTTCCGGTTTCGTTATGAAGAAAACCGAAACCATGACCGAACAAACGGGACAGATTTTCGCAGATTACGTCGAACTCGTTTTAGCGGAAGAAAAGGCTCCTACGGAAAACGTAAAAGTCGATATGAACGACGTTGATTCCTGGCTTGAAATCGACGGTTCGAAAACAAGCGAGAAGTTACACCAGGGCGCAGTTGACGACAACGCTATTCCCGGTCTTTTCCCGGGCGCGGACAACTCTACCAAGATGAATTTCACCGAAGGATTGGGTCATGAAGAGTATTTTGCGATTAAATTTGCGAAAAAGATAAAGGCTGAATACTTCGAAAAAATCAAAGTAGAACTCGTAATCGGAAACTGGGCGGATACGGGCAACGCGATAACTACCACCGCTTACGCTCTCAGCGATACGGAATTTACAAAACCCGCGGGCAAAATAAAAACCCTTAAAGGCAACGTTTATAAAATTCTCGCAATCGATCCTGCTTTAGTTGCGGGCGAGGACGGATATATCGAAGGATTCGTTATCCGTAAAACCGAGACCGATACCGAGGCGAAAGGACAATATTTCGTGAACGGCGTGGAGTTTTGCCTTGTCGGCAGCGAACCCAAGCCCGTCGTATCCGAGGAATATATCGAAAAAGACATTTCCGAAGTTATGCCTGTAGGTAGCGGCGTTACTTTCAATGTAAAAACCGACGCGGAAAATCTGAACAAAACAACGGTACAATCTGCCGTTAAAACAGCCGCTTTCGATAAACTTAACTTTAAAATAACGCCGAACGCAAACGGAAAATTCTCGACGTATGTTTTGATGAAGGCTCCGACGGCGACTTCGACTTATGAAGACGGCGGTATCTTCTTCTGGATTTCGAACGACAACGTCGTGATCGGAAACAAAGAAAACAGCGAATCTGCGGTAGCGGCGGAATTCCCCGAAAACGCATTCGTAAGCGGACAAACGACTACCGTTTCTATAGCGGCTATTCCTTATTATCTTGACGGAACTCACGCGGGATATTATTGCGCGATTTACGTAAACGGCAGCGAAAAAGCGCTCGTCGAAATTTATCTCGACATCACGACTTGCGAAACGGGCGTTTACACCAATATTCTCACGCAAGACCTCGGAAACGATTACGACGTAGCGTATGCTTCGGCAAGCGAAACTCCGAAGTCCGCGGCGGAAGTTATGAACGTTAAACTTGCTACGACGAGCGGAAAAACGGAATTTACGAATCCGAGAGCGGGACTTACCCTTTCGCATTTCGAAGTTGCGGGCGAAATCGTAGGC
>URKE01000081.1 GCA_900548285.1 uncultured Eubacteriales bacterium | reverse complement strand
GGCGGCTCGCCGTTCATAATCCCCGGCGGAGCGGGCGGCTCGGTTTATTCCTTCCATATGGTTCAGGCGATCTGGGCGGCTCTCGAAGGCGCGGAGACGATGAAAAGCGTTAAGGCGGAATATTCCGAAACTCCCGTCGAAGTCGTAACGGGCTTTAAAGACGGCGAATATTTCTTCGGAGATAAAAACATTCCTATGCCGATAACCGAAAAGGTTGTTTTAAACGACACAACCGGTTACAAAATGTACGATATGGCGTCCAGATACTATGCGCTTGCGTTTATGCAGCTCGCAAACGATAACGACTGGTTCCATTCCGAGACCAAATCGGACACGAGCGCGGATAAGGTTCAGACGACTTTCATCGCAACCAATGCCAACGAAAGAGCGGCTATGTACATCGACGGAACATATTGGTATCACGAAGCGAAACTTTACAACAAAGGCTCGGCGTTCACTCAGTGGAAGAGAACGAGCGGCGGAAAAGCGCGTAAACTCAGCTATATGTGCCTGCCGACGACTTTAAAAGGATCGGTCGCGGAGGGCGAGGGCAAAAAGAACACGATGCTTAACGTCGGTTCCTCCTTCATGTTTGTAAACAACCGCGTATCCGAAAACGCAGGCAAGAAGAAAGCCGTTGTCGACTTCCTTAAATTCCTTTATTCGAAAGCGGAGCTTGCGGCGTTCACCGAATACCTCGGAATGAACATTCCTATAAATTATGATTACGACGAGAAAAAACTCGGCGATTATTACTACACGAGTTTCAAGAAACTCAGAAGCGAAGCAGACGTTATAACCACTGCTTCCGATAACCCCGTTCAGTATAAAAACCTTTCGAGTTTCATTCTCGGTTTCGGCGGTACGCTCAACTATTACACTTATAACGGACAGGTTATGATGGAAGGTTATCTTCAGGCGTACAGAAACGGAAGAACGGCGAAGGACATTTTCATGGGTTCTACGCTCTCCGAAGCTGCCTGGAAAACTATGCTCGAAAACGCAAAGAAGTAACAAGATAAAAACGTTGTCGGCGGGAACGTGATTTTCTGCCGATTCCGACCGACGGCGGTTGCCGCAAAACTTAAAACCGCAACCGCCGTCGGTCGGAGCAATTACAGAGGTATTTTTTCTATGACATTCGGAAAAACTGGTAAAAGAATTATCATCGAAAACAAGCGCAGAGCGGGTTTTTCCCTTCTGATGCTAGCTATTCCCATCGCGCATTTTCTGGTTTTTTATCTGTATATAAATTTAAGTTCGTTCGCATTGGCGTTCAAAAAATATGAAATCATCAGCGGCGTGGGGATGGTGACGAAATTTGCGAAGTTGGATAACTTCAAAAACGCGCTCGGTCAGCTGTTCAGCGCGAACGGATGGCTCATGATTAAAAATTCGCTTATTTTCGAGGCGATAAATCTGTTTTTCGTTACGCCTCTCACGCTCATTTTCTCTTTTTATATCTATAAAAAGTGCTTTATGAACAAGTTTTTCAAGGTTATGCTGTTCATGCCGTATATCCTTTCGGAAATAATTGTGGCAACGCTTTACAGATGCATGACGAACAACGTAATACCGGAAATAATGAGCAATTGGTTCCATGTTGCCGACGCGACGAAATATCAGCTTCTCACCGAAGAATCGATGAAAAGAGGCGCGGCGATAGTTTTCAACATAATTATGTGGTTCGGCATAAACAGCCTTATTTATTCGAGTTCTATGGAAGACGTCAATATTTCCATGTCAGAGGCGGCGCAACTCGACGGGGCTAACGTCGCTCAGGAATTTATATACGTCACGATACCCACCATTTTCCCGACGATAGTAACGCTTTTCACCGTCGCTCTGGCGGCGCTGTTCACCGATCAGTTCAGAATGTTTTCTCTGTATAAATATAACGAAGTCGGTTCGCTTGAGAATATCGGACATTTCCTTTATATGGAAGCAAGCAGAGTAGGAAAAACTTCGGGCGGAGGACAGAGTACCACGAACAACACTTACGGCTCGTTGTCGGCGATGGGGCTTTTGCTTTCTTTCATCGTAATCCCCGTAACGCTCGTCACGAGACATCTTTTAAACAAATACGGACCGAGGGCGGATTGATATGAAAAAAAGAGTTGAAAGAAATACGGTTACGACCGTTATATTCGCGATTGTTTTCGCGATCCTCATTATCTATTCGCTGTCCGTTATCATCACTCTTTTATGGGGAGTGATGACCTCGCTCAAAAGCCTTGAAGACATTAACGGCGGATTTAACTTTTACACGAAAAAGAACATTCTCGGCTTTCCCGATCTCGATGCAAGCCACGTGTGGGTAGATCCGGAAACGGGCGAAGAATACATCTATCACAGCCGCAGAGAGTTCTTTCAGTTATTCAATTACAAACAGGTAATAGAACT
>URKE01000080.1 GCA_900548285.1 uncultured Eubacteriales bacterium | reverse complement strand
CGCTCAATTTGCTTGCTTATCTTACCACTTCTACTCCCGCTTGTCAACTCTTTTTCGTCATTTTTTTTAAAAATTTTTAAAACAATTTTTCGGCATTATATCTATGATTTTGGCACTTGTGGAAAACCGGCGACGAACGCACAATATGTTGTGTTTACATGACTTTAACACGCGAAAAACGGCTCGACTTATTATTCTTTTTATATTAATACTAATCGGCGCGCTGAATTCTGCCTGCACAAAAAAAAGCAGGGGCTTAAAAAACCTCTGCTTTTGTGTTTTTATAATATTGTCCGACCGCAAGCCGGTATTTTACCATAGGTCGCATTTTACCGTGAGCCGGTATTTTTACCGTAGGTCGCATTTTTACCGTAGGTCGGCATTTTTGCTTTGAAAAGATTACTCTTCCGTAAAAGCGTCTTTTCCAAGACCGCATACGGGGCAAACCCAGTCTTCGGGGACGTCTTCCCACTTAGTGCCGGGAGCGACGCCGCTATCCGGATCGCCGAGAGTTTCGTCGTAAACGTATCCGCAAGGACAAACGTATTTCATATCGCGCTCTCCTTATTTATTAAAATATCTGTCCAAAAGTCCTTTGAACGCTCTGCCGTGACGCGCTTCGTCGCGAGCCATTTCGTGAACCGTATCGTGAATGGCGTCAAGATTCAAAGCCTTCGCCTTTTTAGCGAGTTCGGTTTTGCCTGCGGTTGCGCCGTTTTCGGCTTCGACTCTCATTTCGAGATTCTTCTTCGTGGAGTCGGTTACGACTTCACCGAGCATTTCCGCAAACTTAGCCGCGTGCTCCGCTTCTTCGTAAGCCGCTTTTTCCCAGTACAGACCGATTTCGGGATATCCCTCGCGGAACGCTACTCTCGACATGGCGAGATACATTCCTACTTCGGAACATTCTCCGTTGAAGTTTGCTCTCAAACCTTCGACGATTTCTTCGGGTACGCCTTTCGCAATGCCGACGACGTGTTCGGCAGCCCAGGTCATTCCCTCTTCCTTAACCTCGACGAATTTGTCGCCTTTAGCATGGCAGACGGGACACTCGGAAGGACAAACCTCCGATTCTACGATCTGACCGCAAACTGTGCATCTCCACTTTTTCATAATGTTTTACCTCTCTTGATTTTATTTTGCGCCGAGTTCCTCGGCTAATTTTTTTATTTCTTCTTTATTCTGCTCGCTCACCGCCGACAAAATCTTCACCGACGATTCCGCGAACGTCATATTTTTGCATACGGAAAGCATTTCCGTCATTTTGCGTTTTGCGACGGGCGCCCACGAACCGTTCTCGATAAAGCCCACCGTTCTGTTCTGATAGTTGTGTTCGACGATATCGTTTATGAAATCTCGCATCTGCGGAAAAACGTCGCCGTTATAAGTCGTCGTGGCGAGGACGAGTTTTCCGTATCTGAACGCCTCCGCGACGGCAAGCGAACGATCGGTTCTCGCAAGATCGTACAGCGCAACGAATTCGCCTTTCGCTCGAAGTTCTTCCGCGAGAAGCCCGACGGCGACCTTGGTGTGACCGTAAACCGAAGTATACGCGATCATCGTTCCGTCAGTTTCAGCCGCGTAGGACGACCATATATTATATAATGATATATAATACGAAAGGTTTCCGGAAAGGATTTCGCCGTGCAACGGGCAGATTTTTTCAATATTCAACCCCGCCGCTTTTTTGAGCGCGTTCTGAACCTGAACGCCGTATTTGCCGACGATTCCGATATAATATCTTCTTGCTTCGTCCGCCCACGGGCTTTCCGAATTCAGATCTCCGAATCTGCCGAACGCGTCCGCGGAAAAGAGAATTTTCTCCTCCGGGCAATAAGCGAACATAACTTCCGGCCAGTGAACCATCGGCGCGAAAACGAACTTAAGAGTTGTTCCGCCGAGGTCGAGCGAATCGCCGTCCTTAACTTCAAGCCTGTCCGGCGCGAAAGTTTTTCCGAAAAAATTCTCCGCCATAGCGAACGTTTTAGAGTTGGAAACGACGATCGCCCCGGGATATTTCTTTATAAAATCCGCCACGCTTGCCGAATGATCGGGCTCCATGTGCAAAATTACGAGATAATCGGGTGATTTTCCGTTCAACTCGTTTTCAACGTTTTTCAGCCATTCGCCCGAAAATTTTTCGTCAACGCCGTCGGTTACGGCAATTTTTTCGCCCGAAACGACATATGAATTATATGAGATTCCTTCGGGGATTTTATACTGCCCCTCGAAAAGATCGGTTTCTCTGTCGTTTACTCCGACGTATTTAACTTTATCGCAAATAAACATTTTCTGTATTCTCTCCGCGCGTAACCGAAGTAATCGGGCAGAAATTCCCGGCTCGTCGATTACGGATTAATTATAAATCACCCGCGGCGTTTCGTCAAGACTTTTTACGTTTTCGGGCTTTAATTTTACCAAATTTTCACCTTAATGATATTTTGTATCAATAATAAAAACGGCTGAATTATGCTCGATTAAACCTTAGAACGCCGATTAATCGACTTATAGCCCGCCTTTTGGCATAACGTAAAACATAAATTCCCCAAAAGTCTAAAATAGCGATTTCGGCGCATACTTATGCCAGCCGAGAATAAAACGAACCTTGCCAAAACGCCGCAATTTCCGTGCTTTTTGTCAAATCCTCGCTTGAAGTTTGACGTATAAGCCGCGAGCGTAACGATGTATTAGT
>URKE01000079.1 GCA_900548285.1 uncultured Eubacteriales bacterium | reverse complement strand
TTAAAGGATTATTTTCCGTCCCATTCCGCTCGTATAAATATTCATAACGCCTCTTTCGCGCATAAGATCGCGGATGTGCAACGAATCAAGATTCGCAGTGTTGAAACCCGAACCGTTATCGTTGTTATATATCCAGTCTACAGCGGGATAAAGACATACTTTAATATCTTTTATCGCGTTATAAAAAGCGTCGCTCGTACCGTTCTGCCCGTGGTGAGCCATTTGTATGAGCGTACAGCTCTCAATTTCCTTTCTGGTCCATTCGTCATTGAGATATACGTCGCCGCGATCTCCCATATCGCCTGTAAACAACACCGATTCGCCGGGCGTTTCCATTTTGAACATTATGCCCGAATTGTTTCCGTAGTTACCGTCTCTTTCGGTATACCAGGCATTGTTCAGAACTTTCATAGTAACGTATTCGCCCAACTTATACTCGTCTTTATAATGCGGTTTTATTACGTTCTTAACCTTTTGAGGATTATTTTTGACTAAATCTTCAAATTTATCGCAAAACGGATAATCGCTGTCGCCGCTCAAATCTTTTACCATTTGCGAAGTCGGGAAATCGTAATACAAATTCTCTATTACGATATCTTGATACTCGATCAACTGCGCCGGAACAGTGGTATGATCGGTATGGAAGTGCGTTAAAAACCAATAATCCACTTTATGCGTAAACGTTCTGAGCAGTTTCAGCATAATATCCGTATCCCCGTCGACGTAGCCGCCGTCGATTACGATAACTTTATTGTCGGGCGTAATCACGACGTATCCCATGGCAAGAGTGATGCTTTCAAGCGAAATAAGTTTAACGCCGCCGAGAAGGGGTTTATCTTCTTCGCTTGCGGTTACTTTCAAGTCGGATATATACGCCGTTTTGTTCGCGGCAAAATCGAGTTCTATTTTAACGAAATTTTCGCCGTTTTCGGTGTAAACCATCGTTTTAAAACGAACTCTGTTCCAAACGTTCGCGGGATAGCCGTAGTCCACAAGATCACTTTCGGCTTTGTAAACTCTGAGCGTATTGTTATATCCCGTTCCGTCGTATTTCAGACGAAATTCAACCGTAACCGTATCGAACGTTTTCAAAGCGTTTATTTCGTTATTTTTTACGCGTAAAACCGAAGTTTTTCCGTTAAAAGTCAATTTTACCGCTTCCGTACCGTTGTAACCGTTATCGGATTCCGTCAACGTTCCTCCGCTTACGGTTAAAATGTTTTTTAATCCTTTTTCAGCCGAAACTTTTGCCGTTCCGCCAATAAAAACCGCACCCATAGACAAACACACACCGAGAATCAGTATAAGAATTTTATTTAAGATTTTCATTTACGACGTTTCCTCCCTATCGCTATCGAAGCGGCAACCGCCGCAACGGACAAGACCGAAACGGAAGCAACGCCGCCACCGCAACCGCCCGAAGAAGTTTTCCCCGAATCGACGGAACTTACCGAACTTGAAAAATCGGTGGATTCTTTCGTACTGTCGGTAACGGAAGAACTTTCGTCGGGTTCGGTTGTTTTTTCTTCGTAAATCGGATAAAACACGCTATCCGTAATTATGCCCGTCGGGCTTTTGTTCCAGCATTTAAAAGTATAGCCCTCTTTTGCGGGCGCAACGGGCGCGGTCGCAGTTCCGTATCCCGAAACTTTCTGACTGCTTAAAATTTCGCCGTTTTCGGCAATAAAACGTACGTTACACAACCAACTCTTCTGAATATAAGTCTCTCCGAGAGAGGACTTTTCGCCGCTTAAAGCGTTTGTGGCGAGCGTTTTCATTCTGCCGTCCTTAATAGTGCTAAGCCCCGAAAACATATTCCTGACGTATTCGTACTTCCCGCTGTTATTAGTTATAACGAGATTGTCTATAACCGCCGTAGCCGACTTCTCGTCTTTTGTATAACAGGCAAGCCCGACGGTATTCGACGACGTGAATGAGTTTGCAACCGTTAAAACGTTCGCAAAAGAGTCCGTGCTTTCGCAAATACCCTTTTTATCGACCGTCCACGCGCCGTTTTTCGCGTCGAACTTAACGCGGTAAGTATATCCGGCTTCAAATATATCGGTTTTGTTATCCAAAGTTTTGCTTGAAACAACTCCGTCCCCGAAAAGCATATAATCGGTCATTTCGGAAAGTTTACCGAGTTTTTTCGAATCGCCCGACACAACTCCGAAATATCCGCTCTCGCTTCTCCACTGCAAATCGAACGTAACCGTCGCGTTTCCGTCGCCTATCTGCGTGTAATATTCGGTAAGGCATTCCACGCCCGTAGCAACAATATAAGCATTATAATCGTCCTCTTTCGCAGTTGCCGCGCTTGCCGTCGTTCCGCCGAACACGGAAACAATCAACGCGGAACATAATGCCGCTAAAATAAGTATCTTTTTCATATCGTTTCCTTTAAAGATTTTTACCGATAAACAGGCTTATCGCAAAAATAAGCCTGTTTATTTCAATTCGGATTATTTTGAAAATACTATATCCGCGATATAACCGCAAGTAACTTTTTTGTTCTCTGCATCCTGATTATAGCAAATAATGTAGGCAACCTGCGCAAAATCAACGGTTGCGTCCGTCAGGTCGATACGGTGTTCGTAATACTTCACCCCGTCTTTTTCCACTTCTGTACAATACTGATTGATGTTTCCGTTTACATATCCGAGAGTATAACTGCCGCCTTTAAGCGTAGGAGCAATCTTTGCACCGGTGTTTATAAAATTACCTTCATTCGGGTTATCGACACCGTCGAGACTGTTCGCGTAAACGATAGTCATCTTCGTGTAGCCTTCGGATATTTTCTTTTGAATGACCTCCGTAGAAAGCGTGAGCCAGTACT
>URKE01000078.1 GCA_900548285.1 uncultured Eubacteriales bacterium | reverse complement strand
TCCGCCCTTTTTCTCCGCGCCGATGACGATACCGTCCGTCTTTTCCTCTGCCGATTTATAGTCGTAAACCTGAAATTCTTTGAGTTTTTTTAGCCTTTTCACCGACAGCCATTCGGTATCTTCCAAGTCGTTTTCATCAAGCGCGATGTTCTGCGCGTCTACCCGATACATCATAAGATACCCTATGAGTATCAAGCCGTTCGCTACGCCGACGGATAGCCAATAATCCCGCATATTCAGAATTTCGCCTATCCCTTTACCGCCGAGCGAAAACAAAAACAGCACGAGAACGGCTACAAAGGCGAAGAGTATTCCCCAAAACAGAAGTTTGAGTTTATTCTTTTTTCTCTTTTTGTGCCTTGTTATATCTTTTCTGTTCAATCTTTATAGTTCACCTCCTTGTATTCTCCGTTTTCCTTTTTGCGCTGTTCTTCCATTTCTTTTTCAATATCCTGCAAGCGGTGCGAAAAATCTCTTTCCAAGAGTTCGCTTTCGCTACCGAACGATAAGAGAAATTTTCCGAACAACGACTTTATTTTTCGGCGGGACATTGCTAAACGCCGTTTATGGTTTTTATCGTTCGGCTTCGTTTTTCCGTATCTCGGCTTCTCGTAAATTTCAGGCTTGATAAACTTTGCGAGTTTCAGAACAAGATTTCCTTGCCGCCTCTTGTAGTCGGCTTCTATATCCTCTATAATCGACAGCGTTTTTTCGTCGATTTTGTTATGGTACTTTGGCAAGTCCCGTTCCACTTCTTCAACCTTTACGTTCCTGTCCGTGAACGCAAACGGTGTCCCGCAAATATTTTTTATCGCCTGTTTGTGCTTTTCGAGTTCGTTCAAAAACCTTAAATGCGACTTTCGTGCTTTCCCGTCATAGCCGATCAGCATTTCGACTATCTTATCTACCCGCCCAACGTATGCTTCCATATCCTTACTGCCGTAGGAAAGCCTGCCCGTTTTCGGCAGGTCTTTTGCAAGCGATAAAATCTCCTTTCTTATCTCATCGCTACTGCCCATTGCCGCTTTTACGGAAGTCATACCCCTAAGCGCGCGAATCGCCTCCACCCTCGTGTTAAAAAGCCTGTCCCTGTTTTCATCTATGTAAAGTCCTGTTCGGACGAATAGTTTGTTGATGGCTTCCATATTGATTTTGCCTTTTCTTCGGTAGTCGAGCGTTCCGTCTTTCTTCGACTTATACATCGGCTCTTTCTCCCAAAAGACGAAATGGATATGCAGATGGTGCGGTCTGTCCAAGTGCAACGCGCACATCAGGTCGATGTTCTTTTTGTTGAACCCCGCATCGGTTAAAAACTCTCCGAACGTCCGCTTAATCAGCCCGATACATTTTTCGGGCGTGTCGATCTTGTGCGACTGTTCTTCGTTGAGAGATATAAACCCGTGCCAAATGTTGCCCTTGTTGTTTTTCAGCCGTTCTTTCATCTCCGCGACTTTTTCTTCCGACAAAAGTCCGTTGCCATTGAATACGCCCGTTGACTTTTGCAAGTATTCGAGCGCGGTAATTCTGCCCGACTTCTTCCCCGTAATTTTTCCTTCCGTCGTAATGTAGTCGTACACGTTCGTGTTGCCCGTCATATTGAAGAACGAGCGTTCCGCTCTGTGGGCTTCCGTTTCAAGCCCGCTTGCATTTTTCGGCAACCGATACGGTGTATACTGTATGTTGAATACGACGGGTTGATTGTTTCCTATGTTTTTACCTCCCCGCTTCTTTCAGCAGCCGCGCTTCTTCCTTTACGATGAAGTCCGGCGTGTCTTTGAGAAAACCTTTTTTGAACGCCTCGCCCATTCTCGCACCCTCGCCCCATACGGCAAGAAGATTGAATATGGAACAGACCAATCGTTTCAGCACCACCTGATTTGCAATGTTTTCACGCATAAGTCTGACGAGTTCAAAGTACAACGCGTCCTCGCTGTATTCTCTCGGAACGCTGACCGCTTTTTCTTCGCCGTCGATTTCGACTTTATCGAAAAGCCGTTTGTGCAGTTCCGGTAGTCCGAACATCAGCGCGTCGTTGACGATGGCGTTAAAACTGTTTTTGTATCTGTCAACCGTCGCTATCTCTCGGATCAACGCCCACTTCTTTTCGTCGTCAATCGTAATGAATTTACTGCCGCAGTTGCCGTCGAGTTTCATTTTTCTTCCCATTGTTATCACCTCCCCGAAAAGTCGGTTTCCGACTTGTTCAACTCTGCGATTTTCCGATAGTTTGGAAAATCCTTATCCTGCTTGTTAAAAGTCCTCTCTGCCCAAACAATTTTCGGTGGTATCCCCATCGTCGTCAGACGGCGTTTCTCTGCCTTCAAGGATACTTTTCAGCATTTCGCTCGCAACGATACCGCTTGCGATTACTCTTGCAACGCTCGGCTGTTCTTCCTTTGCCTTGCGAAGCTCGCGGCTCTTGATACCGCCGCGTCTGCCGTTTTCTCTGTCTGTAATTTCGTTGTCAAGAGATACTTTTACGAGCGTAAACGCACTTTTGATTGCCGTGTCGTTGCCGTCGTATGCTCTCCCGTCAAAGACGTAATCCGACACCGCTTTGATAAATCTGCCTGCCTGTTTGTCGTCCATTACGCGGATAACCTCCGCATAACTTTTTCTGAATTTGAAGTTTCTTTCTTTCAATGTTTTCTGCTCCTTTTCTTAAATGATTTTGCTTATAAAATTAACGTACCACCGTCTGTCGCGGTCATAGTCCAAGTCCGCGTCTGCCGTGTTTTTTCTCTTGTATCCCACAGCATATAACGCATTATGTAAGCGAAGTTCTCCGAGCATATCCGTAACCGATCTTTCTATTCTTATATCCGTTTTCCGTCCGTAGAAATAAACGAAAGCGATCAGATATACTTGCTCGGCTCTGTCCTTTACTTTGTACGAACGCTCTGCCTTTACCGAATTTTTGTCAAAGCACAATCGCACAACTTCCCCGCTTGCCATAGTCAACTCCACTATGCCGTTTCCAAAATCGGCATACGAAAATTGCCCCTGCTTGTATTTGTTTATCTCCCTTTTATCTGCCGCCGTCTTTATGCAAAGCAACAGCGACAGAATTATCAGAACAATGCTTATAGAGAGAATCAGTTTGTTTTTCGTTCCCCTTATTACATCTCGTCACCTCTTTGAATTGATACCGACTTTGCCTTTGGTAAAGCCGCCCGCTTCGTTCGCTCCGCCGAAAGCACTCCGTTTGTCTGCAATGAATTTCAAGC
>URKE01000077.1 GCA_900548285.1 uncultured Eubacteriales bacterium | reverse complement strand
GGAAGCAATATAATTTTGATTATTGCGCTTATAATCATCGGTAAAATCGGCATTAAAATCACAAGCAACACAATTAGAAGCAACGCGCCGAGAATCAACATTAAAATACGTTTAAGACCGTCGGGCAGCTTAATACTAATATCCGTGTCGTTAACAGGATCGTCGCTTCCTGATTGTTTATTGTCTATCGTGCCTAAATTGTATGTAATACCGTCCGTTTCAAACTTTAAGCGAAGTATGGTAACGTCGCCCACAAGCGTTGTATTTTCAAATGTAGAACCTGTACTCGGGTAGCCGCTTAAAGAATAACTTGTTTCTGCAAAACGCAAAACCCATTTTTTACCCTGTAAAGCGGCTTTGCCCTCGTCGGTAATTTTATTTGCAACGCTCACGTCGATTATCGCGCCCGAATACACGTTCTGCGTTAAGTCGTTTTCGGCTATAAACTGTTGCGTAGTTTCTATCCTGTCCCATTTATACGTTCCCGCAAATAAACCGCCACCCGTATGTTCGACCTTATCCGTGTATTTTAAATAGGCGTAATTTTCCGACTTCTCACCGAACGTTTCCTTTTCGCCTTGCAAAGGAACTACCGACCAACTATATTTTTGCATTGTATAATAAACATCTGCTTCTAAAAGTTTGTCTATCGGCTTGTCCGTATTGAACGCTACGAAATGACTGTCGCACGCGCCTACATAAAGTTTGAACCCGTCTTTATATCTTACGAAACCTACGAATTTATCCGTAACGACGATTGTTTCTATATCCACGCAATTTACATACGGCTTGCCGTTTATTTCGCCGAAACAATACTGTTTTGAAACGTTGTAGTTTACTTCGGTTACGGTGTTGCCGTCGCTTGCGGGTTTATCTATGCTTTCGTCAAACGGTCGGTATATGGAACTTATCGCATAATAGCGGGTAGGCTCGGTTTTTACCGTAAAGTCTGACACTTTATATTTAAAGAAAACGCCGTTTGAATTAAGTTTTTGTAATTTGTAATTTATAAAACTTATATTGTCGTTTATCGTGGTGGATATATTGACGGAACACGCCGTAAAGTTTTTCGTCTGCCCGCTCGGTTGATATACGTACACAAAGAGTTCTTTATCAGAACTTTCGGCAAGTTGGATTATCTGCAATGAATAGTCGTCCGCTTTGGTCGGGTAATTTTCCGTGTTAAACGAAGTGTCTTTTTTTAAATCGTCTAAAACGGCGGAATATACTCTTTCGTTTACCGTTTCTTCGGCATATACGGGAAGAGCGAACAGGTTAGCCTGTCCGCCGATCACCGATACAACGCTTAATATCGCAACTACGATAAAGCGGAAAAATTTATGTATATATGCTTTCATCAGAATATTACCTCGTTGGGGGAAATTTGCACGTCATCTACCATAACGCCGACTTTCAACGGAATTGTCAACGTCTGACTTCCGTCGGGCGATACGATTTTCAGCGCAACATACGGATATTTTGACAAAAACTCATCTGTTTCTGTCGTAATGTTTTTATCCGGATAAACGATTTTCAACAAATCAGACACCGACTTCACCGAAATTTTTAACTTAAATGTTCCGTCGGGAGAAATCTTTATACTTTTTCCGTTGTAATCGCTTGTAAACGCCGAAGACAAATCTTTTATCGCCGAATAAGCAAGCGGCTTTTCGTTTCCCTCAACGGTAAAACTGAAGTCGTGCGCTTTATCTACGTTCGGTACAATCGTTACTACGCAATCCGTTACGGAATATGTACCGAACCCGTTATCGTTCTTTATCGTAAGCGTTATTTCTTCGGCTTGCGGTATTACTATTCCGCCCGTTTTCTCCGTTACGATTTTATCACCGTAACGGAGATATATTCCTTTCGGACGGACGAGAAAATACGCGCATACTCCGACAATTCCGAGAATAAGCATAACAATTAAAAGATAAGAAATTATCTGCGATACCTTATTGATTACACCGCCGTTTCTGTATGCTTTCATTTCCTTTCACCGCCTTAATAAATTACGCCGCTTTCGTTCGTGCTTACGCTTGATACAGCCGTTTCGCCGCTGACATAATTCACAAAATCTATCGAAAATGTTGCCGTATAAGTGCTGTAATTACTCTTAATCGGTACGCTTAACGAAGCAACTGCTAACGGATCAGTGCTTCCACAATCTTTACAAGATTTGAAAAAGTAAGAAATTGCACGAATCGCAAAAGGATTATTTTGTTTAGCTTGCAAAGATGTATAGGCAACGGAATTAATATAAAACTCCGTAATCAACGGAAAATCGAAGAAGGATAAATCGAAATAAATATCTTCGCCTAATTCAACGTCCATTAAAAATTCTTCAGAAACAACTTTGCCGTTCATAACGCCTACTGCGCCGACGTCAAGAGAAGAACCTTTTTTATTTGACCAATCGATTGTAAACGTATCGGCTATCGTGTAATCGGAAGTTTCATAAGTCAGCGACACCGCGCCGCCGTCACCTTTTTCCCATACTCTTAAATCAAATTCGGGGTGAAGCGTTTTTCCGCTATCCACCGAAAGATCGCCGAAATGCAACGTTGCATTCGTTATTTTTTGCCTATAATCAACCGTAACAGTGGCGGATTTCGTATTATCTGCAGCGGAAATCGCTTTCAGAAGTATTTGTTCTCCGAACGCTTTTTTACAAGATAATACTGCAACATTGTTTGTATCACCGCTTGAAGATACTGTTACGTAATCGGTTACTCTCTTTCCTTTTGCCCACGAAGAAGAAGCGTTCTTAAACGAAAATTCCCACGTGAGATTTTTATTCGACGCGTCTTCCGGTAAAACGGTTGCCGTAATCGTATATGCGCTTTCCGCTGTTTCACTCACTCCGTTTGCCGCATACAAAAAGGGGGAAATTTTCTCGCTCATTAAACGCACTCCGTTTTCTGCCGCGTTATTTATCACTGTGCCGTCGTTATCCGTTGCTTCTATCAGATTATTCGGTTCGGATTGCTTGTTGCGGATTTTATCCGCTATCCCGTATCCCCCGACGCCGAACCCGACGCCGAGGATAAAGGATAACAGACAACCAAGAATATTTACTTTTTTACTTGTCATTAAAACTACCTCTCACTTTTTATCAGAATACGAGTTCCGTCTTATTCGTAGTAACAGATTCAACACCTTTCTGTCCTACAATCACAGAAGAATCAAGTGTAATTCCAAAAGTTGCAAGTTGTTCCCCGCCGTTCGCGGTATAAATTACAATTTCGTATGCGTTACCGCTGAAACCTTTAATTGCAGAAATCAATTTGTTTTTCTGCGCGTTGCTCGTATACAGGTATTCACCCCAGGTTTTATCGAACCAATCGGAAAGGGCTTTCGTGCTACCGCCCGAATATTCGGCAA
>URKE01000076.1 GCA_900548285.1 uncultured Eubacteriales bacterium | reverse complement strand
TAGCCTTCGGATATTTTCTTTTGAATGACCTCCGTAGAAAGCGTGAGCCAGTACTGTCCCTGCACGCCTCCGTTCGTAATGTCTTTCATTATCCAGCCTTTGCCTTTTATATACTCGACGGAACTCCAATATCCTGCCGCATCATTACCTATTATCCATCCCGACTTATCCTCTTGCACCTCGGGTTCGCCTTTTTCGAATACTATATCGGCAACGTAACCGCAAGTAACTTTTTTCTCGTAGGCATCCTTATTGCAACACAAAACGTCAATGTCTTTCGTAAAATCGTGATCTGCGTCGGTGAGATCTACGTGGTGTTCGTAATATTTCACGCCGTCTTTGTCAACTTCCGCGCAATATTCGGCTATAGTTCCGCTTACGTAATCGTAATCGTTGCCGCCGCTCTTTTTTATAGGACAAATCATTGATTTGGTGTTTATAAAATCTCCGACATTCGGATTATCGACGCCCTCGAAACTATTCGCGTAGACAATCGTCATCTTAGTATAACCTTCGGAAATTTTCTTCTGAATAACCGCGTTCGGGATTATGCTCCAGAACTGACCCTGCGCGCCTCCGTCCGTAGTGTCTTTCATTATCCAGCCTTTGCCTTCGATATACTCGACAGAACCCCAATATGCGTTATTGCCTACAAGCCAACCGGATTTATCTTCGTAACCGAATTCGCTAATCATGATTTCCAAAGGATAAACGTCTGCATGCTCGGTGTAGATATAAATATCTCTGCCCGCATACTCGTTAAGATCGATTGAAAACTGAACTCTCTTACCGGCATCCCAGAATTCTTTCCATCCGTAATACGCTATTGCGGTTCCTTCCGACCAAAGATTTGCCGTGTCGTCGGCCGCAACGTATATCGGCTTGGTTTTACTGTTGTTATCCGCAAGTCCGGGAGCGGGATTCGTTGCGGTGAACGAAAGAGTTGTATATCCCAACTTTTTCAACTCGGTAAGAATATTTCCGGGAATCACGGCGTAAACGGCACCCGCGTCGGCAGAAGATATGCTATACTTACCTCGTTTAATATTTGCGGTAACGGTAGCGGCAACGGTCCGCGACGTAATGAAAAACTCTTTAACGTCCTTGTGGCAGTTCGTGCAGACGCCGTCGTCTCCGAAAGAATGTTTGGTGGCGATTTTTTCGCTTTCCTTATCGCCGCATACGCTACAAATTCTTTCTCTTAAACCTTCTTCGGCGCATGTCGGCTCTTTAACGATTTGCCATTCACTGAAAGTATGCGCCGTTGTAGCCTTTTCTATATGTCCGCAATCTTCAACGGTACAAATTCTGTCGTGACAGGTAAATTCGTCGGCGTAAGTGTGTCCATTAGCCGGAAGATCTGTGGTTTCCGTATCTCCGCAATTGTCACATTCGCGCGTCTGCACGCCTTTTTCCGTGCAACTCGGCTCGCGAACGGTAACCCACTCTCCCCAGGAATGTTCGGTGGTAGCCTTTTCAACGCTTCCGCAGTCTGTGCAGGTTCTGTCGTGGCAAGTGAATTCATCCTCAAACTTATGCTCCGTAGTAGCCTTTTCAACGCTTCCGCAGTCTGTACAGGTTCTGTCGTGGCAAGTGAATTTATCCGCAAACTTATGCGCCGTAGTAGCCTTTTCGACATGCCCGCACCCCTCTACGGTACACGTTCTGTCGTGACAGGTATACGCGTCGGCATACTTGTGTTCGTGAGTACTTTCGCCGCCATCAACCCCGCAACCGGTAACTACGCCCATCGCTATCGATGCAACAACGATCGTAATCAAAAGAATTATAATCTTTTTCATCTTTTTTTCCTCTCTTTCTGATTTTTATTTTTTATCGGCATTAAGCCGCATAAAATTTATAATACTTGCCTTTTAAAACTTTTTTATAAATCGACCGAGTATATTTTATCATATATAAAAAGAATCTTCAATATCTGTTTTTTGTTTTAATGTGCTCTTTATTTGTTTTTTTTGTTGACTTTTAAAAATAAATGGCATACACTCATTTCAAACGCACATGTTTCGAGGTGAAATCTATGGAGATTTTAAACTTGTCCGGACTGCCTTTCAGCACGACACTCACGTCATCAAACGACGAACACTTGCACTCGCACGAATTTTACGAATGTTTTTACATAAAAGAGGGCAGCATATATCATAAAATACACGGTGAGGAATTCCTTATGGAAACAGGCGACGCGGTTATCGTTGCACCGTTCTTTCCGCATAAATTTAAAAGGATTCCCGGGCAAACCTGCTTTCACAGAGATAATATGATTTCGCCTGCGCTATTCGAAAAATGCTGTAATTTTGTAGATAAAGAAATATTGGAAAAACTAAATAAGGAACATTTTATTCAATATAAATTCTCGAAAAGCAATATGGAAAGTTTTGAGGAAAACACATCGACATACATATCCTCGCAAAACATCGAGAAAATGGAAAAATACAATCATTGCATGGTTGTAAATCTGCTCGGTCCCGTAATAATATCATGTGCGGGAAAAAACGAATTCAATAACGAATTTATGTTTAGATGCAATATGATTCTGACGGCGTGTTTCACGCATTTCAACGCGATAGACGAAGTATACGACCATCTCGGATACAACAAGTCGTACGTAAGCAAGAAATTCAAGGATAATTACGGTGTTACGCTTACCGAAAAAATCAACGAACTGAAAATTAACTATTCGCATTATCTGCTCTCGGCAGCGAACTACACTATACGGGAAATTTGCGATAAGATCGGAATAGAAAGCGTTCCGCATTTCCACAGACTATTTAAAAAATATTACGGAACAACCCCTCACAAAGCCAAACGTTCCATACCGAACGAGTTTTAAAGGCAATTATCATCGATTCCGCTCGTCGTCGCCGAATTAACCTTATTATCGCTTCAATACAACAATTCGTAAAGCTTGTCGGACATGTCCCGACTATCGTTTCAATAAAACGCCCGTAAGGCTGTCAGGCATGACGATAAAATAGAAATATTTTTCAAAACACCTTTAACAGGAGGCTCCGATGACGATCGGGGCTTTTCTTTTGCAATAAAAAAAATAGGAATAACTTACGACGTTCCGCAACGGAAAACCCCTGTTTCATTGCGCTTCGATATCTCTTTACGGATTTAGGATAATACAACGTAAAAATGTCAGAAAAATTAAAAGAAACCCAAAACAAAACCACTAAAAAGTGTCTCGTTTTAGGTTTCTTTTGGTGGGCAGGGGTGGAATGCGAGAGATTGACAAAGAGTTTCTCTCTTCCACACTTATCTCCAATCTCTCGGCGGCGAGCATAGCTTCTCCGCTCTCATCTCCTCATCTGTGATTACTTCTCTTGTTATCATCTCCGCCCGGCTCTTGCTGCGAACCACCGCGGCGGTCCTCGGCTCACCCCGCATATAAAAATATATCCGCCGTCCCTTTGGGACAACGGATATATTTGGTGGGCAGGGGTGGATTCGGACCACCGAAGTCAGGTGACGACAGATT
>URKE01000075.1 GCA_900548285.1 uncultured Eubacteriales bacterium | reverse complement strand
AACTGTCGTTCGCCGCGATAACGTTTAAAAGAGTGGACTTACCGCTTCCGCTCTCACCTTCAATAGTTACGAATTCGTTATAGTCAAAATCGAGATCGATTCCACGTATACCGATCGTCAGAATGTCGTTGCTGTCATATATTTTTCCTATGTTTTTAAGTTGTAACAGCAATGTTTTGCTCCTTGTAGTAATGCTTCTTTATTTTGGTTAGTCAAGGCTAACCAAATTCCTTTTTATAACCGCGCTTTTGCGCGGTGCCGTACTGTTTATCGTTTATATCGGTTAGCCTTTGCTAACAACGAAAATATTATACCACCGTCATACCGTCGTGTCAATAAAAAGCCTGTCTTTTCGACAAAATTAGCGCAGGCTAATTTTGTCTTGACAATTCGTGAAAAACCCGTCTATAAGTCGTTTATCGCCCGTTTTATAAGTCTTTCCGTCTTTTATCCATACAGCGCGGTCGCATAATGCCGCCGCACAACGCTTGTCGTGCGTAACGGTAATCATCGTGTTATGCGTTTCCTCGTGAATACGATTCAGCACTTCAACCATTTTGCACAAGCCTTTATAATCTTGCCCCACCGTCGGCTCGTCCAATATCAACACTTCGGGATTAGTTGCAACGACGGCGGCTATCGAAACTCGCCTTTTCTGACCTTCGGAAAGTGACTGCGGATGACGGGCGTATAAATGCTTTATTCCGAATTTTTCGGCTATTTCGTCGGCGTATTCGTCAGACTTTGAGCCGAATTTAATCTCTTTTTCCACCGTGGGCATAAACAGTTGATAGTCGGGGTTCTGATACACCACGCCCACCTTTTGATACCATTTTTTGCTTTGTTTACTCTTTTGCCCGAATTTATCGTCGATATTCTGCAGAATCACGCCGCGACAAGGTTTTTCAAGGCGGGAAATAAGTCTTAAAAGCGTTGTTTTGCCGCAACCGTTTTCGCCGAGAAGTACCGCCCGCGAGCCTTTTAAAATATCGAAGGTAACTCCGTTCAGTATATCCCGCTCTTTAACCGAAAACGCTACGTCCGAAAGCGAAAACACAGGTAACGTACCGCTAAAAGTCGAACAGGTATCTTCTATTTCGATCGACTGTTCTTTCAGGTATTTTTCCCTGTCCGCGATTTCGTCTACGCTTTTATTTCCTACGTGAAAAACTTTATCCACGAACGGCAGAACAACGTCGAGCCTGTGTTCGATGACTACAATGCAATAGCCCGCTTTTGCGAGAGATTTTAATGTGGACATCAGCATTTCCGCGCCCGCCGTGTCGAGATTGGCAAGCGGTTCGTCAAGAATTACTATCTTCTGCCCCATTGCAAGCGTGGAAGCCGTTATCAGTCTTTGCTTCTGTCCGCCCGAAAGTTTGCGGCTCTGCCACGACTTATCGAGTTTCATAAGACGGCAAACCGTGTCTATTTGTTTGCTTATTTTTTCGGGTGAAAATGCAAGGTTTTCGCAACCGAAAGCTATTTCGTCCTCAACCGTTTTCTGAATAATCTGTTCGTCGGCATTTTGTAAAACGACGCCCACTTTGCGGCACACTTCGCCAAGGCGTTTGCCTTTTATATCCTCACCGTTTATCAGCACTTCGCCCGAAAGTATTCCGTCCGTGATATTCGGGATAATGCCGCTTATGATATACAGAAGCGTGCTTTTTCCTTCGCCCGAATGCCCGGCAATAAGATTCACTTCGCCGTAAGAAAGCGTGAGATTTACGTTTCCGAGAATCTTCGTTTTCCCGTCGTAGGAAAAATTAACGTTTTTAAGTTCTATCGCGTTCATAACACCACCGTACAAACCGCCCCCGCGGCAAGCCCCAACAAAAATAATATATCGGACAGACAAACTATTTCCTTTTTATATACCGTGTAAGGCACTTTTTCAAGCGAAAATCCGCGCGTTTCCACCGACAGCGACAACGTGTCCGATATGTTGACGAGTCGCATTACGAACGGCACTAAAAACGCTCTGTAAAAGATTTTCGGGTTTAACACGCTGCCCGCGCCGCGCGTTTTCATCGCCTCTCTCACCCTTTTTATCTCCGCGCCGAGTACTGGCGGAAAAGACGTTGCAATCAGCATACCGAGCGTTACGCCCCTCGGCATTTTGAGCGTGGAAAGGTTTCTCGTCATATCCACAGGCTCTACGCTCATACCGAGCGCGGCGGCAAGCAAAACCGAACCAAATCTATTTGTCATAGAGATGGCGGCATTCGGATTTTTCCCGTGCGCAAAATATGCAATACAAGCAAACACTCCGCTTACTACGACAAACACAGGCAACACTCGCAGACAACCCTTTTTGCAACCGAACAATATGAGCCATACGAAGCACCCTGCCAAAAAATAGGAACATTTTACGTTTCTTGCCATACACAAACCGAACACTATTAAAAACAAACTTGCCAAGAAAACGAATAATGGATATATCTTGTACCTAAAAGACAAAAATCTCATTTTTTCAATGCTCCTGCTTTTTTAAGTTCTCTTGCAATAAGCATTCCAACAACCGCACCCACAAAACAAAGCGCAAGGACTCCTATCGAGATACCTACCGCAATACCTGCGTTTCCACCTCCGATGAACATACGCATTGCCCCTTTTTCTCCTCCCGTTACGGTATAGAAAACGTTGTAATAAAGATATAGTAGCGGTAGCGTCATAGGCATATAAAGAGTTCCTGCAAGCACGCACGCCCAGTCGTTCTTGTAACTACGGAAAATAAGCAGCGACAGCGTTTCTGCAATCAGACCGCACAACACAATCATAACCATAGGCGGGAACATGAACACTAATATCATCGCAATAAAGATTGACTGCAACAATAACGCCCCCGGCTTTCTTACTTTCATTATTCCGATGACGGGGAATATGGAAAATTGAAGTCCTATGCCAAGTTGCACGATACCGAACAAAGGCACGTTTACAAGTAACGGCATAACGGAGCCGGTAATAAGCGTGCAAGCCGTGATTATCGCAAGAAATACAATGTCTTTAATTTTGTATTTCTTGAATATCTTTTTGTCGTTTTCCTCTTCCGTTGCCGCCGATTTTTGCTTGTTTATCGACTTATAGGCGGGGTTTTCATCTTCGGAATTTGCAATAAGAGCCGCCGCCGTTTCTTCTATATCACTCAATTTCTTTTGTTCGTCCATTTTACGCTCCCTCCGTCATAACGCCGCCGTCAACCTTATAGATCCTGTCGGCAATCGCCATTGTAGATTCTCTATGCGATACGAGAATAATACTCTTTTTGTTTTTCTGTTCTTTTAACGCCTTTAGGATAATACCTTCGTTGATACTGTCTACGTTGCTCGTAGGCTCGTCGAGAAGAATCAGTTCGCTACCGCGAAGGAACGCACGGGCAAGCCCGATACGCTGTTTTTCGCCCGCGGATAGATTATCTCCGAGAGCGCCGACCTGCGTTTTATATCCGTCGGGTAAAGTCATTATAAAGTCGTGAATCGAAGCCATTTTGCAGGCGTTTTCGATTTCTTCCGGCGTTGCGTCGGGTTTTGCGATACGAAGATTGTCCTCTATCGTCTCTTCAAATAAATACGTCGTCTGCGACA
>URKE01000074.1 GCA_900548285.1 uncultured Eubacteriales bacterium | reverse complement strand
ATTCCTGCGACATATACAAGACAGGCGCGGCAATGATATATTCATCGGCTTGTTCCTTGATACGATTCAGATTATCAACGCTTAAACTGTCTTTGAAATAGTAATAAGCCGTATCCTCTTTATCCTTGCCGAAATACGCAAAATTCTCTTCGCCGAGAAACTCTTTCATAACGTCCGAATAATAATGCTCGCAATACCCACGAATGAAATATATCGTGTCCTCTCCTGTATTTACGCTTGCATATTCAGAGCCAATGAAGTCCTCGTACATACTGTTCAAAACCCCACCGTTTTTTGTATCTTCATACAACGCTCTGAAATATTCTTCGTCGAAATCGTAAGAGAGAATCGTGTCTTTGAGTTCGGTCTTGATATGAATTTCGTAGTTATCCAAGAACACGTCTTCGGCAGGCTTTGCCGTAACCTTCGCCTTGAACTCGTCGAATTCCTTTTCCACGCTTTCTCTTACGCGCTCGGCATAACTTTGCGATTCGGCTTGCAAAGTGCCGTTTATCGGCTTATAGCCCGACTTTTGCAACTTTTCTTCGAGGTAGGGTTTGAGTTTTTCTTCCGCAAAATCGTCATACCACTCATCATAAGGATAGTTTTCGTCGCTCTTATTGAAATACGAATCCTCGAACTCCGGCTTTAAGTCGCAGACAATATCTTCAAACCTGTCCTCATCGTCGCCGCCGAGCCTGTCGAGCCAATTGATTTCATTGAGTTTTTCGTCCATAAACTCGTCGAAATTGATGTCGTTCACGGTATCGACGGCGTAGTCGTTGAGTTTCGTATCGGCTATGTTTTCCGCAAGCGCGGAATAAACGCTGTCGTTATCCCAGCCGTAGTATTCAAGAAGAATATCCAACGGAAAACGCTTATGATAATTTTCAAGCAAAGGCTTTATAAACGGTTTCGCTTCTTCGCTCGGAGCATAGTTACCGTCCAGATAGGCTTCTATCGCTTCGCGCTCTTCGAAGAATTTATCCGAAAGCGGATCGGCATACGCTCCGTCAACGTAACTCATTTCTTCGTTTATGACTTTTCCCGCGCTTTCTGCAACGCTGTGCCACGCCGTCAGATACGCTCTGCCCCTTTCGGAAGCAATAAACGCCTGCCATGCGGGCTTTTCAACACCGTAAAGACTTTCGGTATCTTCAAACTCTCCGCTTTCTACTTTCCCTTCGGTATCGTTTTTGCCGAGCCTATAAAGTTCCACGCCTGCGCCGTAAAGGACTCTCGCCGTTCGGATTCTTATGGGCAACATTCCGTCCCAAGTGTAACCGTATTCGTGCATTTGCTCCCCGGTTACGGTATAATCGGGCAAAACGTCCACCTGCATGGCGGCGACTTTATCGCTTTCGTCGATAAACGTTTTCTCTTCTTCCAGTTCGTCGAACAATGCGATTTTCAAGCCCGCATTCATAAAGGCTTGCGCAAATTCCTGAAAGAGCGGTTCGTCTATCGTAAGCGTTTTTACTTCCTTTTCGCCTGCCTCGAAATACGATGGCGACAGGCTCGATAGTGCCGTGAGTTCTTCTGCCGTATCGTCGAAACAGGTATAATCTCCGTTCTTTACGGCAAACACCATCGCGCCGGGGTTCTTCTCTTCCGTCTGCTTATACGTTCGATATAATTTTTCTCTCAGCATAGTCTTTTTCTGTTTCCTTGTTTTTGTTTGTTTTTTCGGCAGTGCCGCGTAAACCTCTTCGGTTTCATTCGTTTCGCTATCCTCTTCGCCGTCGTCGATTACCACTTCTTCGCGCTTATTGAGGTCGAGTTCGGCGTTAAGTTCGGATAGTTCCGTGTTCAGAGCTATAATCTTGTCCTTATGCTCGAACGGCACGTTTACTTGCTCTTTTGCAATCGCGAAGTCGGCTTTCGTGGTTTCCAAACGCTTTACGGCACGCTCTTCCCGTTCGGAAAAATCTTTTACAAAGTTATCTAATCGGGTGAGGTTTCCGCTCGCGCTCTCGCCTATGTCCAACTTGTATTGCCCTGCGCCCGAAAGCGTAATGCTTCGCTCGTTGGCAATGAGTTCTATCGGGTTCAGAGAGATTTTGAAACCGCAATATTCCGCTACGACCGTTCCCGTCTTGCTATGAAACAACGTGTCCATAAGCGCAAGCCCGCCGTTTTTCTTTCCGTCCTCCACGCCGTCCGAATAAACCGTGCCGTTTACGTTAATCTCGAATCTGTCGGGGTTATAATGCACCTTGATAAGTTCGATGTCTTTTCTTACCCTTTCGAGATAAAGTTCCTGACGTTGAATTTGTTCGGGGAATTCCTTTCGCACTTTGTCTTGCAATGCAAACAGTTCTTTCTTGTAACGGCTCTCCAAATCACGAAGCCTTGCCATTTCCATATCGAGTTCCATTTTTCGCTTAATTTTCGGGTTGGCGGAAGTAATCGCCTTGATTTCCGCATAAGAAAGCGTTGCTTCGTCGATGTCCTCGGCTTCGCGCACCGTCATATTCCCTTTTTCTACCTGCGAAATAAACCGCTGTTTGTTTTCGAGTATCTGATAGGAATAACTGTCGAACGTCCGTTCCGTCGCATAGGTGTAAATGCGAATGCCCTTATTCATATTGCCCTGACGGATACCGCGCCCGTTACGCTGAATAAGGTCGCGCGGACGATACGGCGCGTCCAAGTGATGAATGGCTACGAGCCGTTTTTGCACGTTCGTTCCAGCTCCGCACTTTTCCGTGCTGCCTATTAAAACTCGCACCGCCCCGGCGTTGATTTTATCGAACAGGTCTTGCTTTGCCCTGTCCGTGTTCGCGTCGTGAATAAACGCAATCTCGTTTTCGGGGATACCACGCTCAATAAGTTTGTGCTTTAAGTCGTTATACGCGTCGAAGTCCTTGCCGTACTCATATTCCGAATACGGTTTTTTTGGTGTAGATAAATCGCAAAACACAAGTTGCGTTCCCTTAATATCTGCCGAATTCTTCCATTCTTCGTAAACGTTGTCGGCGCAATAATTGAGCTTGCTTCCGCTCTCATCGGAAAGAGACGGATCGATACATCTCGGATCGAGCGCGAGTTTCTTTCCGTCGCCCGTAACCTTTAACATGTTGTCGATATGCGGATCAACGCCGCCTGCGTAAATCTTGTCCGCCCTTGCCGCTATCTCTTCCGTTAAGTCGATTACCGTGTCGCTCGGCTTTAACGTAACAACCTTTCGCTCCGCTTCCGGCACGTCGAGTTTTACGTCCGTTTTTACGTCCGCGAACGAATGATACAGCGTTAAAAGTTCGGGCAAGTTCGTAAACTTGGCAAATCTCGTTCTTGCTCTGTACCCTTTCCCGGACGGGGCAAGTTCGAGCGCCGTTACCGTTTCACCGAAGTCTGCCGCCCATGCGTCGAAGTAATCGATACCGAGCCTTGCAAGCGTTTGCTTTTGCAAATAGGTCTGCATCGTGTACATTTCCGTCATAGAGTTGGAAATAGGCGTACCCGTTGCGAACACCACGCCTTTATCTCCGCCGTGCAGTTCGTTGATATACTCTATTTTTAACTGCAAGTCGCTCGCTCTCGCGCTCGCCGCGTTGGAAATTCCCGCTACGTTGTTCATTTTCGTATACAGAAACAGATTTTTATACGCGTCCGCTTCGTCCACGAACAGGTAGTCCACGCCGAGTTTTTCAAAGATTAAAACGTTGTCTTTTTTCGTTTCGTCGAGCAGTTTTTTGAGCTGCGCTTCTCTGCCTTTCTTGATACGCTCCAAGTTCTTTACCGAACCGGACGGTGCGCCGCTCTCTTCCCACTGCATTTCGATACTGCGCTCGATAGCGGCTATTTCTTCCTGTATTTTTGCAATCTGTCGTTCGGGCGAAATGTTGATTTTCGCA
>URKE01000073.1 GCA_900548285.1 uncultured Eubacteriales bacterium | reverse complement strand
GTAAGTTGTTAGGACCTAAAGGTCTTATGCCTAACCCGAAGAGCGGAACGGTTACCATGGATGTTGCGAAGGCTATCGCGGACGTTAAAGCAGGTAAAGTCGAATACAGACTCGACAAGCAGGCGATCATCCACTGCGCTATCGGCAAGAAGAGTTTCGGCAAAGAGAAACTCGTCGAGAACTACAACGCGCTTGCGGACGCTATTCTGAAAGCGAAACCGACAGCGGCAAAGGGACAGTATATCAAGAGCGTAACTCTTACCAGCACGATGGGCCCCGGCGTAAAAGTTGTTCCGAAGAACGTTTAATCGCTTGACATCATCCTTTTCGGGTGATATAATATTAACAGTTAAATAACCGAAGACAGCCGGTCCTAAAGCGTAGATTTCTATGCTACCCGCCGAGGTACGTAAAACGAGAGTTTGATTTATTTCATACCCCCGACCGTATTTTCGCGCGGTCGGGGGTTGTTTTCACAAATAAAACGGAGGTATAAAAAGTTGTCAGCAAACAAAGAGGCAAAAAAGCAAATTGTAGAAGACATCAAGGCTAAGATTCAAGCCAGCAAATCGATAATTCTTATCGATTACAAAGGTTTGACGGTTGCCGAAGATACCGCATTCCGTTCTAAGATGAGAGAGTCGAACACCGAGTATAAGGTTTTAAAGAACACGTTGCTCAAAAAGGCGTTCAATGAACTCAACGTCACCGATTTCGACAGCGATCTCAACGGTCCCACGGCAGTTGCCTTCGGACACGACGAAACTTCCGCTGCAAAAGTTGCCTGCGATATGTGCAAGGACACCAACGATAAAATTTCGGTGAAGAGCGGTTACGTAGACGGCGCGTACGTCGACGTAAAGGTGGTTAAAGAACTTGCTTCGATTCCTTCCAAAGAGGTTCTCGTTGCAAAACTTGCCGGAGCATTGTCCGGTATCGTTCGCGGCTTGGCGGTGGCTCTTAACGCAGTCGCAGAAAAGAAAGAGCAGAATGCTTAATTAAAAGCAAAAATAAAAAAATAGAGAGGAATATTAAAATGGCTGATATTGCAAAATTCATTGAAGAGATCAAAGGTATGACCGTTCTCGAACTCAACAGCCTCGTTAAGGCTATAGAAGAAGAGTTCGGTGTTAGCGCTGCCGCTCCCGTGGCAGTTGCAGGCGCTGTTGCCGCTGCTGCTCCCGCAGAAGAAGAAAAGACTGAATTCAACGTTGTATTGAAAGAAGTCGGCGGAAACAAAATCGCTGTTATCAAAGCAGTCAGAGAAATCACCGGTCTTGGCCTTGTCGACGCTAAGAACATGGTTGAAAAGGGTGGCGTTGTTAAGGAAGCCGCTCCTAAGGATGAAGCGGAAAAGATGGTTGCCAAACTCAAAGAGGCCGGCGCTACCGCCGTTATGGAATAATCGACAGGTTATTTAACAAAAACCGAAAAGCCGAGGTTTACGCTTCGGCTTTTTTGTTGCGTTATGATCGGATTTCGCCTGCGACCGACGGGAAAAAGATAAAAAATCAAATAAAAGTTAAATAAGGCTTTATTTTTTTTGCGGAATGTGTTAGAATTACATTAAATAAAAGTTTCATACACGGAGGATTAAAAAACTGGTCACGGCAGATTATATAGTAATAGGGGCGGCGTGCCTGCTCGCCGTTCTCGGCGCGACGCTCGGTTTCGGGCGGTGTCTTAAAATTCTGAACAAGGGCGTGACGGGAAAAATCGTAACTCTCGTCATTACTTATTTCCTTTTGGGAATAGTTATCGGAATGGATCAGACGAAACAGGCGCAAGCCAACTTCATTGAATTTTTAAAGAGCAAAAATAACGGACTTTGTAATTTTCTTATAACGATACGCATAGAAACGATTCTCACGGCGGTTATCGTGTTCATCGCGGTTATGATTCTGCAACTTATCGTCGTCAACGTTCTGGCAGGGCTTCTTTCGATCGACGGCGCCGGCGCGAAATTCTTTAACAGTATTCTTGGCGTTTTGCTCGGCGTTGCGGAATGCGCCGCGCTCGTACTGATCGTTCTCGAAGCGATGTATTTTTTCGGCGGCGGAGCGGAAAGCGTCAATCTCGAATCGCTTAAAGGCAGTTTTTTCGGACTCGATAATATTTATCTTAACAACCCGTTGTCCGCTATTTTCAGAATATAAGCCGAAACGAGCGAAAAACGTTTTACAAAATCGGCGCGAAAATATATAATAAATTTATTCTATAACAAATTCATTCGGATCGTCGTCGCTTCGGTAACGACGATTTTCGCAGAAAAGGAACGAACGAAATGATTACTTCAAAAGAACTTAGAAATTCCTGGATAAAATTTTACGAGGAAAGAGGACATAAAAACATAGGCGCGGTTTCGCTTATCGGCGACGGCTCGACGGGCGTTATGTTCAACGTCGCGGGAATGCAACCGCTTATGCCGTATCTTCTCGGAGCGAAACACCCGTCCGGCAAAACAAGGCTCTGCAACGTTCAGGGTTGCGTGAGAACGGTTGATATAGAGAGCGTCGGCGATCCCACTCACTTCACCTTTTTCGAGATGATGGGCAACTGGTCGCTCGGCGATTATTTCAAAAAAGAAAAAACCGCCTGGTCTTACGATATTCTCACAAAGGTTTTCGGGCTTGACGGAAAGGAAATCTGTTCGACGGTTTTCGAGGGCGACGCCACCGCGCCGAGAGATGAAGAAACCGCAGATTTTCTGAAACAGGTCGGAATTAAACCCGAGCATATTTTCTATCTGCCCAAAAAGGATAACTGGTGGGAACTCGAAGGAACGGTCGGCACGCCGTGTGGACCGGACAACGAGTGGTTTTACCCCCGCCACGACAAACCGTGCGGACCGAACTGCGGACCGGACTGCGGCTGCGGAAGATACGTCGAGATAGGAAACGACGTTTATATGCAGTATAAAAAGACGGCTACGGGCTACGAGCCTCTTGCAAACAAAAACGTCGATACGGGCTTCGGTCTGGACAGGCTTTTAGCGTTTTTGAACGGAGTTACCGACGGTTATAAGACAGACTTGTTCGTTCCGGTTATCGAATATCTCGAAAATGCGTCGGGCAAAAAATACGACGATGACGAAGAGGCGAGAAAGGCAATGAGAATCATCGCCGACCATATCAGAACTTCCACTATGCTCATCGGCGACGTGAACGGAATTGTTCCATCCAACGTCGGCGCGGGATATATTCTGAGAAGGCTTCTGAGAAGAGCCATTCGCTATGCGAGAAAACTCGGCGTGGAGATGAGCGCGCTTACGGACGTTTCCAAGATTTATATCGAAAAAATTTACGACGAAGCGTATCCGCTTCTTGTCGAAAAAGAAGAATACGTGCTTTCGGAGATTGCCAAAGAAACGGCGAAATTCGAGGCGACTCTTGCCACGGGGCTTAAAGAATTCAATAAATGCGTCGAAGGTATCGAGAGAAAGAACGCTTTTATGGCGCAGAAAGATCCGTCTTACGTTCCCGAAAAGGGCATAAACGGCAAGCAGGCGTTCCGTCTTTACGACACGTTCGGCTTCCCGCTTGAACTCACCGAGGAACTTGCCGCCGAAGTCGGTTACACCGTGGACGCGAATGGTTTCGAAGAGGCGTTCAAAGAGCATCAGGAGAAGAGCAAACAACAGCCGCAGGGCGCGTTCAAAGGCGGGCTTGAAGAGCAGAACGAAATCACCGCTCGTCTGCACACGGCAACGCATCTTCTCAACGCCGCATTGAAGAAAGTTTTAAAGGACGACGGCATCAATCAGAAAGGCTCGAATATCACCGTCGAAAGACTTCGTTTCGACTTTAATTTCGACAGAAAAATGCTTCCCGAGGAACTGAAAGCCGTCGAGGAGTGGGTGAACGAAGCGATTAAAGCCGACGTTCCCGTAACGCTGGAAGAAATGAGCGTGGACGAGGCGAAGGCGCAGGGCGCGATAGGCGTGTTCGCGGCAAAATACGGTGAAAAAGTTAAGGTATACACCATCGGCAAATACAGCAAGGAGATTTGCGGAGGCCCGCACGCGGCTCACACCGGCGAACTTCATCATTTCAAAATCGTCAAAGAAGAGGCTTCTTCCGCAGGCGTGAGAAGAATAAAAGCAATTCTCGATTAGCCACAAGCGATTGCGTTCTTCTCGGCTATCAACCAAAACGCCGATATTTACGATGATTTTTGGTAAAGG
>URKE01000072.1 GCA_900548285.1 uncultured Eubacteriales bacterium | reverse complement strand
TTACGCAAACAGAAAACTAAAACAAATAGCGGCGTAACCGCAAAGGAGATTATACTATGACAAATTATTTCAGAATAACTGCATATCACCCCGAACAAAACATATCCGTCATTATGGACTCATATGGTATGTTCGAGAAACTCTGGCAGTTCTCGGCATATATGGTTCAGAAAGGCTTTAAGGTCTTGGCAGTCGGCAACGACGAAACGTTTTTTGACGGCAATATCGAGAAAGAAACCGAAATCGAGCCGGAGAAAATCATTCTTCGCGTCTATACAACGGGCAAACCGACGATTGAAAACGGCAGAGTTGAAATAGACGGCAAATTTTACACGTTTAACAACTGAATAAAACGGCTATGAAAGGGAGTTTTAACGCTCCCTTTTTTTATGGCGAATTACACCCTGAAATTGACCGTAAAATCAATCTTAAACTCGCAAGGATTTTGCGACGTTGGCAATTAGGCGTGGCTTGTCTTGATACAAGTCGGCTCGCTGCGCTCGCCGAAGACAAGCCACGCCTAAACTTAACCGAACCGACCGAAATAACGGAAAACGAAAGCGTAACGAAAGCGGTGTTCGCCGCTAACCCGCTTGGCGAATCACCGCTGTTTTTCGGTTACGGCATTTTTCGTTTTTAGCCCGTATTTTTAGGTGCGGATTTTCGCTTAATTACTTTTGCGCATTTGTGCTATTACTTCTTTGCTCACTTCGCCCATATAGCAGCCCTCGTCCCAGCATACAAAGTCGTCGAACAGTAGCAGTTTTTTATCTTCTATCCCGATACGCCCGGCGATATCGTCGTCCATAATGTCGGATATGAAATATTGCGGAAGTCCGCGGGAGTAGATTATTTTTTCGCCGCTTTTTTCAATGTATTTGAGAATATATGCTACCGCTTCGCCGATATGCGTTTTATTTTCAATCGGGCGGAAGTCGTTACGTCCGAAATGCAAATTAAAGTATTCGCTTTGCTTTGTTATTTGTCTTTTACGTTCGGAAAAACTGTAACTTTCAACGTCCGTCATTTTTCCGAGCGCGGCAACGTCGGGAATATAAAATATACCGTGAAAGTGTAGTCGCTGCTTTTGTGGGCTTCGTTCCCAAACGCCGACGTATTTCCATCCTTTTCTGTTGCACAAATGCCCGAGCGTAGTCCGCAGTTTCTTTCTGAACGTCGCTTCGGTGTGAATGGCGTCATTATACGTCAGCGTTACGAAATAGTTGAAAGATTGAAGATTGACTTTCCTTACGAGCCGAACCCGTCTTGCAACGAGATTTTTATACTTGCGTTCCATATTCAGCGTAACGTAGTTTTCGGTCGCTTCGCCATCTTTGAAGAACGGTCGCATACCTTCCGTTATAAAGCGTTTTCTTGCCGTCTTAGGCAGTTTCAGGCTCTCGGTATAGAACTTGTCAAAGACTTGCGTTTTCGTCGTCTTAACCGTTTTTACGGGCTTTGACGGCGCTTCGTTTTCTTCCGTCGTTTTCTGCGGTTTTTGCGCTTCTTCGACTAAATCTTCGAGCGTAATTTGCGTTTCCGTTTCCACGGGCGGACTATCCGTTTTTTCTTCGACGGGAGTTAATTTTTCGCCGTCGTCAGCGACCGTAATTTCTTTCTCAACGCGTTTCGGTCGTTTCCTGTACGGCTTTTCCGTGTGCGGGATTGCAATATAATGGCTACCGTCGAAATAAACTTTTGTTTCTCCGTATGGCATATCACACCTCCTCGTCGCGGTAAAGACCGTTTACGAAATAACTGTTTTGCGATTTCAGTTCTTCCACGCTCGCTTTTTCCGTTGCGTATTCGATATAGTCCATAAGACCTACGTTTGTGCGGCTCGCCAAGTCGTTGAAATAGTCCGAAAAGCAGTCGGTTGTAAAACGATTACGATAAATTTTGTAGTTCATCAAGAAATACTTTTTGTTTTCGGGCTTACCGTCCATCGTGCCGCGTTCCTTTTCTATTTTGACGATTGAATAACCGTATTTGTTGTAAATTCGGGCGTAGCGTTTCCATAGCCACGCGGTTACGGATTTCAAAATATGCACGAGCAAAGTATTGTCGCCGCGACGATAACGAAAATCGTAATATAGGGCTATAAAGCGATTAAACGCTATTTCAGACACCATATCTTCTATCGTGTAAAACGGCAAAGCAAGTTTTGTATCACCTGCGGAAACGATATTTACAATGTCGCAAAGGTCGCGGGCGTCCGCACCCCAACTTTCTGGGCGTTGTTCATCCGTAAACACTTTTATGAACGGGAAATTGTCTACCGTTGCGGAATGTCGGCACATTTTGAGCCACGAATTGAACAGGTCGTTTTTTTGGTTGGTTTCGTCGTTCTTTTTCTTTACTTCGCGTAATTCGAGATTGTTTCCGCGTTCTTTTCCTATCTCCGTAATAGCCACAACACCGAACTCGAAACTGCCTGCGTTCGGGTTATTTTCAAGAACCTTTTTACCAAGCCTTAACACGTCGAAATCCAAAATATGAGAGTGTCTGCTACGCCGATGTGCTTCCGAGAAAAAGTCCAACGCCCACAACGGGAAATTGTCTTCCGACAGTAAGCGGTTATCCGTTCGTATAGAATAGTTCGCTACGATAAGGCTCGTTTGCAAAGCGTATATGAAAAATGCCTGCGCATACGTTTCTAACACGTCGAATAATTCGCTTATTTTTAATGCGTCGTCGTATGTAAAACCGTATCTCTGACAGTCATATCCGTATAATTGCCATAAAGCATTGCCGTGTTTTTCGTATCGACTGCGTTTGAGTTTTACCCATTCTTTGACTGTCGCAAGGTTATATACCGTTCCGTATTCCATACACGCGGCGAGTTCTTTTTCAAAGCATATCCACGGGAAATACGGAAATTTCATATCCGCTTTCTGCAATATCTCGAATGCTTTTTGTCTGAACATTACTTCTTGGGATAACGTCATATCCGTTATCATCGTGGTTTTGCGTTTACCCATACTGCCGCACGTCATCGAAACGATAGGTAATGCGTTTATAAACCCGCAATTCTTCGCTTCGCACTTGCGCAATTTGTTAAGCGCAACCTTTTTACGCCAACGCTCGAACAAAACATAGCAGATAATAAGTAACGACCACCACGGAAAGAACCTGAAAAACGGTTGCAGATCCCGCGCGAGTTTTACGAATTGCGTGTATATCGTATCCGCTCGAAACGATACCGCAAAGAAGAAGTAGTAGGCGAAAAATTCTATTACAATACTTGCAAGATTTAAGTGAAACGCCCATATAACCGCCCACGAAATCCATATCCACGAATGCTCGTGCAAGAAGTCGCTATAACCGCATATAAACCGCTTCGTCGGCTGATACGTTACGGCAGATATCTTCTTGAACACCCGTAACGGAATTGTATCTACGTTGTGCTTTGTGTTGCCGCTTGCATACATTCTTTTTATCGCTATAATCAGCACCAAAAAGCACGGCAGAAGTATGGTTAAAACCTTTGCCAAAATACTTGCTTTTGTTCCTGTCGCAGATAGCCAAGACAAGAAATTTTCTTTGCTTATGAGCATTGAAAAATACGTCGTCGCATTGACCTTAAAACTCTCGAAATCCGACGGCAGAATTGCCGTCCATTCCATAACTTTTGAATAGTCCGTTACGCTCGGTAAACCGCTTGTCGGCAAATCGAATAATACGCGGAAATAATACTTAAACCCGCCGTATAAGTCGATTAAAGCCTCGATTGTGCGACAATAAGATTGTCGGAACGTGAATATACCGAGCAGAATAAAAGCCGTTGTAAGGGTTGTCGTAAGCGTAATATTAAATCGTCGTTGCCACTTCATAAAGCACCTCCGAAATCGTATTTTCGGGCGGGATTTGCTTCGCCGTATAGACGAAATAACTTACCGACAGAACTATGATGATAAGCGATAAAATCGCTATGATTCTCTTAAATGTTTTCAATGTAAAACCTCCTGAATTTTCATAAAAATAACGCCGACAGAATTTCTCCCGCCGGCGTCAAATGCTTAGTCGTAATCGTCGTAATTTCCGTAGTCCGGCTCGTCAATCGTCGCTACGACTTTTTCGTAAATTTTTCGTTCTTTTCGTTCCTGCCGCTTTCGTTTGCAAACCTTTCCGATTGCTGCAATTCCTTTAATCGGGAGCGATACCACAAATACGATTGCCTGCAATACGTATGGCAACACGGGAGCGAGCAAAACAAGCAAAAGTATGAGCAAAAGCAGATACAAAATCGTCTTACCTCGGTTATTCAGACTTACGTCAATTTCCGTTTCGTTAGACGGATCTTTGCTGCCCGATTGCTTGTTGTCTATAACGCCCAAGTTGTAGGTTATGCCGTCCGTTTCAAACTTCAAACGAAGGATTGTTACGTCGCCAACGAGTGTATAACTTTCAAACGTAGAACCGGTTGTAGAATAGCCGCTCAACGAGTAACTCG
>URKE01000071.1 GCA_900548285.1 uncultured Eubacteriales bacterium | reverse complement strand
GGGCGGCGCCCTTAATTCATTGCGTTCTTCGCGAGGTTAATGGTTAGTTTTCTCGTTAAAATCGCCGCAGCAGGTGCAACCCTTTTGCGAGCAGGTTATCTTAACCGTGCCGAGGGAGCAGTTTTTACCGTGGTAATTGTGTTCGCATTCGCAAACGTCGCATTTGATACTGTCGTTTTTGTTTTGCATAAAAAAGACCTCCTTTTAAAGTCCTTGTATATTATGGACCAAAGGAGGTTTTTTATACGTTTTATAAATTTTAAAATCCGTCGGTCGAAAATTCCGATTAAATTTCGCCGTCGTTGCGATTGTTCTGCGGTTTAAGCGTTTTCGCCGTCGTTGATGTAGAGAATACCGAGCGTGTTCTTTCCGCAGTGGCTCGAAACAGTGCAGCCTGCGGTGGTTTCGTAAACGTTTTCGAAACCGTATTCGGCAACCACGGCTCTTGCCGCTTCAACCATTTCGGGTTCGGCAACGCTGTGGGTTATGAAGATAACCGATTTGTCGGGCGTGTTATATTTTTCGAGCGTCGCTCTGCAATATTTGGTAACGCAGTCGGTCATTTTGCCGCGGAATTTCTCCGTGTTTTTCATCGTTCCGCCGATCACCTCGATTTCCGGTCTTATACGGAGAAGGTTTGCGCCGAGAAGAGCAAGCCCCGAGCATCTTCCTCCTTTATAGAGGTAGTCGAGGCGTTCGATAATGAAACTCGCCTGAACGCTCGGGATACGTTTTTCCACGGCTTTGACTATTTCCGCGGGGTCGTCCATTGTTTCGGTGAGTTTTTTAGCGTAAATCGCTTCGAGCGAAATAGCGGTGGAGAGGGTTCTGCTGTCGACAACGTAAACGTTTTCAAACTTCTTTGCTGCGTTCACCGCGTTCGCGTACGCGCTCGACATCTCGGAAGAAATATCGAAGTGAATAATCGCGTCGTAATCCTTGAGGATTTTGCCGAAATGTTCGGTGAAGGTTTCTTCGTTTACCGCGTTCGTTTTGGGCAGGGTTTTGTTTTTGTCGGCATACTCGAAAATTTCGAGCGGACTTACCTCGCCGTCCAGAAAGGATCTGTCGCCCATCGTGACGCCGAAACTTACTACGTGAAAGTCGTATTTTTCTATGAGTTCCTTTGAAAGGTCGCAGGCGCTGTCGAGCGATATTGCAATTTTTTTCATAATAATCTCCGTTTTTTGTTTTTGTTTTTCAGAATATGCGGAATTTTATTCGCCGCATATATTCATATTATATATAAAACGTCGTCTTTTTTCAATTGTTTTAAGTGAAATTTTTGTTATTTTTTCCGCAGCAGGCTTTTCAACGTTCGTCACTTTGTAAAATATTATTGCGTTAATCGGCTTATAGGGCGACTTTTCGCGTTTAATCGACTTGTTTGCGGCGGTTTTTTTGAAAAAACGGAATTCATATGGTTTTCAGAATTACGGTTGATTTTAACACAATGTTGTGCTAAAATATGGGCGAAAACAAAGAGAAAACAAAAAGAATGATTCGGCGGCGACGAACGAAATCGCAAAACGACCGCCGATCGAGAGAATGATTTAAGCAAATGAAGAACTACAAACTCACGCTCACCGCCTGTTATATAGGCTATGTTATTCAGTCGATAGTAAACAACCTTTCGCCCCTTCTGTTCGCGAGATTTTCCTCGCAGTTCGGAATAAGCGAAATTCAACTGACTTCGCTCGTTTTTATCAACTTTGCGATACAGATTCTCGTCGACTGCTCGTCGGCGTTCATCGCGATGAAACTCGGATACAGAAAAAGCACGCTCATCGCTCAGGGTTTTTCCGCTCTCGGGCTTATATCGCTCGGCGTTCTTCCGTTCGTTATGCCGCCGTTTGCCGGAATTCTGGTTGCTACGGCGCTTATGGCGGTCGGAGGGGGCTTCGTAGAAGTGGTGTTAAGTCCGCTTATCGAGGCGTTGCCGCTTAAAAACAAGTCGGGCGCGATGTGCTTTTTGCATTCGTTTTATTGCTGGGGACATATATTCGTCGTTCTTGCCGCAACGCTGTTTTTCAACACGGTCGGCATAGACAGGTGGTATATTCTGCCGGTAATTCTTGCGGCGTTGCCTGTTCTTAACAGTATATTATTCGCGAAGTGTCCCATCGAAACGCTCGAGGGCGACGCCGATCCGATGACGTATAAACATATTTTCGGAATGAAAGGCTTTATGCTTTTTATTATATTGATGATAGCGTCCGGCGCGGCGGAGCAGGCTATCGCGCAATGGGCGTCATACTTTGCGGAAATCAGCCTTAACGTAAGCAAAACCGCGGGCGACTTGCTCGGCGCGTGCCTTTTCGCTCTGGGAATGGCGATCGCGAGGACGGTTTACGGAATGCTCGGCGACAAAATGAACTTAAAAGCGTTTATTATCGGTAGCAGCGCGCTTCTCACCTGCGCGTATCTTCTCGCGTCGCTCGCTCCGTCGCCATACGTCGCGCTTGCGGGCATCGCGGCGGGCGGACTTTTCGTAGGGATAATGTGGCCGGGAGTTTATTCGCTCGCCGGCAGAGAATATAAGGTGGGCGGCACGAAAATGTTCGGCTTGCTCGCTCTTGCCGGCGACGTCGGTTGTACGGTCGGCCCCACTCTTTCGGGCGCGGTTTCTTCCGATATAAGAACGGGTTTGCTCGTTTCGACTGTTTTTCCCGTTGTTCTGCTTGTCGGAACTATTGCTCTGAGTTTGCTTTTGAAAAAATCGCATCAGCAAGCGAAAACCACGCTATAGGTCGATTAATAAATAAAATCCGAACAAAACTTCACGTCGTTGAACATATATGTTTTAATTTTCATTATAAATTACGTGTTAAACTTGTATGACGGGCGAATAAAAACCCCGGAATACGTTTAAAATAAAAAAAGAAAAGGAGAAAAATTATGGTAAACAGATTTGTGCTTAACGAAAAGAGTTATCACGGCGCGGGAGCCGTGAAGGAAATCGCTACGGTGATTAAGAGCGGGAATTATAAAAAAGTTCTCGTGTGTTCCGATCCCGATCTCCTGAAATTCGGCGTGACTAAAAAGGTGACCGACGTTCTCGACGAAAACGGAATACCTTATGATATTTACAGCGATATCAAGCCGAATCCCACGATCGAAAACGTTACCCACGGCGTGGAAGCGTTCAAAGCGAGCGGCGCGGACGTTATAGTTGCCGTCGGCGGAGGCTCGTCGATGGATACGGCAAAAGCGATAGGAATAATCGCGACGAACCCCGAATTTTCCGACGTCCGTTCTCTCGAAGGCGTTGCGCCCACAAAACATAAGAGCGCGCCCATTATCGCCGTTCCGACGACTGCGGGAACCGCCGCGGAAGTTACGATAAACTACGTTATAACCGACGTGGAGAAAAAACGCAAATTCGTCTGCGTGGATACGAACGATATTCCGATCGTTGCGATTGTGGACTCCGAAATGATGAGTACGATGCCGCCGTCACTCACTGCCGCCACGGGTATGGACGCGCTTACTCACGCAATCGAGGGCTATATCACAAAAGGCGCGTGGGAACTTTCGGATATGTTCCATATCAAGGCTATAGAGATTATTTCGCGCTCGCTCAGATCGGCTGTCAAAGGCGAAAAAGCCGGACGCGAAGGAATGGCTTTGGGGCAGTACGTTGCGGGAATGGGCTTCTCAAACGTAGGGCTCGGCGTCGACCACTCGATGGCGCACACGCTTTCCGCTTATTACGACACGCCGCACGGAAAAGCCTGCGCGATTCTTCTGCCCGCCGTTATGGATTACAACAAAGATTACGTCGGCGAGAAATATCGCGACATAGCGATAGCCATGGGCGTTAAGGGCGTTGAAAAAATGACTAAAGAGGAATACGGCAAAGCCGCCGTCGAAGCGGTAAGACAGTTGTCGCGCGACGTAGGTATTCCCACGTCTTTGGCGGGGATTGTCAGAGAAGAAGATATACCCGAACTTGCGCGTTCCGCTTACGAGGACGCCTGCCGCCCCGGCAATCCCAGGGACGTGAGCGTGGAGGAAATCGCCGCGCTGTATCGGAGTATGCTGTAAACCAATGGAACCGCATTGCCGACGGAAGCTTCCGTCCCGGCGCAGTGTGCACCCGTGCCGAGATCGTAACGTTTATCTACCGCGCAGCGGCATAAAAATGAAAAAAAGATCAATTGCACTTATCCTTCTCGTTCTTATGATATGCAGCCTGCTTGCAGGCTGCATGAAGAACGCGGAAGCCGTAAACTTCGCCGGGGACATTGACCTCGGCGAAGACGGCGTTATAACAAAAGATGTTTTTTCGCAGCTGCGTGACAGCGGCGAGATCGCTTCAATATGCGGAAAAAGCGGCGAGATAAGCTATAAATGGACGGTTCCCGGCACTGAGGTAACGAATCCGCAGGATCTGTGCATGGCTGTGGCGATAACGGAAAAAACCGATGGCAGCGTTGAGATCACGCTTAAAAGCGACAAAAGCTTCGGCTTTCTGCCGACGCTTTCGGTCACACTCAATGATAAGTGGGATGCTATTTCCGCGAGCGTTTATGATGCAGACGGCAAAAAGCTGTGCGCTGCGTCCGTTACCGGCGGCGATAAAACCACGCTGAGCTTCAAGATCAGCGCGGACGTTTTTTCGTACGTTATCCGCGCCGATGAGGTCGAGCCGACACCCGAACCGAGCAATACCGCAAAGCTCTCCGACGGAAGCCGAACCGAGAAGGACAAGTACGGTACCGACCCGGTGCCTGCAGGCAAGCCCGAGCCGGTCGAGCCTGATAAATCGAATGTTGACACGAGCAAAAAGCTGCACTGCACGATATCGATCGACTGCACAACGATACTTAACAATCTCTCCGACCTTGACCCGGCAAAGCTCGATGTGCTTCCGACGGACGGAGTGGTGCTAAATGCCGTCACGGTTGAGTTTTCCGAGGGAGAGTCTGTATTCGATGTTTTGCAGCGCGTCTGCCGCGAGAATAATATCCACCTTGAAGCAACGTTCACTCCGGGTTATAACAGCGCCTATGTCGAGGGAATACACAATCTGTATGAGTTTGACTGCGGCGAGCTTTCCGGCTGGATGTACAGCGTCAACGGATGGTTTCCAAACTACGGATGCAGCCGCTATGCGGTGCAGGACGGCGACGTGATCAGGTGGCGCTATACCTGCGACCTTGGCGCGGACGTCGGCGGAAGTATGGTGGCCTGAGCATGAACGACGCATTTTCGCAGCTCCACCCGGCGGCAAGCTTTGTCTTTTTCGCCGCCGTGATCACACTGACGATGCTTTACATGCATCCGGTGCTGCTTATAATAAGCCTTGCCGCCGCGGCAGGCTATGTCTGCATCCTCAAAGGCGCGCGGCATTTTGGAAAAACGCTTATCTAT
>URKE01000070.1 GCA_900548285.1 uncultured Eubacteriales bacterium | reverse complement strand
TGCCGCAACCATACGGAAGATCGCATAGAATAAGGTCAACGATTTGCTCCGGTAGTTCTTTCATCACCGTCAGACAATCGCCGTTGTAAAGTCGTATCATCGCTTGCCGTTACCGCCTGCGTTTTTAGGAATAGTCGGCGTATACGTCGATTTAACAGGCATTGAACGCAAGGCTTTGATAGCCGTACATTCGTAATAATCAGGTGATTTGTTCGGTCTGAACAATCCGCTCGTTGCAAAGACTCGGAGCATTTGTTCTTTATCCCCATTGCACCAATACGCGAGCAAATTCATCAGAGACATATCCGAGTTCGAGTGATTATTCTGCAACTCTTCACCCGCATAAAGCCTCTTGAATTTATCCCCGTTCTTTGCGTTCGACGCCTTTTCGACTACGTCTTTATCCGACATCGTAGAAAGTCCGTTTATCCCCTTGCAAACGCCTTTCCATTCCTCGCGCTTCTCGCATTTGCGGGAAAGAAATTCTTTCATTTCGGGCGTATCGAAACTTTCAAGTTTTGTATAGACCGTTCCGTTACCCGTCAGCGATATAAAGTGGGCTTTCTGATAAAATTCCAAACTACCGTCTTTTGAGAACGTTCGCAAGTCCATACCGTTCGTTTTGCCGAGGATATGAAACCCCTCTCCGCTTAACGAATGCTCGGTATAGGTTGCGCCGCATTTAGACAACGCCTCTTTGACCGTTTCGTTCGGAAGCCTGTTCTCGTCGTAGCATTCGTCGAAGTCCAAGCACGCAATTTTATCCTTTCCGTCAAGCGCGTAAGCAATCGTCGTACCGCCTTTCTCTCTTAAATATTTCAAAGCGTTATTAAAGGTTGTCCACGTTTCGGGATTATCGCTTTCGGCGTACTCGCCTGTATTACAATTTATCGGGCGTTTGGCGTACCTTCCCTTTTTTGCGTTCCACCACGCTTTTACGACAACCCAATTCGGTCGCTGTTGCATCTCGTCGGGAATAGCGTTGCGTAACGCCCTTTCTCGTTGCTCGATAGTAATTTCGGCTTCCAAACTCGGCTTTTTATAACTCTCGCCGTATGCGCTTTCGTCTTTTCCTCTGACGGCGGCGCGAAACTCCTTTGCCGACAGATCCACGGTTCTCTTTTCTTTACCCGTGTTGTTTACGAGCCGAACCGTGTAATCGTTATGCAAATCTAAACGAATCATATCTTTTTCGGCGGGTTCTTTTACGCATTTGTTCGGGATAAAATAAGTGTAATTTTGATATTCCCCGTTCGGCATTTTGAATAAGGTACTATCGTCGTAAACTGCCATTTTCGCTCTTTCGGGAATGGAAACGTAATTCCAATCGCTCGATTTTTCGTTTCTACGCGTGTTTATCGTTTGCGTTTGTTTATAATCGTCTGCTGTCGTATCGTTTATAAGTTCACAATAGTCGTATGCCGACAATTCCTTTTTTTTCGTTCCGTCACGATTTTGCATTTTTACCACAAAATCTTGCGGTAAATAAATAAGCAGATTTCCATTGCGGCTTTGCTCATCTTCTCTGATAAACGCATTCGGAATAAGATACGTCATACCGCCGAAATTTTCTTTATGCGGCGTATAAAACACCGAATTGTCTGCCAACTCGCGTTTGAGCGCGTCTATCGGAATACTTGCGGTAAACCACTTTTTGTTATCGTCGTTTTGCCTTTCGTAGTCCTTACTCGTCGTCCCGTCAACCGCTTTCTTAAATTCTTCCGCAGTAAGCGTAATCAATTTTTCGTCCCCGTCGCGTCCTTTGAATATATCTATACCAAAGTCTTTTCTGAGCGCAAGTTCATAACAAAGTTCACGACTGTCGCTTTTTAAGTCCGTGATTTGACGGGAACGTTTTATTTTATCATTGAAAACAAAATAAGCATATCCTGCGTATTCGCCGTTATCGGGCATTTTGAATACGCTTCCCATATTCGTTGAACCGACAAGTGCGTTGTCCGCCACATTAACTTTTATGTACTCGATTTTCGGTCTTTCCGTCACTTTTCCTGCCAAGTATTCGTTGTTTCGCCAATACTCTGCTTCTTTCTGTGAATCAAAGCCATATCTGCCCTGTTCCCAATCACCTGTGTCGGTATGATACCCGATCGCAACCGTATAATCGCCGTTTGCTCTTGCCGTGCGGTCGATAATCGCAATATCTCTGCCATTTTTGTCTTTTTCGATGTTGACTACCTTATCTCCCCTTGCGGTGATTTTCGTGTAGTCACGCGTGTTTTCGCTCATTTGCTCTTCGTGTTCCTCCTTTTTCTGCTTTTCGATTTTTCTTACCCTGTCTGCAAACAGGTCGATCAGTCCCGGATGTGCCGACGAGTAAATGCGTTTTTCATCGGATTTATCCTCATATCCTGCCGTACTGTTTGCCCATTCTCTGTTTTCCGTTGAATATCGTCTGTCCCATTCGCTACGGCGAATCAGAGTCGTTACAATGTGCTTTACCCTTTCCAAGCCGTATTCGGAAATCAAATCTTGTTCAAAACCTTTTCCAAGACGGTTATCCGCATAGTTGTCGGAAATAGCCTGTCCGATAGCCTGCACACACTCTTCGTCCAACGAGTGAGATAACAAGTATTTGTCCAACTCACCGTGTTCCTGCGCATAACTTCCCGAATGCAAATAGATGTTATCTTTTGCCGTTTCTCGTTCTCGCTGTTTCCGTTCCACGGCTTCCTGAACGTCCGTTACCGTAAATTCCTGCGTTTCATCTTCGCCAATATCTCTGCCGACTTTCAAAAAGTCGATATGATGTTTTTTCAAGGTATCGCGTGCAATGTAGCAAGCGGGCGATACGATTACATAACGTTCGGCTTTCTCCTTAATGGCGTGCAAATTCGTAGATGACAAACTGTCTTTGAAGTGATAGCACGCAACGCCGTTTTCGTCCTTTCCGAGAAAGATTGCCTGCTTTTCGTCCTGTTTTATCCGCTCTTCCCTCAGAATATCGTCGTGATAATGTTCGCAATAGTCTTTGATAAAGGAAAGTGTATCCTCACCCGTAGAAACGCTCGCATATTCCGAACCGAGAAAGTCATCATAAAGCTGTTGCAGAATTCCGCCGTGATCTACTTCTTCATACAAAGCCTTGTAATACTCTTCACCGACATCTACATATTCGCCGCAAAGCGTATCGAAGAGTTCCGTTTTAACGTGAATCTCATAGTTGTTTTGGAATATCTCTTCCGCAGACTTACCCATAAGGTTTGCTTTGAACTCTTCAAATTCTTTCTCAACGCTGTTTCTGACAAGTTCTTTGTAACTCGGTGCTTCCACGGAAACAGGCTCGTTTTCAACTTTCGTCGCATACTCGCGCAATTCCGCGTCGGGAATATTTTCAGCCAATGCCTTATAAACGTCGTCGTTATCCCAACCGTAATATTCGAGAAGAATATCCAACGGGAAACGCTTATGATACCTTTCAAGAAGCGGCTTCAAATACGGTTTCGCTTCTTCGCTCGACGCGTACTCGCCGTGAAGCACTTTTTCTATCGCTTCCCGTTCTTCAAAGAAAACATTTGAAAGAGCATCGGCATACGCCCCGTCAAGATAACTCATTTCATCGTTTACAACCTTGCTCGCGCTTTCGACAACGTTGTGCCAAGCGGTCAGATACGCCTTACCTTTTTCAGAAGTGATGAACGCTTCCCAAGCAGGCTTTTCAACACCGTATAAGCTCTCGGTATCTTCAAAATCCCCGTTTTCGACTTTTCCCTCGGTATCGTCTTTGCCGAGCCTATAAAGTTCCACGCCTGTGCCGTAAAGCACTCTTGCCGTTCTGATTCTTACAGGCAGCATTCCGTCCCAAGTGTAACCGTACTCGTGCATTTGCTCCTGCGATACGGTGTAATCGGGAAGTATATCAACCTGCATTGCGGCAACCTTGTCGCTCTCGTCGATAAACGTTTTTTCTTCTTCCGGCTCATCAAACAATGCAATTTTTAATCCCGCGCTTACAAAAGCATCCGCAAATTCCTTGAACAGCGTTTCGTCTATCGTCAGAGTTTTTACGTCCTTTTCGCCCACTTTGAAATACGAAGGCGATAAGCTCGACAACGCCATCAATTCTTCGGTCGTATCGTCGAAACAAGTGTAATCCCCGTTCTTTACGGCAAACACCATCGCGCCGGGGTTCTTCTCTTCCGTCTGCTTATACGTTCGATATAATTTTTTTGTCAGCATAGTCTTTTTCTGTTTCCTTGTTTTTGTTTGTTTTTTCGGCAACGCCGCGTAAACCTCTTCAGTTTCGTTCGTTTCGCCATCCTCTTCGCCGTCGTCGATTACCACTTCTTCGCGCTTATTAAGGTCAAGTTCGGCATTGAGTTCGGAAAGTTCCGTGTTCAGTTCCATAATCTTGTCCTTATGCTCGAACGGTACTTTAACTTGTTCTTTCGCCACTTCAAAGTCTGCTTTTGTGGATTCCAAACGCTTTACCGCACGTTCTTCGCGGGTGGCAAATTCCTTTACGAAATTCTCTAAACGGGTAAGATTTCCGCTTGCGCTCTCGCCTATATCCATTTTGTACTGTCCTGCGCCCGAAAGCGTAATGCTCCGTTCGTTTGATAGTAGTTCGATAGGATTCAAAGAGATTTTGAAACCGCAATACTCGGCTACCACCGTTCCCGTTTTGTTGTGGAACAATGCGTCCATAAGGGCAAGTCCGCCGTTCTTCTTTCCGTCCTCTAAGTTGTCCGAATACACCGTTCCGCCGACGTTGATTTCAAAGTGTTCGGGGTTGTACTTTTCCTTTACGAGTTCGACATCTTTCCTCACCCTTTCAAGGTAAAGTTCCTGACGTTGGATTTGTTCGGGAAACTCCTTTCGCACCTTGTCTTGCAAAGCAAACAATTCTTTCTTATATCGGCTTTCCAAATCACGAAGCCGAGCCATTTCCATATCAAGTTCCATTTTTCGCTTGATTTTCGGATTGGCTGACGTGATTGCCTTGATTTCTGCATAAGAAAGCGTTGCCTCGTCAATGTCGTCGGCTTCACGCACCGTCATATCCCCTTTTTCCACCTGCGAAATAAACCGCTGTTTGGTTTCAAGTATCTGATACGAATAACTGTCAAACGTTCTCTCTTCCGCATAGGTGTAAATACGAATGATCTTGTTCCTATTTCCCTGCCGAATGCCGCGCCCATCTCTCTGAATAAGGTCGCGCGGACGATATGGTGCGTCCAAATGATGTATCGCAACGAGCCGTTCCTGCACGTTTGTTCCCGCACCACATTTTTCCGTACTACCTATAAGCACGCGCACCGTTCCCGCGTTGATTGCGTTGAAAAGATCTTGTTTTGCCTTGTCCGTATTTGCGTCGTGGATAAAAGCAATCTCGTTTTCGGGAATACCGCGCTCAATCAACTTACCTATAAGCTCGCAGAAGAACTCTTTATACAGTTCTTTGTCTATCCAACTTGTTCCGACTCTGACCGCAATATCCGAAGCCCTGACGGGCGAAGGTTGCACTTCCCGTAAAGCCGAAATATTCTTGTCGTAGTCAATTAAATCGGGGTTACTTTGCTTCATTCTTTCGGCGGCTTGCAGTTTATCCACCACTCTGCCTGAAAGATACTCTTCTGCCGTTTCAAAGCCCGAATATTTATCTTCCGGGTTGACCGCTACAGGATTACGAAATACTGCGTTACCGAGTTCGGCAAGCACGGTGTCGTAATCTTTCTTTGTGAGTTCTTCGATATACGAAATATCTACTGAGCCACGCTCGTTTTTGCTTATCTGCAACGCCTCGAAACAATCGTCGGTACTTGTTACCGCCGTGTACGGTCTTATAGTCCTTTTTGTAAATACATCTGCTTTCGTTACCGTTTCTTCATCATCAGAAACGTTCTCGCAAGCAAACAAAAGCGCGCTGTCGCCGTCGGGCTTAAAAAGTCGCAAGTTATTTTTGCTGTTGATATACCCGAAACGCTTGACGAACATATCGTATCTTGCGCCGA
>URKE01000069.1 GCA_900548285.1 uncultured Eubacteriales bacterium | reverse complement strand
ATAAGCCGCGAGCGTAACGACGTATTAGTCAAAAACTCGCCGTCAGACCACGGTTTGTTTTATTCTTGTCTGGCATACCCGGGAGGAGAAAAATATGATACATTCGTTAAGCGGCGGAGTGCTGGACGGCGACGAAACGCATACCGTTATAAAAGTTAAAACGGAAACCGAGGGTAAAATCGGATTTTATCTGTGCGACGAGTTCAGGGCGAACGTCGGCGATAAAGTCGTCGTGGAAACCCGAAACGGCGGAACGGAAACGGGCGAGGTTCTCAAAGCAGAGAAAAACGTTTCCGAAAAATGCTCGCCGATACCCGTAAAAAGGGCTTTGAAAGCCCTGAAAAAACTTTAAAAAACGGACGAATGGCAAATCGGGGTTTTGTCTGTCAACGCCGAATGAGGTAATCGGGGTTTTGTCTGCCAACGCCGGGCAGGGATTCCGTTCGTCATCACCGACTACCGAAAAGGTGTCTTTATCGCTGCAAAAAGTCAGTGATAACGAATGGTGTCCATAAACAAAAAACGCGCGCTAAACGAGTTATAGCCGCGTTTTTTTGTTTTGTTTAATTGTTTGAATCTGATTATTTAAACTTGCGATTATTTCAGTTTCTCGCCGCAGTTGTTGCAGAATTTATCGTCGGGCGATATTTTCTCGCCGCAGTTCGGACAGGTCACGTCGAGAGCCGTTCCGCATTCCTTGCAGAATTTCCCGTCTGCGGGGTTTGCCGTTCCGCACTTCGGGCAAGTAATCGTCTTTTCGGATTTCAATCCCTCGTTGACGGCGGCGGCAACGTTTTTTACCGCGGGCGTAATTTCTTCGCTCGCTTCGTTTATCACGGGGACGCTTTCGTTCTTCGCGTAGCGCATTATTTCGCGTTTAAAAGCAAAACTCAGGATACTCGCGCCGATTCCGAGCAGCGGAAACCCGATTATCGCGCAAAAGAACAAATCCGGAGTTGAGCCGGTTCTGAACGCAGAGAAAAAACTTACCAGTCCGGTAACGGAAAGCGCGAGTCCTGCGCCGACAATAATGAAGCCGATGATTTTCAGTTTCTTTTTCGTAGATTCGTGTTTGTGGTTTTCGTTCATTGTTTCAGTTCCTTTTTGTTTATTTTGTTATTGTTGTATCGCGGGTTGTTCCGCGGATTGCAGAGTTTGCGGGGCTTTATCCGACGATTGTTCCGGCGGCTGTTCGCCCGTATTTTTGTTTTTGAACAGAAGTTTTAAGAGTATCGGGCAGAGAATCGACGAAATGACGATCAGCATAATCGTTGCCACGAGCGGGTCTATTCTTCCCGCCGCGCCTTCTTCCATCATCAGGACGCTGCCCGAAGAGTACACCGCAAGCGCAACCTCTCCGCGCGCTATCATTCCGCAACCGACCGTAACGCATTCCTTGTTTTTGAATCCGAACGGTTTCGCCGCAAGTCCGCAACCGATTATCTTGCCGATTATGCCGAGCGCGACGAACGAAAGTCCGAATAAAAGATACGACCAGTTAAGTCCGCTGAAATCGGCGGAAATTCCTATATAAGAGAAAAATATCGGCGAGAATATCATATATCCGCTCACGACGACTTTTCTGTCCACGAACTGCGTGTCCTCAAGTCCGCTGAGCATAATGCCCGCCATATACGCGCCGGTTATCGCCGCGATGCCGAAGAATTTTTCGGCGCAGAACGCGAATAAAAAACACATTCCGAACGCGTAAATGCTCGTTCTTCTCTTGTGCGGGAATTTGTGTTCTTCCCATTTGAAGTAGATTCTGAGGAGAATACCGAGTCCTATCGAGAAAACGAAAAATCCGGCGGCTTTCAGGAGCGTCATCCATATCTGTGAAATATCGCCGCCTTTAAGGCTCGTCACGATGCTGAGCGCGATTATGCCGACAACGTCGTCTATAACCGCCGCGCTGACTATCGTCTGTCCGACTTTGGAATTGAGTTTGCCCAATTCTTTAAGCGTTTCCACGGTTATCCCCACGCTCGTCGCCGCGAGAATCGTGCCGACGAAAATGGCGTTGAGGAGTTTTTCGTGCGAGAATTCGGTGTAACCTTTCATAAAGCACAACGCGCCGAGCGTGCCGAGCGCAATCGGAACGAGAACGCCGAAAAGGGCGATCACCGTGGCGGCAAGTCCGCTGTGTTTAAGGTCGTCGAGGTTGGTTTCGAGTCCGCTCGAGAAAAGAATAAGCACCACGCCCACCTGACTGAACGCATTCAGAATTTCTTTTTCCGCGCTCGTCGGCTTCATGAAAATCGTGCTTAAAAAAAAGTTGTCATCATTATGAAATCTGCTTAAAAGTCCGATAATGACGCCCGCGACGACCATTCCCGCAACTTGCGGCAGTCCGAGTTTTCTCGCAAGAAGCCCGAAACTTTTTGCGAATATAAGAATAACCGCGAGATAATAAAATATATTTATTATGTCCATATTTATCACCAGTAAAATTAAAATTCCGTAAAGTTAAAATTTCCGATCGGTCGGAATATTTCCGATAATCGGCGCGAACGCAGTCGTCTGCGGCTGATTTCCGCGATCCGTCGACGGGATTTGATTATACTCCCGACGAGAATAAAAGTCAACGAAAAAACAATTTTTCCCCGTGAAATTTTTATTCCTCGCGGCTAAAACCCCGCAAACGATAAAAAACTTTATTTTTTTGAAAAAAATTACTCAATATCGCTTGAAAAAAATTCTTGCGTAGTATATAATAGTCATATAAAAGTGTATTTGTGTCGCGCAACGGACGATTTTCCGATGTCCGGCATAATTATCAGGTATTAAAGAGGTGCGTTTATGAGAACATATTCGGGTAAATACGTGGACGATAACGCTATCGCGGCGAACGGTTTTGTCGCTTCCGTCAAGGAGGAGAGTTTTCTTGTCGACGAGGGGCTTCTCGCTCTCGCGCTTAACGACGAGAAAAAATATTATCCCGACGAGGTTGCGGCTACTGCCGTGAATTTCGACTACGCGCAGGACGAATTCGCTCCCGCGGCGGACGCTCCCAAATACGTACCGTCGCCCACGTTCGCGCAGAAAATGCTCAGAGCGGACGAAATCATTCAGGACAGATACGACGAACTTAAAAACTACGCTTTGCGTTTCAAAAAACTCAAAACGAGAATTTCCAAAAAGTTCGACAGTATCAACCAGGGCAGACTTCAGTTCGTCAAATTGTCCGTTGCGGGTAAAACCCTTAAACTTTACCTCAATATGGATATCGAAACGACCGATCCCAAGTTCCACTGCAAGGATATGAGAGATAAGAAAACTTACGTCACCGTTCCCGTTCTTCTTCGTATAAAGTCGGGCCGCGCGATGAGATACGCCAAGATTCTTATCGATCAGTGCGCCGCTCAGCACGGACTTAAAGAAAATCCGAAGTTCATGGAAGTAGATTCGATAGGAATGATCGAGCAGTTCCTTTACGGCGGCGGAGACGAAGAGGTTGCCGAGGAAACGACGGATATGCCGGAAGTCGTCGACGTTGCCGACGTCGATACCGTCGATACGCCGCAGGAAATCGCTGCTACGGAAGCCGTTGAAACGACGGAAACGGGCGCGGAGGAATAATTTCCGCTCGGCAGGCGACTGTAATTTTAAAGAAATTTCAAAAAATGCGGGCGGGTGAATTAATAACCCCGTTAAAAATCAAAAAAACCGTAAAAAACAGTTGACAAACTTTTTAAGGTATAGTAAAATTAATTAGCACTCCGCATATGGGGTGTTAATTTTTTGAGAAGGCGAAAGATATGGCAAAAGGAAGTAGAACCAGAATCACTTTGGCTTGCACCGAATGTAAGCAGAGAAATTACGACGATTATAAGAATAAGAAAAACGATCCGGACAGAATCGAACTCAACAAATACTGCCCGTTCTGCAAGAAGCATACCGTTCATAAGGAAACGAAGTAATCGGTCGGCGTTTGCCGGGCGACGGTTTTGCATAACAACGCGCGGGGTGTAACCTTTGCGCGCGCGTTTTCGTATATTCGCGGGATTTATATTCGCGGGATTGCCTGCGGGGGAAAGAATCGAAAGAGCGAACGATCCGCGAGGATTGCCGCCGGAACCGGGATTCACGGGAAAGCGCAAGGATTTAAGCGGAAACGGAAACCGCGACGGAACGGAAGATCCGTCGGGAGTGTTTTGACAGGAGGAAGTCAAGAATATGGAAAAGAATAATCAAGCCGTAGTCGAAAAAACCGACAAAAAGGCTCAGAAGAAGAACCCCAACAAAAAGCCGAACGTGTTCGTTCGTTTGTGGGGAAAAATAAAAGCCGTCGCGTCCGAACTTAAAAAGGTCACCTGGCCCACGTTCCCCACGGTTTTGAAACAACTCGGTTGCGTTCTGGTGACCGTTCTCATAATGCTCGTGCTCATTCTCGTTATCGATCTCGGGCTTCAGCAACTTCTTAATCTTATCAGGGGCGGCGCAACGAACAACGCGCTCGTTTCGCTTATCGGCGAGGTGCTTTAAAAATGGCAAATCCCGAAACGGCGAATTGGTACGTAATACACACGTACTCGGGTTATGAAGCGCTCGTAAAAGATACGATAGAAAAACTCATAGAGAACAACAATCTTGCCGATACGATACTCGATATAAAAATTCCCACGGAAGAAACCATAGAAGAAAAAGCCAACGGTAAGAAAAAGATCGTTCAGAGAAAGATTTTGCCGTGTTACGTGTTCGTCAAGATGGTTTATTCCAACGATATGTGGTATCTGCTCACCAACACGCGCGGCGTTACGGGTTTCGTAGGTCCGCAGGGTAAAGCGGTTCCTCTCACCGAGGAAGAGATAAAGAAAATGCGCCTCGAGGATAAAGTCGAACATTTCGATTTTGCCGAGGGAGACAGCGTTCGTATCGTTTCCGGTCCGTTGGATTCGTTTATCGGAGTTATCGAGTCGCTCGACGTTGCAAACCAGAAAGCGAAAGTCAAGGTTTCGATGTTCGGCAGAGAAACGGAAGTCGAACTCGACTTTGTTCAACTCGACAAACTCGGAGTTATCGACACGTTATAATATATTATAATGATTAAAGCGGGACGCGTCCCGTTTTATATAAAGTGGGAGGAACGCTAAAATCTACTTACAATCGGCGTTCTCGTTATCACCACGTTTTATGGAGGAGAAATATGGCTAAAAAAGTTACTGCAATCGTAAAATTGCAATTACAAGCCGGAAAAGCAACCCCGGGACCCCCGGTAGGTTCGACTCTTGGTCCTTACGGAATCAACATTCCCGGATTCACCAAGGAATTCAATGCAAAAACTGCCAACGAAGTCGGTTTGATTATTCCCGTAGTAATCACTATTTATCAGGACCGTTCGTTCACGTTTATTCTTAAAACCCCGCCGGCGCCGGTGCTTATTAAAAAAGCGTGCGGAATCGAATCTGCAAGCGCTAAGCCCAACAAGGACAAAGTTGCAAAACTTACCAAGGCTCAGGTTGAAGAAATAGCGAAAACGAAGATGCCCGATCTTAACGCAGCGTCCTTAGAAGCGGCGATGAGTATGATCAAAGGTACCGCTCGCAGCATGGGCGTAACCGTCGAGGAATAAAAACAGACGTGGGAGAGAAGAGATTCTCGTTATAACCACAAGGAGGATTCTTAAATAATGAAACACGGAAAGAAATATACCGAAAGCGCGAAACAGTACGACCGCGCTAAACAATACGACGCGGCTGAGGCAATCGATCTCGTAATCAATAACGCCAAAGCAAAATTCGACGAAACGATCGAACTTCACGTAAGACTCGGCGTTGATCCCAAACAAGCGGATCAGCAGGTCAGAGGCGTTATCGTTCTTCCCAACGGAACGGGTAAAACCGTCAGAGTACTCGTCCTTGCAAAAGGCGAAAAGGCAGACGCGGCTACGGCTGCGGGCGCGGATTACGTCGGCGCGGAAGAACTCGTTGCGAAGATTCAGAAGGACAACTGGTTCGAATTCGATACCGTTATTACCACTCCCGACATGATGGGCGTTGTAGGTAGAATCGGTAAGTTGTTAGGACCTAAAGGTCTTATGCCTAACCCGAAGAGCGGAACGGTTAC
>URKE01000068.1 GCA_900548285.1 uncultured Eubacteriales bacterium | reverse complement strand
TGAAAAATTGTCAATGATATTTTAGTGGTTTTTTAAAAATTTTTTCAGAAAAAGCAAAAAAAACGGCGTGTCAACCGTTCAGAGCCTTGTTTTAAGGTGCTGAATAGGTAGAACACACGCAAAAATTTACATTCGTGAACGCCAAAATAGCCGACTGTAAAGGTCGGCTTAAATTATGTAATTTAAAACGATTATTCTATCACACCCCAATCAAGCAGAAGCAGTTCTTTTCGCTTTTCGTTCGGGGTAAGCCACTTTTTCGTTTTATCCCTACTGCATAACGTGCTTATCGGAATATTATTCGACCGTTTCAGATACGCTTTCATTTGCGTTTTCAAATCGTCGAAACTGTGAAATCGCAGATATTTATAAAACCGTTCGTTATCGCACCTGTGCGAGCGTTCTATTTTACCATTATGTCGCGGAGTTCTCGGCTTTATAAGTTTATGTTCGATTCCGTGCTGTTCGCAGAATATATCGAAAGAATGTTTCCTGTCGTTTTTCACTTTCTGCGTAAAGGTAAATTCCGAGCCGTTGTCCGTCTGAATGATTTGCGGGGTATAGCCGAAGAACGCGATCGCCCGTTTAACGAAGTCAACCGTGCTGTCGGCGTTCTGCTCACGGTAAGGATAAATAAACCTTTCGCGCGTGGCTTCGTCGATTATCCCGTACTGATAGAATCGTTCGTCATCGATAATCGAATCGGCGATACATTCTTTCGGCACATACTTAACGTCCATTTGCATTTTCACTCCGATTTGTTCGGGCGTATCGTACGGTTTCGGTTTATACGGCGTATAAGTTTTTTTCGTATCGTAAAAGCCGTTTCGTTTCAGATACCTGTAAAGCGTAACCGGATTACGGCTGTATGCGTAATTCAGACGAAGTTTACCATATAATTCGTTTAACCCTATATTCGGGTTACGTTTGATTAAGTCCGCTATATGCTTTTTCTCTTCGTCGGTCTGTGCTTTCGGGTGCTCGGTAAGCGGACGGTGCGACTTATTTTCAAGACTTTCTATCGTCCCGTTGTAAATTCTTCGCCACCTGTAAATCGTCTGAACGGTGCAATGGTAACGGTGCGCGACGAATTCCACGTCGGAACGCTTCAAAAGATTCAATGCTTTCAATTTTTCTTTCGGAGAATACGGGTTGTTCCACCGTCTTAAATTCAATTCTGTTTTCATATAGTTCTGTCCTTTCATAAATAACCCTTGCAGGGTGCAAAACCCTGTCGGGAACGATTCTTATAAGAGAAAAACGCCGTAATTGCGACGTCGCAACACCTTTTCGGGTTCTTTCAATTATATTATTTTTTACTGTTTTTATCTAACATTTTTGCCATAGAAGAACAACAAAAGAGTATTGCGCGCCCCCTCGTCTATACGAGCGCGGCGCTGGCGCGCCGCGGACGAGGGGCGCGCAATTTCCCTGCCGAAACTGACCGACTTTCGGCAAAATAAAAGGCGCGTTTCCCGCTAAATCGCTTTGGAAACCGCGCCTTTTATTTATTTTTTTTAACGAAAAACGGGTTTTTACGGTGATTTTATCGTAATTATTTCGTTTTCGGCAACGCAAAATAGCGCCGTGTGCTTTCCTCGGCGCAAAACGTAGATTTATTCATCTTTCCCGCGTATTATATTTATGACACGAGCCGTAATTTCGGCAACGTCAGAGGTTTTATATCTCTGTCGTAATCGATTACGCCGTCGAACAATACCCATCTTTGGGCATAGTTATCGAAATCCCGTATCTTATCGTTTACGATTTCCGCCGCAAACGCATACGTCTTATCCAATTCTTTGGTAAGTTCCGCAGGCGTTCCGCGACTGTAAATTCCGCGCGAATTCGTTTTGCGCATATATTTTAAGCAATATTCTACTGCATTGCCGCCGTTTACGTTCATTATTAGTTCCTCGAAGTCGTTTCTTCCGAATTTCCTTTCAAAAAATTCGTTGCATATAGTTTCTTGTACCGTTCCGCGCTTCTTGCTGTAATCGCGCTTTTTATACAATTTCCCGACCATTTGCCCGTCGGGAATATACATTAAAAAATGATAGTGAAATCTTCCGTTTTCTTCGCCGCGTTCGGTTACGCCGATATAACGCCACCCGCGGCGCGTGTGCAGATTCGCAAGGCATTTTCTCAATCGTTTGATAAACGTTTCTTCCGTGTGCTTCTTTCCGTCATACGTAAACGTTACGAAATAATTCCAACGGTTAAGATACGCTTTGCGACGGAATCGTTTTTCGCGTTGCCAGATATTGCGCATTTTACGAGCGAAATTCTCTTCGATGAAGTCTTTGATATCGGGCAGTTCGATACAGTAATCGTTGATAAATTTATCTTCGATATACTGCTTCTTTTCTTCGTCGGTTGCAATATCGCTTTTTATCGCTTCGTCAAAGAGAAAATCGAACAATGTTACAAGTTCCGAACGTTCGCGTTTTCTTGCTCTTCTTTTAAGTCCTTTTACCGATTCGCGGGCGATATAATGACTGCCGTCGTGGTATATCTTATATTCGCTCGTAAACGGATTCTTTGTTCTGTTGAATAAATCTATCTGATAAACGTTCTGCATTTGTCTGCACCTCGATGTTTTTTATAACCCCTGCGGGGCGCATAACCGCTACGCGGAGTAGGGCTGATAAAGGGAAGTTATTTCTTGTGTTTTCTCTCGTTCGCACTGTCGCGTATGCCGCACATTATGCCTTTCGCCAGCCTGTCGCCGTTTTTGCCTTTCGCAAGGTCGTTGAAATCGCCGATTGTTTTCCGCGCTTCCGCTTTGCCTTTTTCGTCATACTTCGGGTAATCGTGATACATTTGCACGCCGATTACATACCCCGCCGAAAAATTGTCCGTCTTATAACGTTTCTTGTTATAATTTACTTTTTCTTCAAATGTCCGCATTTTTATCTTCCTTTTTTTCATCGTTTTTCAACCCGTTTAACAGGTCGTTTACAAAGTAAGAGTTCTGCATTGCAAGTTCCCCGAACGTGGCTTTTTCCGTGGCGTATTCGTTCAAATCGTTGATACCGACGGGCGAACGCAACGCTTTTACCGTAAAGAAGTCCGAAAAACAGTCCGTTGAAAATCGCTTGCTGTAAATCTTTTTCGACATTAAATAATATTTGCCGTCTTGTATCGTTCCGTCCTGCGTGCCGCTTTCCACCTGAACCGAAAGAACGCAATAACCGAAACGATTATAAATTCCCGTGTAATAATCGCGCATTTTCGCCGTCAGTCCTTTCAGAAGATACATAGCAAGCGTATTATCGCCGCGGTTAAAACGATATTCGTAATACAGCCCCGAAAACTTATTATAAAGCCAGCCGTAAAGCAGTTCTGCAAGCGAGAAAAAGGGCATTGCAAGCCGCGTTTCGCCGCTTTCTCTGATATGCACGATTTCGCACAAATCCCGCGCGTCCGCTCCCCAACTTTCGGGGCGTTGTTCGTCCGTAATCACCCGCACGAACGGAAAATTATCCACCGTAGCGGAATGACGTACCATTTTCAGCCAACTGTTGAAAAGGTCGTTCTTCTGATTCGTCGTTTCGTCTTTTTTCTTCTTTTCGGATAGTTCTATGCTGTTGCCGCGTTCTTTGCCGACTTCGGTAATTATCACCACGCCGAAATCGAAAGAATTTGCTTTGCGGTTCTTTTCTACCACTTTTCGCCCCAAACGCAAAGAATCGAAGTCGATAATATGTGCGTGGCGGCTGTAACTGTCGATAAGTCGGCTGTCCGATTTAAAGAAATCCGCGCTCCAGAGCGGAAAATTGCCCAAGTCCGAAAGCACGCCGTCTACGCGTATACTATAATTGCTGATAAGCAAAGAAGATTGTATCACGTATATAAAGTATAACAGCGAATACGTTTCGATTGTTTCCCATATATCCGTTACTTTCAGATTATCGTTGTAAAACGTATTGTAGCGGGAATAATCATAGCCGAAAATCTTTTCTTCCGTCGCCAACTTGAAAAAACGTTCCCGCTTCTTCGCGATAAACTTCCGCACCGTCGCAAGATTGTAAACTTCGTGATATTCCATTGCCCGCTTTAATTCGTTTTCAAGGTTTATCCAAGGGAAATTCGGAAATTTCAAATCGTTTTCCAAAATCTTTTCAAACGCTTTATCCCGTAGCATTGCTTCCTGCGAAAGCGCCATATCCGTAATAGCCGTCGTTTTCTTTTTGCCCATTGTTCCGCATACCATATACACGATAGGGCGGGCATTGATAAACCCGCGGTTTCTTCGCTCGAAGTGGTTCAGCACTCCGTAAGCGATATTCTTCCGAAACTTGTCCAACACGATAAGACCGACCACAACCCACGCCCACAAAGGAATAAACGTAAACGCCGCCGATAAGTCGATAAACAGTTTATATACTTGCCTGTAAAGATTAAGGAAATCGAACGATACCACAAAATACAGGTAATACGCGATAAATTCGATAAGAATCGCAAACGCGTTAAAATACAACGCCCACAGGCAAAGCCACGTTACATAGTAATTCTTGTGTTCCTTTACAAACGCAAAAAAGCCGATAAGCCAAGTTTTTAGCGAAATATATGTATGCGCCGTAATGCGCTTGAATATCGTAAGCGGCTTGCTGTCCTTGTCATAGTCGTTGTTTTGCGTTTTCAGCATACGGCGAAGCAACAGCCACGCGACAAGCACAAACGGAACAATGATAACGATTGCTTTGCTTAAAACATACAGCACGTTTCCCACGGCGGAAAGATACCCGAAGAAATTCTCTTTCGTTGCCCAAAGCCGCCAATACGCCGACCAGTTTATTTTAAATTTTTTCCAATTATCGGGAAGCGGAACGGACGGAACGTCTGGAACAGTGGGAACGTCGGGCGTTTGCGACGGGAAATCGAAAAACGGTATTTTCGGCAAGTCGTTTACCGTCGGCGTTATGTGGTGCGGAATCTCGAAGATTTCGCAAAAATAATACGCTACCGAAAGCCCGCAATCTCTTACGCTTTCAATTATTCTGCCGATACAGCCGAAAAAGCGGAAGATACCAAGCACAACGAATCCGAGCGTGATTAAAATACAGATAATGTGCCGATAATCGATTTTTCTTTCCGCTTTCATATTCTTATCCCCGTGTATATAAAGTAGCCAATGATTAAAATAATTATTATGCCGAGCAATACTTTCAGTATCCTTTTAAACGTTTGCATTTCCTTATTTCCTATATTTTGAATCTTCTTCTATTTTATTTTTTTCTGTTCTCGCGTTTTTGCTTGACTTTTGCATAAATTATCTATATAATTGAATTACATTCACGAAAGTGATTGAGCGGGCTTATTAGTCCTTTCGGACTTTTAAGCAATGACACGGTAATAAACTACCGTGTTATTTTTTTACTTTTTATCTCTGTCATCGAAACGCCTAATCTGTTTTTGATTATGCTGTTTCCGTTTTGATTGTTCTAAACAAAATTTTTCAATTTTACTTAAATCATTTTCAGAAAGAATTTTTCGTTTATCCTTATTTACCACAAATTTATCGTTTTGTTTAATCGGCTTTCCATCGCAATCAAAAATTTCAATCATATCTTTTGCATAAGTCTTTTTATCATAATATTCATCTAACTTGATTTTCTTTTTTGTTGTTAAGGGAACAATTGCATATTCGTCTTGATTATTTACACGAATTATCACGCCCGTGCGATATAAATCGTTTTTATTCGGGTGTTTTGGTTTTATATTTTTTCCTTTTTGTCCTGCTAAATATTCATCTCTCGTTTGTAAAGTGTTGCCACGTTTTGCTTTTGCAACTTTCATTAACGGGATTTTACCCGATTTTTTCTTTTTGTCAAACATAATTACACCTATAATTCTGACTGTCGAACGGTAGAGTTTACACTCGATTCGTCCGACAGCCTTTTTTTGTTGTTATAACCCTTGCAGGGAGCAAAACCGCATACGCGGAATTTTCCAATTTAGAGAAAAAGTTTATTTTCTGCGCCGTTTTACAGCGCGTGTTCTTAAAATTCTTCTGCGCACCGTGTATCACTCCTTTTTATGAAATATTGCTTTGAATATCGCCGCAATCAATCTGAACGGAAGCAATATAATTTTGATTATTGCGCTTATAATCATCGGTAAAATCGGCATTA
>URKE01000067.1 GCA_900548285.1 uncultured Eubacteriales bacterium | reverse complement strand
CGGTCGCGGAAAATGGCGAAAAAGACGCCTTTTCGGTAATTAGTGATAACGAATGGAATCCCTAAAATTTATCGCACAAGTAAATTTATCGTTTTTCGCGCGCGAGAATTATATGATGTTCTCCGCCTTTGAAAATCATCGATTTTATATTCTGTTCCGCGGGCGCGTCGTCCGCGGATTTTATTTTGTATCCTTTCGGCGCGTAAAATTTTGCCTCGCAAAGATACGGCACGGCGATTTTAACGGATGCTTCCGCCTCGCCGATTTCGTATCCGACGGCATATTTACCGTAAACGGAATCGTATTCGCCGTATACTTTTTTCAGTCTTTCATCAAATACGGGAGATAAAATCGCGCGCTTGAATCCGCTCGCCGTTTCTTCTTGATTTATGCCGATAATCGACTTATACGCCCACGAAACCACCGCGCCGTACGCATAGTGGTTCAGGCTGTTCATCTCTCCCGCTCGTATAGAGCCGTTCGGTAAAATCGAATCCCAACGTTCCCAGACGGTTGTTGCGCCCATATTTACCGCGTACAGCCAACTCGGCAATTCTTCGCGAAGCAAAAGGGTGTAAGCCGTTTTTGCGTAACCCGCTTTCGTAAGCGCGCCGAGCAGAAACGCCGTGCCGATAAATCCCGTGGAAAGTTTATATCCGTTTTCGGCAATTTTTTCGTTAAGTCTTTTGCCGGCGGATTTTATGTCCGCAAGCCCGAATTCGATAGCCAAGGCGTAAGCCGTTTGCGTATCGTTAGCGATTATACCGTTTCTCGAAACGTATTTTTCGTTAATCGCGGCGAGAATTTCCGCCGCCAATCTTTCATATTTCTCGCCTTCCCGCTCCTCGCCGACGATTTTTGCGGCTTTTGCCGTTAACGCAGCCGCATTGTAATAATATGCGGTCGCTATAAATCCCGTATCGGTAAGTCCGTGTTTGTCGCTCGGGTCGGGATTGTCGAGCGCGAGCCAGTCGCCGAATTGAAACCCGTAGTCGCGGATGCGTTTTCCGCCGCGGTTTTCGTCCGAAAGAAGCAGAAATTCCGTCCATAATTTCATATTCGGATAGTTTTTCTTCAATTCTTCCTTATCTCCCGTGAATTTGTAAAGATTCCGAGGGATTATAACGGAGGCGTCGCCCCAGCCCGCGGACGTTCTTCCGAGCATAAAATCGTTGTTTTCCACGGGCTTTGCTCCATCGTAGAGTTCTTCGCGGGCATAAAAACAATCGGGAACGACAAACGGACAAGATCCGCCGTAGCGGAGTTGTTCTTGCCGCATATTTTCGAGATACTTCGAATAAAAAGCCGCGCAATCGGCGTTAAACAAAGCCGTTTCCGAAAAGACCTGCGCGTCGCCCGTCCAGCCGAAACGCTCGTCGCGTTGCGGACAATCCATAGGTATATCGAGGAAATTGTCCTTTTGGCTGTTGAATGCGTTCTCGATAAATTTGTTTAACTTTTCGTTCGAAGTTTCGATTCTCCCCGTTTGAGCCATATCCGATCGAACGGAAACGCCGACGAATTTATCGAGCGTTTTTTTATCGATTTTTGCCCCTTCGACTTTTACGTATCTGAACCCGAAAAATGTAAAATGCGGGCGTATAAGTCGATTATCGCCGTCGGAAGTGTAACAATAGGTTGATTTAGCGGTGCGTAAATTATCGCGATAAAAATTTCCGTTTTGCAAAATTTCGCCGTAAGTCAAGGTGAGTTTTTCCCCGCGCGTTAAAAAATCGGAAATTTCAACCCAACCCGTTATTTCCTTGCCGAAGTCAAGTACGGTTTCGCCGTTCGGCGTTTTTATAAGCGTTGCTTTATATCTTTCCTTTGCGGTTACGCGCGGACTTATTCTCGATATTATTTTCGCTTTCGGCTTTCCGGTAAATTTTGTCTTGTTTGCTTTTAAAATAATTTCGGCATATACTTTGCCGTTTTCGTCAAAAATTTCTTTGCGCGCGTCGTAAATCTCTCCGTCGTAAATTTCGGAAAAAATAACGGGGGGTTGAATTTCTTTCCATTTTTCGTCGGTCGTAAGAACTGTATTCCCGTCCGAAACAATCTCCGCCGAAAGTATAAAACCTTTACCGAACGCGCCTATGCCGTTTACGCCGTTCGTCGGATACCTGCCGCCGTGCCAGCCGTTACCGCATAAAACGGCGATTTCGTTCTCTCCGTCGCAAAGGTATTCCGAAATATCGTAAGTTTGATATTGCAGAATATAACGATAATCGTCGCAATAAGGAGTAAAATATTCGTCGCCGACTTTTTTGCCGTTTATATACGCTTCGTAAAGCCCGAGCGCGGTTATGTAAAGACGGGCGTTCACGGCGGACTTTGCGGTAAATTTACAATAGAAAGCCGTCGATTCTGTATTCTCGGTCGCCGTGGTTATAAACGGAATATCCCATTCGGAGTTTTTTCTTCCGCATTCGAAAAACGATTGTCCGCTTGCGTTTTCGTCTTTGTCGTTTACAACTGTAACTCGCCAGAAATACTTAATTCCGCCCGAAAAATCGTATGGCAAACGAAACGCGTTCGGGCTTATATCGCTCGAAGTTTCGGAAAAAAAGATATTTTTAAACGTTTCGTCCGTAGCAACGTCGATTCTTGCGCTTTTTATTTCTCCGTAGCCTTTGCCTTCGACTTTAAAAGAAAAAACGGGATTAAGTGTACTTATCCCGAGCGGCTCGAAAAGTCTGTTTACCTGTAAATTTGTTATTTTCATCGATTTAATGCCGAATTCCGTATAATACTTCCCATAAATTATACCACAAATACGGATGTTTAACCATATACGAGGTTGAACTATTACTACATTACGTTGACCGAAAGGTCTACCCGTTCCGTCTTTGCGAACATTGCGTAAAAGGTAAACCGTTCCCCGTCTGTTTTTATATCCGCAAAGTGCCATTTGATATTTATTCTGAAATTATGTGTCAGCAAACTCAATAGCAATTGAAAAATATAAAAATTTATGGTATAAATATAATTAACCAAGCAAGAGTGAATAAGATGAAAAGCAAAAGACAGCAAAAACTATACGACCATTATAAAACCGTTTTCGGGGAAGAGCCGATTTTCAGTCTGAAACTGAAAAAGAACGTTCTGCCGACAGATATGAAGCCGATAACGACGCTTGTTTTCAAACCGACGGACGAAATGCCGTTTTGGAAACTGTGTACAATCGGCGCAAGCGATTATCTGATGCCCGAGCGTGAAATTGGCTGGGGAAGGAAGGCGAACCGCCGCAACGAGTATATGATGCTTATTTCGCCCGACGTCGATATTCGTAATCCTTCGGACGACGAAGACGCGCCGACGGACTGGCTATCGTTAAACTCGCTTCTTTGGGCAACTGCGGAATACGCATTCAACGAAAAAGATAACATAACCGTTTCGGACACGCTCGATATGGGACTTGACGGAAAATACTGCGGGACGGTACTCTTATTACCCGAAGTATTCAAAACGCCGAGTATAGTAAAATGCTACGTTTCCGAGCATAAATACATCAGTATATTTCAGGTAATGCCGATAACGCGAGAGTTACTGTCAAAGAAATTGAAAAAGGGGACGAACGGCATTTATTGGCTTATGGAGCAGTTTTACACGCACGATGACGATTACAAACTTATATCGTCCAAACCGTTTGCAACGTTATAGACGTAGGAGTATAATATGGAAAAACCGACCGAAGAATATTTACAGGAACTGATATCAAACGCACGAAAAAAATTCGATGAGTTTTCATATTGTTTTGCGGATATTCCAAACGCAAAAATAACATATGTGAACACACAAAAGAGAAACCTGACGGGGATGACAAAAGGGCTTCGCGGACTTGCAGAAATGAAAGCGCATAATACGAAAGAATCATTGAAAATCAGTCCGAACTCCAAAAATTACAATAAGTTTTATGGTCGGGCGAAAAAGTGATAAAAGTCGAGTGTTTCGTAGGCGGGCATAACGATTTGGACGTGATATACGTCGCGCAATACGACGGTGAACGACGCTATCTTTTCCCTTTTTTTGAGGATAAGAGCAAAGCCGTCGGATATCCGATTCTCGTGACGAATTTTGAAAATGGTAAAGTCACCGAAGAATACAGAGTGGACGGAAATAAGATTCTTTATGAAAAGTATGATTATTCCTTAAAAGACACGGTCGGATATTATTGCATAAACTTTGTTCCGACGGGAATTTGTCCGGTTTTGGGCGAAGAAGAAGGATATTTTAACATAAATTCGCTTGAATACAGACAGACGAAAAACGAAGTCTGGTGTCAAAAACAATAAAGGTGAAACTATGGGAAAAGTTTACGAGAAAATTCAAAAGTATAAGAAACTCGCCGTAAAAAAGCCGAAGTACTACGTTTCTATCGGCGATTTATATTCCGATGACGGCGATTTCAAAACCGCAACGATTTACTATCAAAAAGCCGTCGACAACGGCGTTTTGGCATATACTGTTCTTGGCGACACTTGGGGCTACCGCTCTCAATACAAAAAAGCGTTCGACGTTTATACGGAGGGTGCAAACAAAGGCGAAGCGGAGTGTTTTGCCCGTCTCGGATTTTGCTATGAAACCGGTTATGTAAAAATCGATATTCAAAAAGCAATCGAGTATTACGCCAAAGCTTCCGATTTGGGTATCGCGGCAGCGGCAAGATCTCTCGGCGATTTGTATTATTTCAATACTTCGATTGAAGATTCCGAGATTGAAAACGTTAAAAATGCGCTGAAATACTACGAGCGTGCTTTTTATCTCGGCGACGTTCAAATCGCAAAAAAGATAGGCTTTATCTACTTAAACAATGAAAAACTGAAAGACGTTCCCAAAGCCATAGAGTGGTACGAAAAGGGATTGAGCCTTGGCGATCACTCTCTCAATTTTGACTTGGCGTATGTGTATCTGAACGACAGGTTTGTTCCGCACGACTATGAAAAAGGCTTAAAATATCTTGCGGACGGCGTGAAACACAACGATCCGGAAAGCCTTTATTTGCAAGCCAGAATATACGAGGACGGTTTGTACGGAATAGAACCCGACGAAAAAAAGTATATTCATTATCTCAAAAAGGCGGCGAACCTTTGTCAGGATGACGCATTGCTTGATTTGGGGTATTACTATTACAAAAAGGGCAAGTATGACGACGCGCTCGATTGTTTTGCGCAGTGCGATTTGGATTATGTCGGCGTTTATTGGTGTATGGCGACGATTTACGAAACCAAAAAAGCCGATTACAAAAATGCGCTGTTCTATTATCAGATGGCAATGGAAATGGACTTTCCGGACGCAATCGAACGAATGGCGGAAGCGTATCTCGGCGACGAATTAGGACTCGAAAAGGACGAGAAAACCGCCCTTAAACTTTTCAAACGAGCCGCGAAACTCGGAAACGCCGCCGCGCAATATAATCTCGGTATGGCGTATGCTTGCGGTTATTACGGCGTGACCGCCGACAGAGAAACGGCACTTTATTGGCTGAAAAAGAGCGCGAAAGGCGAAAATCCTATGGCGTGCCTGCAAATGGGACTTTATTACTACTATACCGTCAAAACCGAAGCGGCTTATAAAAAAGCTTTTGAATTATTTAACGACGCATACAATCTCGGCGAGAACGAGGCGATTATCAATATCGGACTTTGCTATCTTCAAGGCAACGGCGTAAAAGAAAACAAAAAAGAGGCGGTAAAGTGTTTTAAGACTGCTGCCGAAAAGTGCAATTCGGGCGTTGCGTATCACAATCTCGGTATATGTTATGAGAATGGATTTGGTGTGAGAAAAGACTATAAGAAAGCAATTGAAATGTACGGCAAAGCGGTAGAGAACGGCGAAAAAGCAGGACTCGAAGCGATTAAAAACCTTTATGCAAAGCTGAACGAAAAGAAGGAATGACACCGTTTGATGTGTCTTTATGCAGGAAACAAATGCTCTTACTTCGGTAAGGGCATTATTTTTTCGGAAAAATAAAAAAATATCGTTCACTTCCCAATATTGGGAAATGAAAATTTGAAATAGATAGTCTTTTGTGATATAATACGGCTACATTCTAAATTGAACGCGGTGTTCAGTTTAGTAAAAAGAGGTACTACGGATGAGAACGCTCAACACGACGACATTGGACAATATGGAAAGTTTCATTATCGACTACCAAAAGAGAAAAGGCAAATCGCCGAGTTTCAGAGAGGTAATGAAAGCATTGAATATGAGTTCGCTTAACCTTGTAAGAACGTATATCCTTGCGCTTGAAAACAGCGGCAGGATAGAGCGGACAAGACTCGGCAATATCGATATGTTGCCGAAGCTGAAACCGAGCGGAGTGGCAATCACGCCTATCGTCGGTTCTATCGCGTGCGGACAACCTGTTGACGCGGTGGAGCAGATAGAAGAAAGCGTTACGCTTCCGCGAGCGATTTTCGGCGGTGGGGATTTGTTTATTCTTCATACGCACGGCGATAGTATGATTGACATCGGAATCAAGCACGGCGATCTCGTCGTAATCAGAAAGCAGAACACGGCAGAGAACGGCGATATTATAGTCGCTATGATGAATGGCGAAACAACGCTGAAACGTTTTTATAAAAGGAACGGGAAAGTGGTGCTTCATC
>URKE01000066.1 GCA_900548285.1 uncultured Eubacteriales bacterium | reverse complement strand
CCGGCGTGTCGATTTTATACGACTGCTCTTTATTGAGCGACACGAAACCGTGCCATATATTGCCCTTGTTATTTTTCAATCGTTCTTTCATTTCGGCTATTCTTTCCTGTGAGATAAGCCCGTCACCATTAAAAACACCCGTTGACTTTTGCAGGTATTCAAGCGCGGTGATTTTGCCCGTCTTTTTGCCCGCGACTTTCCCTTCCGTCGTTATGTACTTATATACGTTCTCGCCGCCCGTCATATCGAAGAAAGAGCGTTCCGCTCTATGGGCTTCTCTTTCAAGTCCGCTTGCTTTTCTGCCGAGTTCATACGGCGTATATTTTATGTTCAGAATAATCGGTTGATTGTCCGTTTTTCTTTACCTCCCCACGTCTTTCAGCATTCGGATTTCTTCGTTTACGAGATATTCTGGCGTGTCCTGATAAAACCCTTTTTTCAGCGAATACGCGTCCGATTTTCCGTCTTGCAATGCCGCCGCGCGTTCGTTGAATAGCGAGCATACGACCGATTTTGTAATCACTTCGTTTGCAAGCATTTCTTTCATAAGCCGTATCAGTTGGAAATAAAACGCGTCCTCGTTATACTCATTCGGAACGCTTACGGGCGTTTCTTCCCCGTCGATTTCCACCGTATCGAACAGCCGCTTATACAGTACAGGCAAGCCGAACAACAAAGCGGAATTTATGACTTTATTGAAACTTTTATCGTAGTCCGGATGAGTCATAATTTTGTCGATATACTCCCACATTGCGTCGTCGGTTATCGTTATATATCGCCGCGCTCGTCTATCCGTTACCCTTTCTCCTCTCACTTTTCTACCTCCCGAAGAAGAAGCGGGTATCCCGCTTGCTTCCGTTGTCGAAAAGCCCGTTGTGGGATTTTCTTTATCCTGCTTTGTTCTTTTTTTGCAGAATGCAACAACATTTTTTCAGTGGTCACTTTTCTCAAAGGTAGGTTCTTCGTCTTGCTTACCGAGCATACCGCTCAATAATTCGCTTGCAATTACAGTTCCGATAACCGATTTTAATATGGGGGTTTCTTCTTCCGTTTCGCGTTTTCTTTCGGCGATTTTCTGTCCGCCGAGTTTGCCTTTTTCACGATAAAATTTGTCCTCGTCTATCTGCTGTTTCGTAAAAACGAAAGCCGTTTTTACGGCGGCGTCTTTGCCTGCGTAAGTCTTACCCTCGAAAGCATAATCCGCAATGGCTTTTACATACTGCCCTGCCTGTTTGTCATCAAGATGTTTGATGACCTTTGCATAGTTCTCGTTAAATTTGAAAAATTTGTTTCTCATTGTTTTTTTACTCCCTGTTTTTTTATTTGTTTTTATCTTTTTGAATTGATACCGATTTTGCCTTTCGTAAAACCGTTATTCTCTTGTGCCGCGGCAATCGAACCGCGCATTTCCCGTATGGTTTTCATACTCTCGCTCGCAAGTTTCATATAGTAGGCGTTCGGCTTTTCGTCGCGGAATTGCCCCGACGACTTAAAGATACGGAGCAGTTGCTCCTCGTCGTTTCCGCAGAACATCGCAAGCCGAAGCATCAGTCCGGACTCGCTCCGCTCAATATTTTTCATCACGTTTTTGCCGACGTATAAGTCCGCGAATTTACTGTCTTTCGCGTAATACCCTTCCGCCCTTGCAAGCGTTTCTCGGTCGCTCATTCTTGTCAGACTTTCGCTACCGCGCCCTTTCATACTCACGGGCAAGGCTTTCGCCGCAACTTCCGTCGCCACAAGTTCGGACGGCTTTATGTATTCCGTTGACTTCTCCTGTTCTACCTTGCCTGTATTCACTTTTTCTCTAAGTTCTTCGATACTCACTTCTTCAAAGGTCTTGTCTTTCCAAAGATCGAGTTCTTTAACTTTATCTATCTCTTTTTCAAGGGCTTCGCGGTCGGCAAAAGCGTAATTGATAAGCGGCTTCACCTCGCCCTCTTCGTCGCAGATACAGCATTTATACACCTGCTCGGAATAAGCGTTCGTTTCCTCGATAATTGCGTAATATTGCACGTCGTTCACTCTCCGATACGCTCTTTCTCTTTCCGAAACGTATTTCGCGATTTTGTCCGCGTCGGTAATCGCCGTAAACAAAGCGTTCGGGTTCTCCTTGATTTCTTCTTTCCACGACTGCAAATACGCCGCGTTGTTCTGAAGCCTGCCTTCGCTCGCTTCGATACCAACGTCCTGTTCCATAAAGATAGACGCGATTTCGGCGCGGAGTTCTTCCATTGCGTATTTCTCGCTCCCGAATCCGCCCGACAAATCTCGGTTCAGTCTTGTTTCGTGTCCCGTGCTATGCCCGATTTCGTGCAGCGCCGTCGAGTAAAATTCCTGCATACTCTTAAAGTCCGCACGCTTAGGCAAATGCACTTCGTCGTTACTCGCCTTGTAATACGCCTGACTGCCACCGTATACGATTTTCGATTCGTTCTGATCCCAATACGAAAGAATCGCTTCGGCTCGCTCGTTTCGGTCGTTTATATCGATTAGTGGTTTTTCCTTGGCCGGAACGCCGTCCATCAACGAGCAGTTGAACACGCGGTAGAACTTCCTCAACCAATACACGTTTTTATCCATGTATTCCTGCTGTTCGCTCGCAGTCATGCCGTCCAATACGCTTCTATCGAAACGCTTTTTCGTTTCTTTGTCGCGCATTTCGTAGTATTCGACGGTTGCGCCCTTGCCTTTTGCCGCACTTTTGCCCTCTTCGTCCTTTTTGAACGTCCAGCCCTTTTCTTCCATTTGCTTGAAGGTCGCCCAACGGTTATCTCCGTAGTTCTCGCTCATTGCAATAAGCGAGAGAAAAAGGTTGTTGATTCCACGATATTTCTTGCCTGTAATTGCCGACTCCGGCGCGCCCGACGATACCCAACCTTGCGTCCAAAAGAGATTGCCTTTTTCAAGGTTTTCCATTACCTTATCAACGAGTTGTTTTCTCTGCGGCGTAAGTTTCTCATACGCCGTATTCTTTTCTTCACTATTCAAAGACAACTTTCACCTCCTCGCACCTGGCCGGCTCGCCGTTCTCGTACCCATCGTCGTCGAAATCCATCAGGTCGTCTATCGTGTACCCTTTCGGAATTACGATTACGGGAGTATCCCGTATGCTCTTTTTCTTCATTTTTTACCTCCTGAAAAAATTTTTTTGTGTTTTTACTATTTTAAAAACCCTTCAAATCAGTCTTTTACCTCACTTTACCCTCGTTTAATTTTGTCGAAATTTCTGTTTTATCTTCTTATAAAACCGTCTCAAAAATATTTTTCATAAAATCTCAAACAAAATACTTGTTTATTTTCGTTTTATCGTGTATAATATAAGCACGGAGGTAAAGAACATGAAATTGCTTTACGTCAAAGCCTCGGGCTTCAAAAACATTCAAAACGATTGCGTACTCGACTTCACAGCCAAATCCAAGAAAACAACCGAAGATAAAGAATACGAGCTTCAGGAAATCGCAGACGGCTTATTCGTATATAACACCGTCGCGTTTATCGGAAAAAACGCTTCCGGTAAAACTTCTTTCCTTGATCTTCTCGATTGCGCTTATTCCATACTCGGCAACTTTTCGCTCGAAGATAAAAATTATTCTTATGACGGAATTCACTTAACCCTGTTTTTCTATCACGAAGGGAAAATCTATAAGTATTCCACCGATATTTCGTCATCGCAAACCTTAAACGATAAGGCGACGTTTTCTAATCAGCAACTTCTCGAAAAGGTCTACTATAAGTCCAAAGCGAAAACGATTTTCTCAGACGACGATTTTGTCCCAGTCGAAAATATCGGCATTTTGCCCGAAGATACGTCTATCGTGTTTTTCGTATTAAAGAAGAAAGAAACGCGAGCCATATATTTTAATTCGGACGGCGAAGGCGCAAACACCTATCGCTTAATGTTCAATGCGCTGAAACTGTATAAGTTATCCCCTTCCGTGTTAGCAAAAGTCTTACACTTATTCGATGAAAACGTAAAAGGTCTCACGATGCTCGACGAACACAATTACGAACTTTCTCTTGCCTCGGGCAAAAAGATTGTTTCGAATAAGGAACTCGTCCACTTTTTATCGAGCGGCACAACCAAAGGATTACTTCTTTACGTTACCGTCATCGCATCGCTTAAATACGGATTCGACCTTATCATCGATGAAATAGAAAACCATTTTCACAAAACGCTCGTCGAAAATATCATCAATCTGTATAAGGATAAATCTGTCAACAAGTTCAACGCCACGCTCTATTTCTCCACACATTATTGCGAACTGCTCGATTTGTTCAATCGTCAGGACAATATCTGGGTTTGCCGTGCGGATAAAAAAATCGTTGCCGAGAATATGTACGAGAACTTTGATATTCGCGTAGAACTTTCAAAGAGCCGTCAGTTTTATAACGACGCATTTAAGACTTCCGTCAACTACGACGACCTTATGAACATTAAGAAGGAGTTTTTGAAATGAAAATCCTTATAATGTGCGAAGGTCCGAACGAACTGAAAATCATAAATCTTTTGCTCGATAACGGCAAATTAAAGTTCACACGCGACGATTTGCTCGATATGCGCCCCTTTCACGCTCGTCAGCTCACCTCGCCGCAATTAAAACCCGCGCTTGACGCATATCACGGCGAGATTGCGATTTATCGGATCGGGGACAAAATGACGGATTCATTGAAAATCCCTAAAGAATTGCTTTTATCCATCAAATCCCAAGCGAAATTCTGCACGAAGCCGGAACTTGAAATGTTGCTTATCATTGCGGAAAACAAAGTATCCGAATTTGAAAAAGTTAAGGCTAAGAAAAAGCCGAAAGACTTCTGCAAACAAAACGTCGTATATAATCGCAAGAAATACGACAATTCTACTGCGTTTTACGAAGACTATTTTCAAGACCGCATAGACCTTTTAACTTCCGCTATTACCGAATACCATCGCACCCACGGAAAGCACAAGTCCGACGAAGGATATTTGTTCGACTTATTGAAATAGTTTTTCTTTTGGCTACGGCTACACGCCGTAGCCTTTTTCTATACTCTTTATCTCTTTCCGTTGCCGCCGTTGTTTTTCGGAATAGTCGGCGTATAGGTCGATTTAACGGGTATTTCGCGCAATGCCTTGATTGCCGTATGCTCGTAATAATCGGCGGATTTGTTCGAACGAAACAGTCCGCTCGTTGCGAAAATACGAAGCATCTGTTCTTTATCGCCGTTGCACCAATAGGCAAGAATGTTCATAAGGCTCATATCCGAATTACTGTGATTATTCTGCAAATCTTCGCCCGCATAAAGCCGCTTGAACTTATCTCCGTTCTTCGCCTCTCTCGCCTTTTCCACGACGTCTTTATCCGACATCGAAGAAAGTCCGTTCTCGCCCTTGCATACGCCTTTCCACTCGATACGCTTTTCGCATTTACTCTCTAAATACGGTTTCATTCCGCAGGTATCGAAGTTTACAAGGTCTTTCGTTTTTGCGCCGTCTCCCGTCATCGCTATAAACTGTTCCTTTTGGTAAAATTCCAAGTCGCCGCCTTTTGAGAAAGTACGTAAATCCATACCGTCCGTCTTGCCGAAAATATGCAAGCCGTTACCGCTGACAGATTTTTCCGCATAAGTTGCGCCGCTTCGCTTCAACGCTTCTTTTGCCGTTTCGGACAGTTCGCCGTTTTCATCGAAGCAGCGGTCTATATCCACGCAGGAAACCTTATCTTTGCCGTCAAGCGCATAAGCAATGGTCGTTCCGCCGTGTTCGCGGACGTATTCCAACGCTTTATCGAAAGTCGTCCACGTTTCGGGATTATCGCTTTCGGCGTAATTCCCCGTATTGCAATCGATCGGGCGTTTGCTGAGTTTGTCCTTTTCGGCACTCTTCCACGTTTTAACGGCAACCCAATTCTTACGCGCTTTCATTTCGTCCGGAACAAAGTCGCGCAACGCTTTTTCTCTTTCGGCAAAAGCGGTTTTCGCTTCCTCGCTCGGTCGTTTGTAGTCTGCGCCGTATGCGCCTGCGTCTTTCCCTCTGACTTCCTCGCAAAAATCCTTTGCCGAAAGTTCCGCCGTTTTCTTTTCCTCACCTTTATTGTTCGTAAGGCGCACCTTGTAATCGTTATGTAGACTTAAACGGATTGTGCCGTTCTCTTCGTTATCTTTCACGCATTTATTCGGCAAATAGTAGGTGTAATCGCCGTATTCGCCGTCGGGCATTCGGAATAACGTGCTATCCTCGAAGGTCGCGATTCTCGCTTTTTCGGGAACGGAAACGTGATTCCATTCCGTTTCGTTTTCCGTAACGGTTTCGGTTTTCAGACGTTTATAGTCCTCGGCGGTTGTCTTATCCGTCAGTTTGCAAAAATCGTAGGCGGTAAGTTCAATCTTCTTCTCGCCGCCGCGCGTCTGCGCTTTTACCACAAAATCCTGCGGCAAGCGGATCTCGATTCGTCCGTCATCACTGTTTTTATCTTCCCCGACGAACACGCTCGGAATGAAATACGTCATACCGCCGAAATCGTCCTTATTCGGCAAAACGAACAGCATACTGTTGTCGTATTCTCTTCTGAACGCTTCCTGCGGAATGCTCGCAGCAAACCACTTCGTATCATCGTTTCTGCTTGTTTCGTAGTCCTTATTCGTCGTGCCGTCTACAGCCTTTTTAAACTCTTCCGCGGTAAGCGTAACGACTTCTTCGTCGTCGCCGCGGCGTTTGAAAATATCGATCTCCGCGTTATCCCTTACGGACAATTCGTAGCAGAGTTCCTGCGAATCGCTCTTTAAGTCCGCAATCTGCCTTGACGGTTTGATTTTGTCGTTGAACATAAAGTAGGCAAAGCCCGCATACTCGCCTTTTTCCGGCATTCTGAACACGCTGCCCATGCCCGACCGTTTAATAAACGCGTCGCTCGCCACTTTGATTTTCGTATATAAGGCTTTCGGCTTCGTATCTGCGGAATACTCTTTCTCTCGCCACTCTTCCGCCGCTTTCTGCGTTTCAAAGCCGTATCTGCCTTGTTCCCAATCGCCCGTTTCGATATGGTAGCCGATTGCTACGGTATAATCTCCGTTTTCTCTCGCCGTGCGGTCGATGATCGCAATATCTCTGCCGTTTATGTCTTTCGAGATGCTTACGACTTTATCTCCCCTTGCGGTTACTTTCGTAAAATCGCTCAATGTTTTGTCCTCCTTGTCTAATTGTTCTTTGAATTCTTTAACGTATTTTCTATAAGCCGTAATAAATCCGTCGAGCAACGCCGGGTGCGATGTAACGTAGAACTTTCTCCTGTCCTCGTCGCTGTTATTGACGGAAATTCCCTTTGCCCACGCTTTATTATCGGGATTGAATCTGCCGTCGCTCTCCGACATCTGCACGGTGCTTGCAAGAACGTAATTCATACGCTCTTCGCCGTATAACGCATACAGCTTTGCGATAAAATCGGTATTTAAGTGCATACCGTCAAAGTGCGTCGAGATACCTT
>URKE01000065.1 GCA_900548285.1 uncultured Eubacteriales bacterium | reverse complement strand
ACTAATAAATGAAAAAATTATTATGCGCAATGCTTTGCGCGGTACTTACTTTAACGTTTGTCGCATGCGGCGGAAACGGCGGAAACAGCGGCGGCGGAAATTCGGCGGGCGGCGGCGACGTTTACGTTAAAGTAATAGATAAAGGACTCGGCACGAAATGGATAGAAAACATTGCTTCGGCGTACTATGAAGAAACGGGAATCAAAGTCCACGTTTCGTCCGATCCCGAACTCGTTTCCAACTTGCTCACGCTCATGAACAACCCCGGTTCCGAAAAGGAAGATTTGTATTTCGTCGGACATACGATGAACAACTGGATAAAGTGGATAAGAAACGGAGCGATCGAGTCTATCGACGACGTTCTTACTTCGACTAAATACGGAACTTCCGCAAAATCGAGAGTTGTGGACAACCAAATAATAGATATGGGTACTTATAAAGATAAGTCTTATCTCTCGAGTTACGTATATTCGAGCTGGGGGCTTATCTACAACCAAACCTATCTTAACAAAATCGACTCTTTCGGCGAATATAAAAAAGGCGAATGGCCGAGTACCGTTCAGGGGCTTATAGACCTGTGCAAAGCCGTAAAGTCGGCAAAAATCAAAAACAACAGAACGGGCAGAACGGTCGCTCCGTTCTCGTGCGGACTTACCGTCAACTACATGGATTGGCTCTTCCACGGACTTTGGTACGAACTCGATCCCGAAGGCTATACCGCATATTACGAATACAACGACGTAGACGGCGGTTATCCAACGTCGAAACTCGATACTGCCGCGGCGCTGCAAGCGCTCGAAACGATTTACGACCTTATCGGCGCAACTTCCGATACCGAAAGCAATCTCGTATCTTCCGCGCAAAATCATACCGAATCTCAACAGTCGTTCGTAAACGGCGATTGCGTATTCACGTTCAGCGGAAGTTGGTTCGCAACGGAAATGGAACAAATTCTCGGCGAAGTGGGCTTCACGGATTACCATTTCGGCGCGTACCCCGTTTACAACGCGGGCGATAAAACCGCGCTTGCGATGAACCTTCCCGGCGAAACGTTCTTCGTTCCGTCGGACGCCGTCAACGTTTCCGGCGCAAAGGATTTCCTCGCATTCGTACTTTCCGAAAAAGGAGTTGCGACAGCGGAAAAAACCCTTCAGTTCCCGATGGTGTATACGACCGACGAAGAAATCGGATTCAGCGCGTTCGGACAAGAAATAGTAGATCTTGCAAAATCGTCCAATCTTATTTATCGTTTTGCGAAAACCGACGTGTTCAGAACGGGCGCGCTCGAACTGTTCGTTGCGGGAACAAGTCCGTTTATAACGATGGCGAGAAACAAAATGACTAAAGAGAATATAAGACACGACGTTTTACAGACCGAAGCCGTACATCACCAGGGACTTTGGTCGGAATGGATGAAGAGAATTTAAATGAAAAACGATATCGTAAAACCCAAAAGAAAAAGGAATTTAGGAAAAACGCTGTTTATTTACGGCGGACTCGCATGGCCGATAATACACTTTATCGTGTTCTGGTTCTGCATGAATATAGGCATGGTCTATAATTCCTTTTTCACCGAAACAATTAACGGCGAACTGAACTTTGTCGGCTTCGAACAATATCTCGACGTGTTCCGCTTTATGTTCGGAATAAAAGAAGCGGGAATGCTTTCGCCGAGATCGTGGCTTAACACGTTATCCCTTATGGGACTTGCGCTTTTTATAAACTTACCCTTAACGCTTTTCTTCTCGTATCTTATTTATAAAAAAGTTGCGGGGCATGCTGTTTTAAGAGTCGGAATGTACGTTCCGTGCGTCCTTTCAACCGTTATTCTCTGTTTGTTTTACAAAATATCGGTTTCCGGAACGCAAACTTATAAAAGTCTTTTTACGATACTCGAAAAACTCGGTTACAGCAATCGTTTCGTAATCGAAAACGGCGCGCTTGCGGACAGTCGGACGGCATGGAAAGCCATATTGATATTCAGCGTATGGGCGGGCGTAAACGGTAATATAATTTACTTTACTTCGTCTATGGCAAGGCTTCCCGACAGCGTTCTCGAAAGCGCGGAACTCGACGGGGCTTCCGAAATGAGGCAGTTTATTTCGATAGTAATCCCCATGATATGGCCCGTCATCACGACAATGAGCATAACGCTCATAAGCGGCGCGCTCGGCTGGTATACGCCGTCGCTTTTGATGGTCGGCGAGTCTATGGCGGGAACTACGGGAACGGGTACGGTAGCCTGGATGATAATAAGCAACGTAACGGGCGGAAACACCGTAGGGTATCCCGCCGCGCTCGGAGTCGTCGTCGCCGTTCTCGGCGGAACGTTGGTTCTCGTGTTCAAGAGCCTTATGGAAAAAGTGTTCAGAGAGGTGGAATATTGATGAAAAACACTTCCGTGCCTATTCACAGAAAAAGCGTAACGAAAAGAACCGGCATAGACAAAGTTTTCAGAATCATAGGCATTATAATCATGTCTTTGCTTTCTTTGTCTTACGTTTATATGTATCTCTGGCTTCTTCTGAACTCTTTCAGAACATCGGGAAACTTCATTATCGACTCGTTTAAACTGTTCGATTTCGGAAACTTCACGCTCGATAACTACAAAACGCTTTTTACCGTGCAGATTGCGGGATCTTCGAGAAATCCCGTCTACCTTCACGATACGATTATAACGACGGTGGTTCTCGTCGTAGGGCAGGTTGCTCTTGCTATAACCATTCCCGCGTTTACCGCATATATAATCGCGAAATACGAGTTTAAGTTGAAAAACATTATTTATAACGTATCTATAGTGTCGTTCATAATCCCGACAGTCGGAAGCATCGCGACGACCTACCGCCTTATGATGAAATTGCATCTTTTGAATACTTATTTCGGCATTTTTCTCATGGCGGCGGGCGGATTCGGTCTTGGTTTCCTTCTTTTCAAAAACTTCTTCGCGGCAATCCCGTGGGAATACGCAGAAAGCGCGTTCTTGGACGGAGCGACCGATCTCGGCGTGTTTTTGAAAATTATGTACCCGCAAGCGGTACCTATTTTGACGGCTATCGCGATAACGGCGTTTATCGGTTGCTGGAACGATTATAACACTGCTTACGTGTTTATGCCCAACAGACCGACGATATCGCTCGGCGTAAGCCAATTGTACACGAAAATGGAAGGAAAATTGCTTCTGCCCGTCGCGTTTGCCGGCATGACCGTGCTTGCAACCGTTTCGCTTATAGTATTCACGATATTCAATAAACTCATAATGAGTAATTTCTCTGCGGGAGGGCTTAAAGGTTAATATGAACAGCAAAAACAAAATAATATCGGTCGCGCTTGCCGCGGGAATGATTTTTTCGCTTGCGGCGTGCGACAATCAATCAAATAACGGCGCAAACAGTGAAAACAAAGAAGATTATATGATTCTTAAAACCGAGTATAACGGCGCGAACGTCGATACCGTAGCCGAGCAATATCTTGACTATGTCAAAACTTCCGAAAGTTCGAAAGAAGCGGAAATCCTTACGGAATATACCGGAACGGCTATGGCGCAGAATTTCACGATAAGTTGGGAGTCGGACGGCAGTTCGCAATATGCGGTATATCTTGCGGATAACGAACGATTCGAAAACAAGAAGGTTTATTTAACGACAAGAGAAAGATGCAACCTCGGCGGAACTCTTATTCCCGGGACGACATATTACTATAAAGTCGTCGGAGAAAACAAGGAAACGAAAATCGACAGTTTTAAAGTCGACGATAACGGCGTGAGACCGATAACGGTCGGCGGCGCTGCAAACGTCCGCGATCTCGGAGGATGGAAAGCCGACGGCGGAATTATCGCTTACAATCTGCTTTATCGCGGAGGTAAAATCAATGACGGGCAGAATTGCGCTCTCGACGAAAACGGTCTCGACGTGATGAAGAATACGCTTGGAATAAAAACCGAAATAGATTTGCGTTTTGCAAATATAGACGACGGCGGGCAAACCGAAAGCGTGTTAGGCAAAGACGTAAAATACGTCAAAGCGCCTTTTCACGCATATAACTACATTCTTCCCGAATTCAGCCATTATGGTGAAAACGACAGAAGTTATCTGGAAATATCAGCTTCGTCATTAAAAACGATATTCGACGTTTTGGCAGACGAAAAAAATTATCCGATATACTTTCATTGCAATGCCGGAGCGGACAGAACGGGAACGTTGGCTTTTTTGATAGAATCCGTTTTAGGCGTAAGCGAAAGCGATATGACGAAAGATTTCGAACTTACCAGCTTTTCAAGTTGCGGTCCGAGATATCGCGGTAAAATCAAAAACGGTCAATTCGTAAACGGCGTAATGCAAGACGACTCGAGCAATTTCGTCGCGTTCGGATATTTTCTCGAAAGAATTAAAGCGGTTTATTGCGGCGACAACGAAAGTCTTAATGCCGGCGCGGTAAATTATCTGAAGGCTGTATGCGGCGTTACCGAAGAAGAATTTTCGGCAATCAGAAAAATACTGATAAAAGGAATGGTAAACGATGAAGTTAAATAAAATTTTGTCCGCCGCGCTTGCCGCGGGAATGATCTTTTCGCTTGCGGCGTGCGGCGGAGACAACGGAAACAGCGATAAAGGAAACAATAGCGGAATGACTAAGATTATTTTACCCGATTACGATTTGAAAAAAGACGACTACGAACTCACGATAAGCGGATGGCTTATTCCGTCCGATCTTAACGAAACAAACGTTAAATGGATTAACGAATCCGGCATAAGCACGCTTTTTGCAATCGGCGCGGGTGACGGAGTGCAGAGTTTTCATTCTTACGACGAAAAAGCCGAAAAAACATTGACTCTTCTCGGAAACAACGGCGTTAAAGTTTACGTCAATCCCGGCGTTTCCGACGGCGCGGCGTACCGTAAGATTTCCGAATTCAAACAAAGCGACGCAGTTCTCGGAATATGCGTGGACGAACCGAATAAATCGCAAATGACGTCTATGGCGGCGCAAGTCGATTGGTGGAATCAAAATTCCGACGGCAGAAACTTTTACTCGAATCTGTTCCCTTCTTTCGCGCAAGTCGTTCAGAAAGAATTCGACGGCGTTTATTCCGATTATCTCAAATTCTATTGCGATAACGTGCTTTCAAAACTTACTTCCGGCGAAAAATGGCTTTCCGCCGACAGATACCCTCTTACGTATAACGAAAACGGCGAAAAGTGTCTTGACGATAACTGGCTTTTCGACGTGCAGACCTTAGCGAAAGTCGCAAAACAATACGAAAATATAAAAACGAACTTTTTCATACAGACAATGCCTTACGGAATCGACGAGGACGGCAATGCAAGCGGCGCGATCTACGGTTCCAGAGACAGAGTTCCGACTTACGAGGACGTTCGTATGCAGGAGTACGCTTTGATGGCGTTCGGTTACGACGGTATTTCATGCTTCTGTTATGCAAGCCCGCTTGTCGGATTCGAATTTGCGGCAAGTCAGGAAGCGATGATAAGTCGTGCGGGCGAAAAAACGGATATTTACGAAAGCGTTAAAAAGGCGAACGGCGAATTGCTCGCTTTCGACCACGTTTTGCTTCAATTCGACTGGATCGGAACTTTCACTAACGACGCCGGACACACAACAACCGGTAAAGACAGAACGACGAACACTTCGTTCCAATTTCTTTCGAGATTGTCTTTGGATAGCGTTCCGTCCTTAAAAGAAGTTACGACTTCTCAAGACACCCTCTTCGGATATTTTAACGACGAGGACGGTAACGACGGAATTATGGCTGTAAATTACAACGAAACGTCGCTTAATCTTACCGACGAAATCGCTCTTACGTTCGACGGCTCGAAATACAACAAAGCCGTTTGTTATATCGGCGGAGAAAAGGTTATAAAAACCCTTAATAAAGGCAAACTCAATTTAACTCTCGGCGTAGGCGAAGGCGTTTTCATTATCCCCTTTGCGGAATAACAACTTCTTGAAAATCCGAATATCTGTGTTATCCGCGCCCCCTCGTCGGGTAAGCGGATGCCCGATATCCGACAGATTCGAAATATTATAACGGGAGAAAAAATAAAAAAATTTCTTATAATTGCCGTGACAGCAATGCTATGTTTTTCTTCCGTTATGCCAGACAAGAATAATACGAACCGTGGTCTGACGGCGAGTTTTTGACTAATACGTCGTTACGCTCGCGGCTTATACGTCAAGTATTAACCCGTTCGCGTGCCTCGTCTTAGCCTAAAAACTCACCGTCAGACTCGCAACCGACCAAAGCGCCGATATTTTCGATGATTTTTGACAAAGGCGAACGCAGACGTACTTGCCGTACTTCAAGCGAGAATTTGGCAAAAAGTGCGAAAATTGCGGCGTTTTGGCAAGGTTCGTTTTAATCTTGTCTGGCATGCGACATAGGCTTAAAAAATAGTCCTATTAGTGCAAAAATATATTAAAACTGCGAAAAAGTGTATGTTTCAATGCGATTCATACACTTTTTCTATGCCCAAATACTTATATTATGTACGTCCATAAAATTGTGTGACAACGGTGGGTAAGAATACTACGGCAATAAAAGAATACATAGCGAAGCAATCAGAAGAAGATAAATCAGGTGAACAGTTACGGATAGATTATCCGGAAAGTCCATTTAAGTAAATGCAAATGGCAGACCTCAATACCCTTGCTCAAGGGTTGCCGGAACCATAGGGTTTCACCCGTTAAAAAAAACACCAGCTATGCTGGTGGATATTTATTTGGATTGTAAAACAAATCTTTTTTAGAAAAATTTTCCAAAAGGTATTGACAAGTCAAATATAAGGTGCTAAAATCTAATTATAATTTAACCGATTAAATAAATTCGTTTTCAGACGTGCCATGATAGAGATAGGTGGAAGCCGATATGTAAAAAGCGATGAGATAAAGTCAAGCTATGGCGGGCAGTCGGCTGTTTTTTGAAATAAGCATAATGAAACTGTGTGTACGCGGTTTATTAAAGACTTTATCTGTGAGAAATTTTATTGTTCAACCGATTTATTTTTTGTAAAAGTTCAGACAAAAGAGTTTGTAATAACGGAATACGACAAAGGAAATATAAAAGGGTTATTCCTTCGGAATTTCATAATTACGAAAATCTGTTCAATGCGGACGACTTGATTTCAGCCGGCGTTTTTGTACAATTTGTACAAGAAGTCAAGCGTTTGTATGAAAAATAAATCTTTAAGGAGGGAAACTATGAGCAAAATTAAACAGAGATATGTTCTGAATTCGGTAATGGTTATAATTATCTCGTTACTGTTCGGACTGATTTCTTTGTTTGACCTGCTGCCGAAAACATCGTTTGCGCAAGCAACTGCGGGATCGGACGCAGGGGTAGAAAATTACTCTTCCATGTCAACGGATGTAATTTATCAAATAGTTACAGACCGTTTCGCGGACGGAGATCCAACCAACAATCCTACCGGTGAGATTTACGATAAAAATAATTTACGTAAATATCATGGCGGCGATTGGGAAGGAATTACGCAAAAATTAAACCTTAATTGTAAAGGTAACGTCCACACGAGGAGAGCAAAGGGAAGGTGGTTGCAG
>URKE01000064.1 GCA_900548285.1 uncultured Eubacteriales bacterium | reverse complement strand
ATAGCCTCGAACGCTTCTTCGGTGATAACGTGTTCCACGCGGCAGGCGTTTTCTTCCGCTGCCTCGGGCGAAAGTCCCATCACGACAAGGGCTTGAGTCAGCGATTTATGACGAGAAAAAATATTTTCGGCTTTATCCTTACCCGTTTCGGTAAGGTCTATAAGTCCGTCGGCATGCACAACTATAAAACCGTCTTTTTTCATTATTCCCACGGCGCGGGAAACGCTCGGCTTGGAATAACCGAGTTCTTCCGCTACGTCTATCGCTCGCACACTACCCTTTTTCTTTTTTAATCTAAGTATCGTTTCGAGATACATTTCCTGCGATTCGTTGTCTACCATATTTTTCTCCCGCGCTTTTTATACATTATATCACGTTATTTTGAAAAAAGCAATTGAAAATTCCGTCCGGGGCTATAAGTCGGCTTTTTTCTCCGGAACACTCCAAGGTTATTTAATTTTCCACTTTCCGCTTGCCGATTGCAAATCGACCATACGGGTGTAAATGCCGTTTTTCTTATATAGTTCGCCAGGAGTCCCCTGCTCCGCCACGACGCCGTCCGCCAAAACCACGATTTTATCCGCTCCCGCAACCGTTCTCATCCTGTGCGCTATGATAAGCACAGTTTTATCTTTTATAAGACGGGAAATCGCCGATTGTATCATCGTTTCGTTTTCAACATCCAGGCTTGCGGTTGCCTCATCAAGCAGAATTATAGGCGCGTCTTTTAAAAACGCGCGCGCAATCGAAATACGCTGCCGCTCGCCGCCCGAAAGTTCGCATCCGTTTTCGCCGATATTAGTATTCCATTTATCGGGAAGTTTTTCGGCAAACTCGTCCACGTTTGCAAGCCGAGCCGCCGCCATAACCTCTTCGTCCGTCGCGCCCTTTTTCCCAAGACGAATATTTTCCATAATCGTGTTATCAAACAAAGTTACGTCCTGAAAAACGATAGAATAAAGACTCATCAATTTTTCGGGGTCGATTTCTTTTACATTCATTCCTCCGACGGTAATTTTACCTTTCCGAATATCCCAAAACCTTGCGGAAAGCCTTGAAACGGTTGTTTTTCCGCCGCCCGAAGGACCGACAAGCGCGGTGACTTCACCTTGCTTTGCGGTGAATGAAACGTCTTTTAACACAACTTCGCCGCCCGTATACGCAAAGCCGACGTGATTGAATACGACATCGTAACCGTTATTCGTAAGCGCGTCGTTTCCGGTTTGAACGGGATATTCCAGAATTTCGTTCATACGCGCAACGTTTGTTCGCATTGCGATGATTGCCGCAAGATTCTGAAGCGCCGCCTGCATCGGATCGTAAAGACGGGAAGCGACAAGCAAAAACATAAAGAAGGTTAAAACGCCAAGCGTTCCGTTTACGAGCAAAGCCGAACCGACCAAAGCCACAGTGGCTATACCGAGTTTTAAAACCATTCCCGCGCCCGTTACGAACACGGCGGTAGTGAGTTCCGCTTTGATATTACTCTTTTCAACACCTTTAATCTTGTTTTTTAATCCCGAAAGGTAGTTTTCCTCTGCGTTGTTTGCTTTAAGATCGCGGACCGTTTCGATGTATTCCTGTATTCCGTCCGCGCACGACATTTTTGCCGTCATAAATTTAACAAGCACTTTATCCTGCACCTTATAACTTAAAATGACGATAAGAACCGAAACGGGAATAACCCAAAGCGCGGCAAGAGCCATTCGCCAATCGAAAACGAAAAGCCCTGCGCTTATAATCACGGTGGAGATAAGAGAGCCGCACAAGCCGGGGATAAAATGCGAAGTGCTCTTTTCTATCACTTCGCAGTCGGACATAATCGTACTCGTCAGGTCGGCAAGATCTCTCTTGCCGAAGAACGAAAGAGGAAGTTTACGAAGTCTTTCGGCTAAACCGAGTCTTCTTTTGCCGCTTTCTTCATAAGTCGTGAAAAAGGTGTTGTTATATTGAAACCAGGTAGTTAAAAAGATAAGCGCGAAGCATATCACGCATCCGACGACGTAAAAAGTTATTCTTCCGCCTTGCACTCCGTCGCCAAGCATATCGGCAACGAGAAAGTATAAAAGCGTGGTCGGCAACATAAACGCCATATTCTGAAACGCGCAGGCGATTGTTCCCTTAATAATCCCTTTTGCTCCCTGCTTTGAAGAAGCCGTCTTTTTTTGTATCGTTTTAACGAGCGACATTGCTTTCACCCTCCTTTGCCACTTTCCATTCTACCGACGCGGCATATTCTTTCCACATTTCGGCAAACACTCCGTTCTTTTCGAGAAGTTCGTCGCGCCTGCCGCTTTCCGCTATAAGACCATCTTTTATTACGTATATACAATCGGCGTCCGCCACGGTCGAAAGCCTATGAGCAATCATAATAACCGTTTTACCCTTTGAAAGTTCGGAAAACGCTTTCTGCACTTTGGCTTCGTTGTCGGGATCGGCAAAAGCCGTCGCTTCGTCGAGAATAATAACGGGCGCGTTTTTCAATACGGCGCGGGCGATTGCTATTCGCTGCCTCTCGCCGCCCGAAAGATATACGCCTTTCGTCCCTACCGTCGTACCCGCTCCGTCGGGGAGTTTTTGTATTATATCGTCGCACTGCGCAGTATGAAGAGCCGCCGCGACTTCTTCGTCCGTTGCGTCGGGTTTTCCGAGTTTCACGTTTTCGGCGATAGTCGCTTTAATAAGTTTTGAATCCTGAAATACAAATGAAACGGCGTTCATCAGTTCCTCTTTCGGAATTTCCCGTATATCCGAGCCTCCGACCTTTATGCTTCCGCTTTTCACGTCGAAAAACCTTGCGATAAGCCCCGCAAGCGTGGATTTCCCTCCGCCCGACGGACCGACGAGAGCAACGGTCTGCCCCGCGCCTATATTCATCGATACGCCGCGAATCACTTCGTTTTTACCGTCGTAGGAAAAATGCACGTCGTTAAGTTCGACGGACGAATCGACGGGATGCTCAGGGGTTTTACTTTCACTCATGGGACTGACGGATAAAACGCCGTCGATGCGTTCGAGCGCGTCTTTGACGATCATATTGTTTTCGCTCATATACATCATTTTAGTCAAGGTAAGCGAAATAACGGGCGTAATCACGATATAAAAAATAAGATTGAGTAAAAATGCGTTTGTCACGCCGTCTGCCGTAAACCATAACGCCCCGGCAATCAAAAAGGCAAATACGCCGTTTATCGCGGCTGTGTAAAACATCATAGGCACGCGCATATCCTTCGTGTAAGCGACTACCCATTTCTGATATTCGTCTATCGTACTTTTGAATTTTTTGAACGAAAAAACCGACTGCCCGAACGTTTTTACTACCGGTATTCCGCGAACGTATTCAACCGCTTCGTTCGACATGTTTTCAAGCGCGTTGTTATATTGTTTCATTTTTTCCGCCATATGCTTACCCGTCATCGATGACATCGCAAGAAAGGCAAGCACAACGGGAATAAGACTTAAAAGCCCTAAACGCCAGTCGAATACAAAAAGCAAAACAAGAAGCCCGACGGGAGTTGCCAGAGCGGCATATTTGTCGGGAAGTTGATGCGCAAGATAATTTTCCGTCGCACCTGTGGAATCGTTTATGATTTTTCTTAGTTTTCCGCTTCCGAAACTATCCGCAAATCCGAGCGGAAGTTTTGCTATATGCTCCGTAACGGCTATACGCATATTCGTGGCGACTCTGAACGCCGCAAGGTGCGAACACATGAGCGCGCATATATAAATAAGAAAGGACGCAATAGCGAAAACCATCGCCATGATTCCGTTATGCACAAGCCCCGTTGCCGAAGAAAAATTCGGCGCGACTTCAAGCACTTCTTTTATTATCTTCCAGATATAAATAAACGGAAGAAGCGCGATAAATGCGCTTATCGCCGCAAGCAGCCACGAAGCGTAAGTAAAATATCTGTGCTTACCGGCATACCCCATAAGTCTTGAAAGAACCGATTGTTTCTTCATAAAAACTCCCTGAAAATCAAATTTTTTCGACGGTTTGATTACTCCTGCCCTTTAAGCGCCTCAACCATATCTATCTTTTTGTTTTTGCGCGCAACCAAAAGACTGACGAGTAAAGACATTCCTATCGTAAGAGCCGCCGTTATAAGATAAGAAACTACGCTTATAGCCATTTTCATTTCGTATTCGGACGCTAAAACTTTCAAAAGATACGACAAAGTCAGCGCGCCGAGCGGAACGCCTATTATAATGCCTATCACGGATAGAACAAGGTTTTGTTCGGCGAGAAGTCTGCCTATCCTTTTATCCCGGAAACCGACGACTTTAAGCGTAGCCATTTCGCGGTAGCGTTCGGTATAACTCATCGTGCCGAGATTATAAAGGACGATAATTCCGAGAAGCAACGCTCCGCCTACGAGCAGATATACCATCATATCCATCATAGAAAGGAAAACTTCGAAAGAATCCATTATCATTTGCTTGGACTGCACCGATTTAATAGCGTCCGACTGTACTATATCGGATTTGACCACGTCGGTATACTCGGAATCGATAACGTAAGGTATTCCCGTTTTTGCGGCGTATTTATCGGTTATAACGACGTTTTCGGAAACGCTTCTGAACAATCCTGCCACAACGAGATGATAAACGTCGTCCGTTCCGAACGGACTAACCGAAAACGAATCGCCTTTTTTCAGACCGAATTTTTCGGCAATGCGCATACAGATATACGCGCCGTCGTCGCCGAGAGTAAACTTTTCGTCGTTGTCGTTGACGAATCTTACTTTGTCGCGCGTAATATCGTAAATATCGAGAGAAACGGTCTTTCCTTCCACCTGAACGCTGACCGAACCGCCGAAGTCGCCTTCGTATTTGTTTATTATTTCTCGCTTTTGTTCGTCGGTAGCCGTTTCGGTAAAGAATATTCTCGAAGAATAATTAAGCCCGTTATCGTAATAAATATTCAGAAACGAATTCATCGTGTCTTTCATTCCCAAAGAAGCGAGAATCAGAATCGTACAGCCGATAATGCCTATAAGGCTCATAGCCGTTCTCGATTTGTGCCTTACGATATCCCGCATATTCCAGCGCGTGCCGAAAGAAAGTTTATGAAAGAATTTGGTTTTTTCTATCAGCATAGGCTTGACTTTTTTCGGCGTGTACGGACGAAGAGCGTCGGCGGCGGTGCCTGCAAGCATTTTTCTTACCGACAAATAACCTATCAACGTAAGAATCAGTACTATAGCGACGATAATTGCCGCGCAGAACCCCGGAATAACTAATTTCCATTCGGGAAGATCGAGGTATGTCCCCATCATTCCGTTCGGATTCATAATCATACGGGCAATCAGAAATCCTAAGCCGATACCCAGCGCCGTACCGATTATCGCCACGAAAAACGCAAACGAAGTATAATGCGCGGCGATTTTTCCGTCGTGGAAACCGAGAGATTTTAAAGTGCCTATCTGCGTTTTTTCTTTAGCGGTAAGCCTGTGCATCGTGGTAACCATCGTAAGAAGTCCTATCAGAAGGAAAAGCGCGGGCAGAACGCTGCCCATGGTTTTTCCTTCGTCTACTTCCCCTTCCGCCTGCGAATATGCGATGGTGTCTTCTTTTGTTAAAACGATAGTCGTTTTACCCAGAGCGGCGTTTACTTTTTCCGAAAAATCGTCTTTTTGCAGGTTCGAAACAACGTTGATTTGCGGATAATAATCAAGCCCCGTCGCGTTTTTATATAACGCGGGCGAAACGTAAGCGTATCCGTGCGTGGAAAAGTCGGGCATCAGCTGCGTTTTATCGCGAACGCAAATCATCTGTTCGGCGGCTTTTATAAACCCTTTTATTTTGCCCGTGATTTCCGCTTTGCCGTATACAAAAGATATGGCATCGCCTTTTTTAATACCGTTTTTTTCGGCGTATCTGTCTGAAATCCACACTCCGTCCGCGCTTTCCGGGTCGTATTCGTCGCCGCTTGTAAGAACGAACGACGATACGTTAAAATTCGTCGTAACCGCAAGCGCGACGCTGTTACCCGCCGCGTTTTTCACGTCTACGTTGACGGTTAAAAATCTGCCGACGGAATCCACTCCTTCTATATCTGCAATTTTTTCGGCGTCCTCTGCGGAATAACCGCGCTCGTTTACAAGGCGATAGTCGGCAAAATTACAATCGTCGAAAAAGGAAAACATGTTTTTTTCTATACTCGCCCATTCCATATTAAACCCGACGAACACACCCACGCCGAGCATAACCATCAGAATCATAGAGATAAACTGCGCTTTAAATAGCCACGCGGTGCGAAGCATTTTCTTTACTAACATACCCTGCTCCTTATTACCAGTCTATTTCGTCGGCGGAAACGGGATTTCCCTGATTTTCCGAAGAAACTATTTTCCCGTTTTTAACGTGAATAACGGTGTCTGCCATTTTCGCTATGTTCTGATTATGAGTAACTATAACGATGGTTTTACCGTATTCGCGCGCCATTTTAAGAAGAAGTTTCAATACAAGCACGCCGGTTGCGGAATCGAGCGCGCCCGTCGGCTCGTCGCATAAAAGAATTTTCGGATTCTTCGCGAGCGCTCTCGCAATGGAAACGCGCTGCTGCTCCCCGCCGGAAAGTTCCGACGGGAAGTTTTTGGCATGATCCGCAAGCCCCACTTCTTCCAGCATTTTCGTCGCCGAAAGCGGATTTTTTACGATTTCTTTTACGAGCGTTACGTTTTCGTGAACGGTAAGCGTAGGAATAAGATTGTAAAACTGAAATACGAATCCAACCGTCTCCGCTCTGTAATCGGCGAGTTCGTTTTGGGTGAGAGTTGAAATGTCATTTCCGCAAACGGTGATCGTCCCCGAAGTCGGACTGTCCAACCCGCCGAGCATGTTCAAAAGAGTACTCTTCCCTGCGCCCGAAGGTCCTAAGATAACTACGAATTTGCCTTCGTCGAGAGACAGATTTACGCCGTCGAGAGCCTTTAACTCGTGGTCGCCGCTCGTGTATACGCGGCTGACGTTTTTTAATTCTACTATTGCCATTATTGTTTTTTCTCCTATGAGTTTTTTACGTTTTAGTTTTTTAAATTCGTCCGATGTCTTTTACCTCGGGCTAAAACATATGGTTAGCGCAGGCTAACCACCGATCAAATAAAAAAAAGGATCGCCCTTTCTTATAAAAGATTTTCGGCGTTAAAGCGCATGGTGTTTTCCGTTTCAATTTCGTCAAGAATTTTTCGCTACAAAACGGCAAAATTTTTTTCGTTTTTTTTACTTCGTTCTTCGTATTTTATTTACGTTATTATTCATCAAATGTCTGCCTATAAGTCGATAAACGCACCTTTTTAATAAGTTCATCGTCTGTCCGTGTTCTCTCAAAAGAGAATCGGGATCGTCATATACTCCGAAATCTCGAACGATTCCCTCTTTTTGTATATAGGTATCGCAACAATTAAATTCGACCGGCGGATTTATAAAGTTTTTCGTCGCAACTCCGTAACCGATAAACGAACCGTCATTATTCGGCTTAAATATTTTTTGCAATGCGGACAGGTATCTTTTATCGAGAATAAACCCTTCGAGGTTATACCATGCCCCGCAAACGTACGCTTCTACATAACTGTGGAAAATCTCGTCGGGCGCAAACTTATACACCAACCCGGTCATCGCTCCTTTCTGTAGAATTTTATCTATCATAAAACCATGTATTCGACAAGGAATACCCGAGGCACGAAGAAGAGCCATAAAAAGCGTTCCCTTGGTATTGCATTGCCCGTATCCGTCTTTCAGCACCCGACTCGCCTTTACGCCGTCGTCAACGTTGTATCCGAATAAAATCTCATCTTTAACGAAATTATAAATTGCTTTCACCCGTTCCGTTTCCGGTAAATTCTTCCACCCACGGCTTTCTACAAGCAGTTGAATTTGTTTAGATGAATAATCGAGTATTTTTGTTTCTCTTAAATAATTTGTAAAATTCGAGCAATTCATTATTTATCCTTTAT
>URKE01000063.1 GCA_900548285.1 uncultured Eubacteriales bacterium | reverse complement strand
CCACTCTGTGGAACATAAGGTCGGTGTCGTTCGGATCGCTGTCCTTCTTAACGCCCATGTCGAGAATCTTCCAGCCTTTCTTTTCGAGGTGCGCAACAACCGCTTCTTTAAGCGGGAAGCCCGCGAAATCCGCGCCTACTACCAAGTATTTGTCTTTAACCGTCTTCATTTTTCCTTTACTCCTTATTCTTTTTTTTAATATATCCAAGTATATCACATTATGCGTCCGAAAGCAATCTTTTTATCGTATAAAACCAACCGTGGTCTGACGAGCGGACGCTCGTCGGGGCGGATTTAATTAAACAAGTCGCAAATGTAGGTCTATAAGGCGTTTAACGCTGTTTTTTCAGTCCATATCACGATTGTTGCTCAGATTTCGCATCGTCTTTTTTATTATCATCGTCAACCTCGACTTCGGCGTTACGACGTTCTTTGCCGATAAACGCGAACGACGCTAAAAACGCGAGCGCGGCGGAAAACATTATCGCGTAGTTTCCGAACCTGTTTTGCAGGAGATATCCCGCGGCGGCTCCGACGGCGAATACAACTATAGCCGTAAAGTATAAACCGCAACTCTTCCACGCTTCTTTATCCTTTGTCGAAATCGCCGTGACAAAAGTATCTGCAGTCCGGACAAGATTGCCTATGCACATAGTGCTTGCGAAAACGTTGCCGTAAATTTTATTGAAGGTATGCACCTGCATGGCGCAGGCGAACGACACGATCGCGTTCGCGTATAAATTCATGCTTTGCGGCATAAAACCGACGGCAAACAACGCTATCGCTTCGGCGAGCAGAACCGCCTGTTTCCAGAACAGTTTCTTTTCTCCGAGAACTAAAAACAGAACTTTCGCAACTATCACGCCGAGCGTGAAAAATGCCAGCGGCACAATATATTTAACCGTACCCGCCGCGTTTCCGCTTGCGATATTCATGCTCATAAGCACTATATTCCCCGTCTGCGCGTTGGCAAAAACGCCGCCGCGGCAGAAAAACGAATAAGCGTCGTGCAATCCCGCCGAAAAAATTATCGGCAAAAGCACCGGCATAGATTGAGATATTTCGTTTTTTGTTTTCTTCATAGGCACCACGTCTCCCGGCTCGCCGAGCCTTATTACAGTATAATCTTTCCGGCGGCGTCTGTCAACCATATCAATGAACAAACGAAAAAGCCGCCCCTTTCCGGAACGGCTTTCGCAAACGATTAAATTGCAAATATCACGCTATAAGGCGTTTAACGTAGTTTTTCTCTCTCAACGAAACCTTGCCGTCGATCGTGACCACGCAAAGGCAGAGAATGATTACGTCCTCATAAAGAGTTTCGTCGACCGTTCCGAGAACACGAAGAAGGTCGGTAGTATACCTGGCGATATCCTTTCTTCCGTCCTTATCCGCCTCGAACTCTTTTTTGATGCTTTCGTAATCGAAATCGCTGCCGAAAACTTTTACGAGCGCGGGATAAATGAGCAGATATTCTTTCTCATGCAGTTTGCCGTCCGCAACGACCGAGCCGATTATGAACGACGCGAGCGTTTCCACGGGGTCGATTCCGTCGATATCGAGAGCGGAAAGTTTTGCGAGAATGCTTACCGATTTTTCGGTGAGCATCAGGCCGCGTTCGATTGCGTTGAGGCTTTCGTAATCTTTCATTACTTTGTTGAATTCAAACATTTTTTATTCTCCTGTTTATTTTATTTGTTATTTATTTTGTTATTTATTAAAGCGGTAAATCTTTCTTCGTGAATTTCAAAGAACCCGCTATAAGACCTATTAATCCCAACGCCGCGAGTATCGCGAATTTCCAGACGAACACCGTCGTGCCGTCCATTATGGAAACGACGTCGAACATCGAAATTATCGTGGTATAGTTGAAGTAATTTAACGAATCAAGACGAACGACCTTAGGAATTACCGGGCTGCCGAACAAGCCGAGCATAGCCGCGACCAGCGCGAAAATACTGAGCCCGCCGCCGATCGCCATAGAGCGTTTGCTCCTGTCGAAATAACACGACGTGAAGAAGTTAAGCCCCGAGAGAGCGAACAGCACGAGAAACGCGCCGAGATTGAGTAGCAACAATTTTCCGTAAGTAAGACCTATATCCGTTCCGACAATCGCAAGACACACGCAACCGGTTGCCGTGGTGAGCAGAAACATTGCGAGAAGCGAACCGACAAGATAAACCGCCTGTGTGAACGCGACCGTTTTTCTCTTTATGGAAGTGGACAAAACGTAAGCCATCGAGCCGCTGTCCACCTGCCCGGAAATAAGGTTGTTGGAAGCCATAATCATATAAATAATGGGAAGCAGCAAGCCCGCGAGCTTATAAAATATCGAACCGACTATAAGCGTGTATAAATCCGCCTGACCGATATCTTCGAGAGCGTCGCTCACTTCCGACGGAAGCGAATCGAGCAGACTGCCCGATATAGCCTTGATAAGGTCTGCGTTCGTTTTTTCCGCAGCCGCTTTATATTCTTCCTCGGATGCGAATCCGCCCGCCGCGTACTTCTTTTCGAGTTCGGAAAGTTCGTATTCGAGGCGGTTACTGTAAGTGATTACGGTGTTGCGCGCAAGTTTTTTGACGTTTTCGTAATTATATCCGAAACTGTCGTATTTTGCCCTGTCGACGCCGTAAGACGACAATGTTTTTATCATTTCGTCCACCGCTTCTTCCGAAACGATGTTCAGCGCGAGGAAGTTCGCGCCCGCCTTTTCGGCGCGGGTGGAAACGTAATCTCTTCTTTCGATAGACGTTATATATTCTTCGCCTTTGTCCTGCATCGCGTAAACAACAAGCGAAGTTACGTCGTAAGCGTCCAGAATATCTTCTGTTTTCCCGAGATAGGCGTTATAAAGTGTTTTACTGCCCTCTTCTATCAGTTCGGGGTTGAGCGCGAACATGGAAACGCCGACTATTTCCTGAGTTTTTTCCTTGTCGTCGCCGTAGCCGAGATCAACCGCTTTCTGCTCTGCCGCAAAATTCACTTTCAGCGCGGCAACGCCGTAATATTTGCTCGCCGCCGCGGTTTTCGCTTCGCTTTCCGATTTTCCGCCCGCCATAAGAGCGGCTACCGTTCTGAGATATTCCGCTTTGTCGAACGCCGCAATATACTCCTTATCGAAAGTCGTGAGCGCGCTGTCGGACAGCGAATAGTAGTTTATCGCGCGTTCTTCTATCGCCGCGTCGATTTCTTTCTGAATTATGGTGTCCTCGATGGCATTTTTCGTTTCTCCGATATTGCCGTTGCCGCTGATGAGCATTACGCATGCGAGCATGAAACACACCGCGAACGTTATTATCGTCCACATGACGCCGTTTGCCTTGCAAGATTGTTTAAATAACGCTTTACTGAACATTTTCTGTATTCTCCCGTTTTGCTTTTAATACTTCTTTGAAATGTTTTTCCAGAGTATACGGAATTTCCGAAATAAACTTAACGCTGTATTTGTTAAGCGTTTTCAGAAGTTTTGCCGTATCGTCCGCGCCTATTTTAATAGTCGCCTGATTGTAAATATCCTGAATTCTCGTAACGACGTAATCCTCTTTAAGGAAATCGAGATAATCTTTTTCGTTGTTGAATTCTATCTTGAACACCTTTTCCGCAGGATCGGTTATCGTTTTCATATCGCACACGTCGATGATATGCCCGTCGCTTATCAGCGCGACTTTGTCGCAGATTCCTTCAAGTTCCTCGAAGTTATGACTGCTCATAAAAATCGTCTTGCCTTTTTTATGCTCTTCTTTGATGATATCGAGGAAAGTAACTCTCATAAGAGGATCGAGTCCCGTGGTAGGTTCGTCGAGAATGATAATCGGCGCGTCGTACATAAGCGCGGCGACGAGCGCGGTTTTCTGTTTCATGCCCTTGCTCATTCTCTTCAGGTTTGCCCGCGGATCGAGTTGCAGTCTTTCTATGAGTTCGTTTGCGTAACTCATATCGTTCATATTCAGGAATTCCTTTTGCGAATTAAGGAAATCCACGCCCGTTTTAAGGTCCGGAAAGGCTATTTCGCCGGGAACGTACCCGACGTTTTTTATTATCTCGCTCGCGTGTTCCCACGAACTCAGCCCGTTCACTCTCGCCTCGCCGCCCGTCGGCTTTATAAAACCGAGAATACTTCTTATCGTCGTGGTTTTTCCGCTGCCGTTCGTGCCGACGAAACCTACCATTTCGCCTTTCTTTATATTAAGGTCCACGTTGAACACGCCTTTGCCGTAGCCGTAATCCTTCGTGAGATTTTTAACTTCGATAACGTTTTTTTCGCTCATTTTATCGCGCCTCCGAAGTCTTTGTCTTCCTTATAGAACTTCATGAAGTAATCCTCCAGGCTTTCCTTTCTGTTGCTGAATTTCGTCACGTCCACCGCGGAAAGGAGATTTATCGTCTTGTTCAGATCCTCGTCCTCTATCGAAATGAAAATCTCGTTTTCTTTGTCGTTTATCATCGTCAGCGATTCGATTCCGACCGAACTTTCGAGAAACTTTTTCTTGTCTGCTTCCGCTTTGAAGTCCACCGTGTAGTATTTTTTGGACGCGTGTTTTAAGTCGTTCGCAACGAATTCGGAAACTATTTTACCGTCTTTGATTATCGCGATTCTGTCGCACGTGTTATCGATTTCCGAGAAAATATGGCTCGATAACAATATCGTTTTGCCGCGTTCCTTTTCCTTGTGGATGAACTCTATGAACCGCTCCTGCATAACGGGGTCGAGTCCGCTCGTGGGTTCGTCGAGAATAAGAACCTCCGGGTCGGACATAAAAGCCGAAACGACCGCAAGTTTTCTCTTCACGCCGAGGCTCATTCGCTTCACGTCGCCGAGAAGGGACGCCTCGTCGAGTTCGAAAAGTTCGAGAAGCATTCCGAGCCGCTCGTTATTGTAAATACCCGTCAGGTCCTGCATCATTTTCAAAAACTCTTTGCCGGTAAGCCCCGCAGGCAGGGCAACCTCTCCGGGAATGTACCCTACGTTTTTCAATATTTCGTAATATTTCCCGAAAGTCGGCTTGCCGAAAATTTCGACTTTGCCGTCGTCCGGCTGAGAAAACCCCATAAGATGACGGATCGTGGTGGACTTACCCGCGCCGTTCGGTCCTAAGAATCCGAACACTTCGCCTTTTTCGACGTGAATATTCACGTCGAAAACGCCGCGCCCGAAGCCGTAATCTTTGGTAAGACGTTCAACGTTAATTACGCTCATTGCTACCTCCGTATAAAATTTCTTCAACACTGTTGACATTCTTTACGTAAAGGAGTATAATGCAATCGAAAGAAAATGAAAAGCATAGATTTAACGACAGTGTTGAAATATTAACAGTGTTGATTATATTGTGCGAAAAAGGACAAAATGAAAGCAAAAAACGTGAACAGGTCGTCGATAAAAACGCGCGCGCTGATAAAATCAACGTTTGCGGAGATGCTCTCCGAAAAAAAAGAGATAAACAAAATAACCGTTACGGAACTTGTAAAACGCGCGGATATTAACCGCGGAACGTTTTACTCGCATTACGACGACGTTTACGGCGTTGCCGAGGACTACGAAAACGAACTTATCGACAAGTTTTTCGACAACGCGCGCCTTATCGGTTCGCAGGATATCGACAGTTTTACCGATTCGTTCTTCGATTACATAAAGAAAAACAACGAAAACTATAAACTTTTGTGCAGTTCCAACGATTTTCTCTTCGCGGCGAAAAAACTCACCACGATTGCAAGCAGCAAGTTTCTGGAAATCTGCTTCAAAGACAAAAACGTTATAAACAGCGAGCATATAGAACTCGAAATAAAAGTTTTCATCGACGGACTTGTATGCGAATACGTTAAATATTGCAGAGGGCTTTCGGCGACAACGCCCGAAAAACTCTATAATTACACCAAATTCTGGATTAAAAATTTCAGAACGAGAATTTACGGACAATAATTTACGGACAATAATTTTTCGCGCTTCTTGTCGGCAACGGTTATAAAACATCGACGGCAACGGTTATAAAATCTTGTCGGCAACGGTTTTAAATTCGGACTTGACAAAATCCGCGATTAGTGCTACAATCCACTCACGATGAATCAGATAGAAACAAACATATCCAAAAACATTAAAGAATTGCGCGTTGCAAGCGGAATGAAACAATCGGAACTCGGCGAGAAAATCGCCTATTCCGACAAGACGATTTCAAAATGGGAAAACGGCTCGTCCGTTCCGGATATCGTCGCGCTCGGTGCGGTTGCCGATCTATTCGGCATAACGGTGGACGATCTGATAAGGGAAAACGCGGCGGACAAACTGATTAACCGCGAAAAAAAGCCGTCGTCCAATCAATCGAACGACATAGTTATGCTTTGCCTTTCGGTTTTGTCCGTTTTCACCATTGCCGTAACGGTTTACGTCGCTTTCTTTATTATAAAGAAGGTCGTTTTCTGGCAAGTGTTTGTCTGGGCGATCCCCGTTTCGGCTTATCTTTGCGCTAAATACAACAAAGCGCACGGCAACATAAAATGGGTGAACACCGTTTTGTTCTCGCTCATTTGCTGGGGGCTTATCGTCGCGGCGTATCTGCAGATTTTGTCATATAACCTGTGGCCGATTTTCTTCATAGGCGCGCCGGTCGAAGCGATGATCATCGTTTCGACGCTGTTCAGCAAAACCAGCACGTTCATCTCGTTGTCGATTTTTAAATCCCCCGACGATTCCAAGCACAAAAAGGACGGGAAAGGCTGAAAATTGCCGCCGGAAGCGGGGTTCTGTCGAAAAAAAGACTTGTCAAGGAAAAACTGAGTGAAATATATTTCACCAAAGAAATATTATGCCGTCAAACGCGCAACATAACTTAAGGGTATAATAAAGGCGTAATCTGAGAGACGAGTTCGGCAAAATGAGTTCGTTCTCACGGATAGAAACGAGGCAAATTCGCTCACCCCAAGTTTTTTCTTGTTTTTATAAATCATTCTCCATTATAATCCGAAGCCGCGGAAAATTTCCGCGGCTTCGGGTTTTTTGGAGTTTTTTATATCGATAGGGAATCCATTCGTTATCACTAAGATAACGAAAAAGTAATTGACCGGCGGTATTACGTTTGATTTTTTCCGAAAAAAAAGGTATAATCTTGTCGATATTCCAAAATCACGCAATACACGCAGACGAGAGGCGAAATAAAACCGATAAAGGAGGGTTTATGCTTGACATTCTGACAGACAGTTTTTTTGATTCGCTGAAAATGCTGCCGTTTATATTTTTAACTTACGTTATCATAGAAGTTCTCGAAAGAAAAGCAAACTTCGCGAAAAACGGAAAATTTTTAACAGGCAAAGCCGCGCCCGTTCTCGGTTCGCTCGCGGGGGCGTTCCCGCAATGCGGGATTTCGGTAATGTCGGCAAAACTTTACGAAAAAAACCTTATAGGCGTCGGAACTTTGCTCTCGGTTTTCATCGCGACGAGCGACGAGGCTTTTTCGATTCTTATTTCGAGCGACAAACGCATTTATCTCATTCCCCTTTTGCTTATAAAAATCGTACTCGCGATTATCGTCGGCGAGATAGTAAACGCATTGTTCGGCAAAAAAACGGAAGTCGAGGATGAAACTTTTGAACACGAGGACATCTGCGCTCACTGCCACGACCACGGCACCGAGGACGAGGACGGCCGTAAACACGTCTGGTTCAAAAGGTATATCGTCGTTCCTTTGAATCACGCGGTGCAAACGTTCGGTTACGTATTCGCCGTAGCGCTCGTTTTCGGCTTGCTTTTTGCCGAAAACGGTTTCATCGGGGCGGAAAAACTCGCCGTTATTCTTGAAAACTCGAAATTTCTCGCGCCGTTCGTCACTTCACTCGTGGGGCTTATCCCGAATTGCGCTTCGTCCGCGGTTATCACGAGCGCGTTCGTAAGCGGAGCGATTTCCTTCGGGGCGATGACCGCTGGACTTGTTTCCAACGCAGGCGTCGGGCTTGCGATTTTGTTCAGGAACACGAAAAGGACGAAACGGAATCTTCTGCTCGCGTTGACGCTTTATCTTATCGGCGCGGTTTCAGGGATAATCATTTCTCTGTTTTGATTAACCTGACAACACTTTAAAAAGCGGCTCGGAATCGAACGATTCCGAGCCGCTTAATTTTACCTTTAATCTTCGGTGCAAAGTATATCCGCAGGGTCAACGTCCAACAAAACGCACAGATTTGCAAGGGTGTCGAGCGCGGGAAGTTTATCCCCCTTGACGTAATGCGAAACAGACTGCTGCGAAATGCCCAGTCTTTTCCCTATTTCGGTTTGCGTCATATTGCTTTGCGTGATGGCTTCCGATAATTTTTTCTGTATCTGCATTAATGTAATCATATGTATATATTACAATCAATGGGCGTAATCCGCTTGACTTACGCCCAACAGGCGTGATACAATGAGATAAAGGAGGAGATATTATGAAAAGAAAAGTATTCCCTATTTTATCATTAGTATGCGTTTTAACGCTTTTATTCTCGTTATGCTCTTGTTCTTCGGGATTCAAAGGTAAATATCGTTCGAAAATGATTATTGACAGCGGTTATACATACAAGCTCGGCGACACATATAAAGACATAAAACTGACCAAAGATTTTTTTATTCTGAACGTGAAAAAGGACAACACGGTTGACGTCACCATTGCCGATACGGCTACAAAAATAGAAATGGAGGGTGTTTGGATCAAAAATACCGACAACACCTATACGTGCCGTTTTGGTAACACTCTTATATTTTCTGTTTCCGTTGACGGCAACACTGCAACGGTATCTTATCTCGACAGAGATTTGGTGATTATACTTGAAAAATAATTTTAGCCGGGCGAAAATCGCCCGGCTTTACGTTTGTTACGTTTGAGCAAAAAGCGGCTCGGAA
>URKE01000062.1 GCA_900548285.1 uncultured Eubacteriales bacterium | reverse complement strand
ACTTTTTGCTCATCCGCTTCATCCTTACACAAAATCGCTTTTGTCGGCTATTCCGCTTCCCGATCCGCACTCCGAGAAAACGAGAGTAAGAATAACTTACAATCCGATCGCGGAGCACGATTACACCGTGAATAAACCCTCGATGAGAGAGGTTGCTCCGGGGCATTTCGTTTATTGTAACGACGAGGAAGAGGCTAAATATAAACAGATTTTAGCCGAAGATAGTCACGGCGAAAGCGGTAAAAAGGATAACCGAACGTGTTAAACGATAATTTAAAATCGGATAAAACGGCGGATGAAAAATGCAATAAGTCCGCCGATAAGTCCGTTAACAGCGAAACTTCCGAAAATCGGAACGATATAACAATGGTGCAAAAAGTACCCGAAACATCGGGGAAAAAGTATCCGAAAAAAGATGCGATTTCGCCTGCCGAAGAACACGCAGTCGTAAAGCGTAACGAGGCGGAAAAAAAAGCACTCAGATCGGTTATCGTTTCGTATTCGGTTTATTTTGCCGTTGCGGCGGGGATATGTTTATGGATAATTGCCGCACAGGGGATATTTAAAATGACAAACAAAAGAACGATATTCGGAACGTTTGCCGACGGTTTTTTTGTTCCCGGCATTTTACTTTCTGGTTTCGGCATATTATACAGGATTTCCGCGGGCGGTTTCTTTGATGGTATAACTTACGGCTTAAAAAGGGCTTTTTTGTCGTTTATTCCGGGTGGAAGGCTAAAAAAAGAAGAAAATTACGCTGCTTATAAAGAAAGAAAAACAAAAAACCGTAAGAAATTCAAAAACTGGGCACCGCTTATCGTCGGAGTGGTTTTTATTTTAGTTGCTGTTTTTTTCTTGTTTCTTTATGAATCGAGTAATGCATTAAAATAAGAATATTTTAAATTTTTTCTTATGAAAAGGGCGCGTTCTAAAATTGCGAAGATTTAAGAACGCGCCCGTATTATTTTTTTAAGATTATTTTCCGATTATTTTTTTGACTTTTTCGCAAACATTTTCAACGGTGAAACCGAAATGCTTTTGAAGAACAGGGTACGGAGCGGACGCGCCGAAAGTCGTCATTCCGATAACGTCGCCGTCAAGTCCTACGTATTTATACCAGCATTGCGTCGAACCTGCTTCGATGGCGACTCTCGTTCTTACGGAAGAAGGGAGAACGTTTTCTTTATATTTTTTAGGTTGTTTATCGAAAAGTTCCATGCATGGAACGGAAACGACTCTCACGTCGATTCCTTCCGCTTTAAGCGATTTTTTCGCGTTTATGGCAAGTTCCACTTCCGATCCGCTCGCAAGCAAAATCGCGTCGGGGCGTTTTTTGTCGGAATCGGCGAGTATATACGCGCCTTTGAGAGCGTCCGCGCCGGAGTTTTCGTATTGCGGCAGGTTTTGTCTTGTGAGAACGAGGCAGGTCGGTCCTACGCCCGTTAAAGCCGTTATCCAGCCGTAAGCCGTTTCTTTTCCGTCTGCGGGACGGAATACTTTCATTCCGGGTATCGCGCGAAGTCCTGCGAGTTGTTCAACGGGTTGATGCGTCGGTCCGTCCTCGCCCACGCCTATCGAGTCGTGTGTGAGAATGTAGGTGACGTTCTGTTTCATCAGCGCGGAAAGACGCATTGCGTTCTTCATATAGTCGGAGAAAATAAAGAACGTCGCGCAGTACGGGCGAAGTCCGCCGTGAAGCGAAATGCCGTTGCAGATAGCCGACATAGCGTGTTCTCTTATTCCGAAGTGGAAGTTCGAGCCTGCGCGGTTTTCGGCGGAATAATACTCTCTGTTTTTCATGAGAGATTTGTTGGACGGCGCGAGATCCGCGCTTCCGCCCACGAGGTTTGGGATAAGTTTCGAGAGTTCGTTCAGAACTTTATAACTCGTATTTCTCGTCGCTTCCGGCTTTGTAAAATCGAAAAGTTGCTTTTCGTCGAGCAGATCGGGAATTTCGCCGGAAAGATAAGAAAGGAATTTTTCCGAAAGTTCGGGATATTCTTTCGAGTAAGCGTCGAAGAGTTTTTCCCATTCTTTTCTTATTCTCCTGCCTCTCGTTATATATTTGTGGAGATGTTTTTTAACTTCTTCGGGTACGGTGAAAGGCGGGTAGTTAAAACCGAGATTTTCGCGAAGAGTTTTAATGCCTTCTTCGCCGAGCGGCGCGCCGTGAACGTCGGCAGAACCTGCCTTGGGCGAGCCGTAACCTATAACCGTTTTAACGACGATGAGCGAGGGTTTTTCGGTTTCCTTTTTCGCCTTTGCAATCGCTTTGGAAACGGACTCCATATCGTTGCCGTCTTTGACGTAAAGAACTTGCCAGCCCTGCGCTTCGTGACGTTTGCCGACGTCCTCGGTAAACGCCCCGTCCGTATCGCCTTCTATGGTTATGTTGTTTTTATCGTACAAAACGATGAGTTTTCCGAGTTTAAGTGTCCCCGCGAGCGATGCCGCTTCGTATTCGATGCCCTCCATAAGGCAACCGTCGCCGCAAAGAGCGTAAGTATAATGGTCGATTAAATCATATCCCGGCTTATTGAAGATTGCGGCAAGATGAGATTCGGCTATCGCCATACCGACGGCGTTCGCTATACCTTGTCCCAAAGGACCGGTCGTCGTTTCCACGCCGGGAGTCATTCCGTATTCCGGGTGCCCGGGCGCTTTCGAGCCGAATTGACGGAAATTTTCGATTTCCGACATAGGCAGATCATAACCGAAAAGGTTTAAAACGGAATAGAGAAGCATCGATCCGTGACCGGCGGAAAGGATAAACCTGTCCCGGTCGGTAAAGCCCGGCGCTTTCGGGTCGAATTTCAGGTGCCTGGAAAAGAGCGTATAGGCTATCGGCGCGCTTCCGAGCGGGAGCCCGGGGTGACCGGATTTTGCTTTTTCGATCGCTTCTGCAGAGAGAACTCTGATTGTGTTTACGGCAAGTTGGTTAACGTCCATTTTTTTTCTCCTGATGTGAGAATTGTAATTCTACCTTTTTATTATACATTTTTCACATTATTTTTTCAAGTGAATTAACGGCTCGTCATAAATTCTTTTAAAATATTTGCGCCGATCTGCGGCAGGGTTTGTACCGACGATGAAAACGTAAGCGATACCCCGCGATTTTCATTCAATAAGCATAATTAACCGCTTTACAATTCATAAAAAAAAGTTTATAATACGTATTGTCTATACTTATAACCGAAGCAGGGTAACGCCCTGAAAATGGAGAATAAACAAATGTTGGTAAGAAATTTGCTCGGCGCAAGATACAAGGAAACGCCGAAAGATTGCGTTATAGCAAGCCACGCGCTGATGACGAAAGGCGGGTATATGAAATATATGAGTACGGGAACGTACTCGCTTTTTACGCCCGCTAAAAGAATAACGGCTAAAATAGAGAAGATTATCAGAGAAGAAATGGACAGAATCGGCGGACAGGAAGTTTTGTTTCCGGTCGTTATGCCGGCTTCGCTTTGGGAAGAGTCGGGCAGATATACGAGTATCGGCAGCGAAATGGTTCGTTTCACGGACAGAAACGGAGCGAAAATGGTTCTCGGAATGACTCACGAAGAGGCAGCCGTTCACCTTGCGAGAGATATCGCCGCTTCTTACACCGATTATCCGTTCATGATTTACCAGGTACAGACGAAGTTCCGCGACGAACCGAGAGCGAGAGGCGGGCTTATAAGAGTGAGAGAGTTCACGATGAAGGACGCTTATTCTTTCCATACCTCTCAGGAAGATCTCGAAGAGTATTACCGGAAATGTTACGACGCGTATGTGCGTATTTATAAGAGGGCGGGGGCGAAAAACGTTATCGCCGTCAAGAGCGACAGCGGAATGATGGGCGGAAGCGTATCACACGAATTTATGCTTTTAACGGATATCGGCGAGGACACTCTCGCGATTTGTTCGGACGAAAATTGCGGATACAAAGCGAACGTAGAGGTTGCCGACTGCATAACTCACAACGTCGAAAGCGAAAAAGAAGAACTCCGCAAAATCGAAACCCCGAACGTTAAAACGATCGAAGGGTTAAAACATAAACTCGGAGTCGAACCGACGAGAATGTGCAAAGCGGTTATTTATCAGGAAAACGTTTCCGACGATTACGTTGTCGTATTTATTCGCGGCGATCTCGAAGTCAACGAAACAAAACTCCGCAATTATCTTAAAACCGAAGTTCATCCCGCAACGGGCGTAAACGAAGACTGCGGTATCGTGGCGGGCTTTACAGGTCCCGTCGGATTTAAAGCAAAGGCAAAAGTCGTTTTCGATCGCTCGCTTAAAAATATCGAGAGTTTTGTCTGCGGCGCGAACGAAAAAGATTTCCACTACGCGGGTATGAATATTGAAAGAGACGTCGGAAACGTCGTATACGTCGACGTTGCGAAGGCTTATAACGGCGGCGTATGCCCCGTTTGCGGTAAACCCACGATAACCCTTAAACGCGGCGTCGAAGTCGGAAACATATTCCAACTCGGAACGAAGTATACTAAGTCTATGAATATGACTTACGTAGACAGCGACGGAACGAAAAAGAACCCGATAATGGGTTGTTACGGAATAGGCGTGGGCAGACTTTGCGCAACGATTTGCGAAGAACAGCACGATAACTACGGCCCCGTCTGGCCTATGCCCATTGCTCCTTGGCAGGTAGAAATTTGTTGCCTGCAATCGGAGGATGAACGCGTGAAAGGCGTCTCCGACGGTCTTTATAAAAAACTTTGCGACGAAGACGTGGAAGTTCTTTACGACGACAGAGATATAAGAGCGGGCGCTATGTTTGCCGACGCAGATCTTTTCGGAATTCCGATAAGAGTGGTAATCAGCCAGAAGAACTGCGACAAAGGCGTTGCGGAAATCAGTTACAGAGATAAATCTTTCAAAGGCGAAGTCGCTCTTGAAAACGCCGTTGAGGACATAAAGGGCAGAATAAACGAAATGATGGATCGTTACAAAGTTTAAAATGAACGTATTCAGGTTTGAAAAACCTCGCCCGAAACCGGCGAGGACATACAATCCGAACAGATTCAACGCGTTGGACAGCGGGATAGTTTACGTTGTCGTTCTCGTTATGTTTTACGTCGTTTCGCTGTTGTTCGGAAAAGTTTTCGGCGAGCGGCTGAGGGAATTATATAAGTACGACGTTTACGCGTATATGATAGTCAGTCTGCTCGTGTCGCAACTCACGATTTTTGCCGTCGCGGCGATCTATTCTCTCTCGCGGCGCGTCAATCCTTTCGGCGGAGGCGGTTACGTTGCCGGGTTCGACGGCGTTCAGGTTCTGATGTCGCTCCTTCTGATAATGGGGGTAATGATGACTTTTTATCATACCCACCTGCAATTCGGACAGGACGCGGAAAAAATCATCGGCGGAGGTTTTACTCCCGATACGAATTTAAGCCCTTTTTCGGGGATATTCGCGCTTATTTACATCGCGCTTACGGTGTTATGCCCCGCGATTTTCGAGGAAATGCTTTTCCGCGGAATCGTTATGAGAGGACTCGAGCAATTCGGCAGTATTGCCGCGATAGTTTTGTCGGCGATTGCGTTCGCTCTTATGCACGGTAATTTTTCTCAGTTGATTCTTCAGTTTATCGGCGGACTTGCGATCGCGTCTGTGGTCGTTATCACAAAAAACTGGCTTATAGGCTCTTTAATGCACGGTTTCAACAACCTCTTTTCTATTTTCTACGGCTTGTTGCTCGAAAATATCGTCGGCGGATTAACCGGCGAATACATTCGGATGGCAACCGACGCGTCGCTTATCCTTATAGGCGTTGCATTGCTCACGGTGAGCGTTATTTATTTTATTAAACTCGCTTTTGAAAAGAAGAAAAAAGAGTTTTCCGGTAAGCCGCCTGTCGGCAAATTCGAAAGGGTGAAGTATTACGAGGTTCTCGAAAACGGCGAACTTAAAACCGTACCTTATTACGTCAGGGTTGCTTTGCCCGAATGGGGCGAGGAAAGCGAAAAACGTTATAAAATTAAAGGGAAATACAGGAAAATTAACAGGAAATCGCCTTTTATGGCTTCCTGTATAGTATTCGGCGCGGCGATAATAGTCGCGATAGTTTTTATGTTTATCTGAGGTTAAAATGCTATATTCGATATTGTATGACATTTTCATTTTGTCTGAAACAATCTTCGCAATCGACGTCGAAAACGGCGTTAAGGTACCGAGGAGAATAGGATTCGACGGCATAATGACGTTTCTCGGCGGTTATGCCGGATATGCGGTCGCGATGTTTATCGCTTATTATCTGCTTCGGTCGTTCGGTCTTTACAGAATGGCGAAAGCGCGCGGACTTGAAAATCCGAAAATGTGTTTTGTTCCTTTTTATGCGTTCGTTATGCTGTCAAGACTTCGTTCCGACTGCAACGCGTTGAAGAAACATAAATTTTACCCGATTGTTGCGATTTCCGCTCTCGGGGCGTTTTTGTTGTTTTCGGTCGTCCTCGATTCTTTCTTTTCGCTAAGGATAATCTCGCAACTCGTCGAAACCGAGCGCATAGCCCCGGGAACGGCGGTTCTTACGGAAGAAATGTTCGCTTACAACACGAATCTTGCAAACGTTTTATCCAACCTGACGGACGTTTCAAAAATCGTCTATATGGTGTTCGTCGCGCTTCTTTATTGCGATTTATTCCGCACTTATTCGCCGCTGAGAACGAGGACTCATCTCACTTTATCCGTTATCTTTACGGTTCTTACGGGTTCGTCGCTTCTTTACGGCGCGTTCACGCTTTCTCTTTCCGGTCGTTCCGCCGTTAATTTCGACGAAATTCTTGCGAAGAGAAGAATTTATTACGGCTACGGTAATCCCGGTAATCCTTATGCGAGATCGCCTTATTCCGACGGCGGTAACGCTTCGGGAAGTTACGGCGAAGACCGCTCCGATCCCTCGCAGGATCCTTTTTCGGATTTTGCGGATACGAATAAAAACAGTCGTTCGGACGATCCTTTCGGGGAGTTTTCGGGCGGCAGTACGCAGGGTAAAACTAATTCGGACGATCCTTTCGCCGATTTCGGCTCGGATAACGGATATTCCGGCAAAAACAACGACAATTCTCGCGATGGAAAGCCGTATGACGGGAAGTCTGACGACGACACCGATTCGTTATTTTAATCTGTCGTTATGAGTAAAACGATTTCGGCAATATCGACCGCGCCGGGAACGGGCGGCGTTGCCATAATAAGAGTGAGCGGCGCGGACGCGCTTAATATAGCCGAAAAAATGTTCAGACCGCTCGGAAAACATAAGGTAAAAGATTTCGAGCCGTATAAAATGTACGTCGGCGAAATAGACGGCGGAAATTTTACCGACTTCGGAATGTGCGTTTATTTCCGCGCGCCGAAAAGTTACACCGGCGAAGACATGGTGGAATTTCATTGTCACGGCGGTATAGCCATATCGCGCGGTGTACTGAAGAGAACGATCGAATTCGGAGCGATTCCCGCAACGCGCGGCGAATTTACGAAAATAGCGTTTATGAACGGCAAAATGAGCCTTTCCTCGTGCGAAGGTCTTATCGATATGATAAACAGCGAAAGCGTCGGCGAAGTAAAGGCGGGCTATTATCTTTATCGCGAAAAACTCTGCGCGAAAATCAAAGCCTTGCAGGATAAACTGACGTATGCGCTCGCTTATATCGACGCGGGAATTGATTATCCCGAAGAGGGCGTGACGGAAGATAATTACGACGTCATAAAGACGACGCTCGAAGAAGTTAAAAACGAAACCTCGTCGATTATCGGGAAATACGGCGCCGGCAGGAAAATAAAAAACGGCGTAAAGGTCGCCATTCTCGGCAAGCCGAACGCGGGGAAGAGTTCGCTTCTTAACAGACTTCTCGATTACGATAAAGCAATCGTTTCGTCCGTTGCGGGAACAACCCGCGACGCGGTTGAAGGCGAAATCGATATCGACGGAGTAAAATTTATTTTTTCGGATACCGCGGGCATACGCGAAAGCGACGATGAAATCGAAAATGCGGGCATAGAAAGATCGTTGAAAATTCTTAATTCCGCGGACGTATGTCTTGTTGTGCTGGACGGCTCGGTAAAAACCGACGCGGACGATAAAAAGATACTTGCCGAAACGGAAAACAGAGATAGAATCGTGGTTATCAACAAAACCGACCTCGGAACAAATTGCGACGTGAAAGGCGACGTGTCGATATCCGCTAAAAACGGCGACGGCATAGACGAACTGAAAAAATCGCTCGTCGAAAAGGCGTTCGGCGGAGAAATCGATCTCGGGGCTGATTTTCTTACCGAGGAAAGGCATCTCGTCGCGCTTAAAGAGGCTTTGGATTCCGTGAACGACGCGGTTGAAAGTTTTTCGGTGAACACTGCGGATCTTTCGTCCATAGACATAAGAAACGCGTGGCTCGCTTTCGGTAAAATAAGCGGCGAAACGGCAGACGAGGCAATTATCGACGAAATTTTCGCCAAGTTTTGCGTAGGTAAATGATGAACAAAAGACGGAAAGGAGAGTAAAATGGTAGATCTTGATTTATACAGAGTTTTTTACACGGTGGCAAAATGCGGAAGCCTTACCAAAGCCGCGGAGGAGTTATACATTTCGCAACCCGCGGTTTCTCAGGCAATAAAGCAGCTTGAAACCCAACTCGGCGGAAAACTTTTCAACAGAGTCAGCCGCGGAATGGAGTTGACGGAAACGGGCGGAGTTCAGATGCTTGCCATCGTAGAACAGGCGTTAAAGATGCTCGACGGGGCTGAAGATCGGTTTAAGGCGATAAGAAACATCGCCACGGGAACGCTCAGAATCAGCGCGTCCGATACGAACATAACCCACTTCCTTATGAGATATATCAAGAAATATCATGAACTTTATCCCAACGTTTCTATCATTCTAAAAAACAGCACGTCGAAAGAAACCATCGAACTGATAAAGCAAAACAAAGCCGACGTGGGGTTAATAAATCTGCCCGTATTCGATAAAGATATTCTTCTCACCGGTCAGACGGGCGAAGTGGAAGATATTTTCGTTGCGTGCGATAAATATGCGGATCTGTTCGATAAAACGATCGATCTCAAAGATTTGTCGAATTATCCCATTCTTATGCTCGACAACAACACGGCGACTTCCAAAGAAATATATAATTTTCTCGATTCGATTAATATAAAAATCACGCCGGAATTCGAAGTGGGCAGCGTTGAAATGCTCGTCGAAATGGCTAAAAACGGACTCGGTATCGCATGCATTCCGAGAAGATATATTCTCGACGAGTTGAAACGTCAGGAACTGTCCGAGATTAAAACCACGCCCAGACTTCCGCTCCGTATGACGGGCGTCGTGGTGAGTAAAGAGGGCGCGGAACATTCTTTCGCGCTGAAAGAATTTATCAGAATTCTTGACGACGATCAGTACAGATAAAATCTGTTTTTAAAATGGCGGCGTCGGCAATTTTGCCGACG
>URKE01000061.1 GCA_900548285.1 uncultured Eubacteriales bacterium | reverse complement strand
TCGCCACTCTGAGCGCGTATTTGTAGTCCGTCCAGCGCATTCCTATGTCTATCATAAGCCTTGCGTCGTCGCCGACCGCTTTTCTGCAATATTCGACGAGTTCTACGTCCTTTTTCTCGCTCTCTCCGAGCGCGCCCCAGCCGAATTTGTAACCGTGATAATTGCAATCGGCTTTGTGATGCGCCACGAGTTCGTCGATTTCCTTTTTGCTGCCCGGCATAAGCACCGAGCAGTAAGCGGGGATTTTTTCGCGGAATCTTCCGCCGAGAAGTTTGGAAACGGGCAAGCCGTATTTCTTTCCCGTTATATCCCAGAGCGCGATATCTATTCCGCTCATCGCGTGGATGCCGACGCTCCTGCGCGTATAATAATAACTGTAATAATACATTTTGTACCAAAGGCACTCGATGTTCGTGGGATCTTCGCCCATAAGAATGGTTTTCAAGCCTCTGCATTGATCGTGCGAGGACGGCGCTTCGACGATCTCCTTGACGACTTCGGGCGCGCTGTCTACTTCCCCTACGCCCGTTATTCCTTCGTCGGTGTGGACCAGCACGACAGCCGTGTCCTGGCTGCCGTCGCCGATCATTTTCACTTCGTCTTGTCTTACCACTATCACTTCTACGTCTGTTATTTTCATTGTCTTTCCTCTCTTAATTAAATTCAATAACTGCCTTTATAAGTTCTTTATCGTGCTGTTTATATAATTCGAACGCCTTGTTTATCTCGTCGAGTTTAAACCTGTGCGTTACGAATTTCCTTATGTCGATTCGCCCGTCCGCAATCATTTTCACGAGCGGATACCAGGCTTTGGTGTTCCCCACCGCGCCGTAGACCGTCATCTCTTCGCAGATGAGTTTTTTTATCGGGAGCATAACCGTTTCGCCGTCGCCGGGGATTCCGTAAAGAATTATTTTGCCGCCCTTTTTCGTGTATTCGGGCATCGCCGTTATCACTGCGGGCGCGCCCGTCGCCTCTATCGTCACGTCGGCAAGTTCGCCGCCGTTAATCTCTTCGAATTTTGTTTTCACGTCCTCTTTAAGGCAATCGATGACGTCCGTCGCGCCGAACTTCTTCGCTCGTTCCGCATTTCTTTCGCCGCGGACCATCGCCACGACTTTCCTTGCGCCGAGCGACTTCGCGACCGTTATGAACGCAAGCCCCGCAGGGCCTACCCCCGCGACGAAAACCGTTCCGCCGAAAGGCACGCCTATCCGCATAAGCGATTCCGTAGGGCAGACGACGCTTTCGAGTATCGCCGCGCTCTCGTCGTCAACCTCGTCCGTTATCGGCACTATCGCGCCGACGGGTACTTTGACGTATTCCGCATAACCGCCGTGGTGAGGATAATATCCTATTTCGCCGCTGTCCTTGCAGATATACTGCTTACCCTCGCGACAATATTCGCAATGCCCGCACCCGAGCGACGTGGCGACCACGCATCGCTGCCCGATCGCTATATCCTTTCTCTTCGTATTTATCCCGACAACTTCGCCGCAGATTTCATGCCCCTGAACGTTCGGCGGCTGACCGATTCTCAGTTTGCCGCTGATAATATGGTAGTCGGTTACGCACACGCCCGCCGCGCGGACTTTTAAAAGCGATTCCTCCTCGCCGATTTCAGGAATTGGCAATTCCTCGATTCTCACGTCGTTATCGCCGTACCACACAGCCGCTTTCATCGTCGTTTTTCCTATCGTTTTGCTTATTGTTTTGTCTGCCGTTTCGCCTGTCGTTTTTGCCGATTCGTCCGTTATTTTCATTCGGGTTCAACCTCCTTATCTCCGAAGCGGATTCCGCTCACGTTTTCCATAAGCCGTTTGTAGCCCTGCGGGAACGTCGCTTTGTCTGCTTTTCTCAGATCCGCCATCATCGAAAACTGAATTTCTTTCGCCACCGCGTATTCGCCCGTTTCCACGGCTTGATAAAGCGAACATATCTTCTCGGGAAAAATCGTAGCGAACGCCGTCATGCTTCCGCTGACGCCGCCGACGAGCGCGGGGAACAAAATATCGTCCGTTCCCGTCAGCACCGAAACGTCTTTGCCGCGCGTTTCTTCGATCATATGTTCGATTCGCTTCATATTCGCGCTGCTGTCCTTGATGCCGATTATGTTTTTATGCTCGAACAGTCGGTAAATCACGTCCATTTCGATTTCCTGCGTGAAAAACGGAATGTTATAAAGTATCACCGGCAACGGCGAAATGTCCGCTATCTTTTTGAAATACTTTTCCCGCTCGCCCACGGTATACTCGAAATAATACGGTGGGCAGACAAGCACCGCGTCCGCAAGCATATCCGCCGCGTGGCAGCATATTCTGTAAGTGTCCGTCACGTTGCCCGTACACGCGCTGACAACGAGTTTTTTGTCCCGCGCTTTGTTCAAAGCCGTGAGTTCGACCATTCTTTTCTGCTCGTCCGGCGACAACTGAATAAACTCGCTCGTGCTTCCGTTCACAACGTATCCCGATAAGTCGGTATCGTTCAGTCTTTTGATTTGTTTTACGAACGCTTCGCCGTCCACCGTTTCTCCGTCGAACGGCGTCATCAGCACCGCATACGGTCCTTTGATTTTCATTTTTTTCGTCCTTCTTTTGAATTTTTTATCATTTTCCGCTTATATAACTTTTCATTTTCCGCTTATATAACTTTCGACGTCGGCGAGCGGCATAATTTTATCGGATAAATCTTCCACGCCGCTCTCGCTTAAGTAAAAATCGTTTTCGAGCCTTATTCCGAATCCGTCGTAAAGCCCCGATTCGATCGCGTAAACGTTTCCGCTTTTAACCTTTCTCTTTTCTCCTGCGATAAACCGAGGCTCGGCGATCGGCGTTTTGTCTATCAGATGCCCCGCGTGATGAACGAGCGTTTTTCCGCTTTTTGCGTAACAAGCGTTTACCGCTTCGTATATCTTTTCCGCCTCAACGCCGTTTTCAAGCGAGCCTTTGCCGACCGAAATTGTCGAATTAATCGACTTATAGGCGGATTTTTGCAGTCCATTTATTTCTCCGACGAAGAAAGTTCTGCAAACGTCGCTCCACCGTCCGTTGAATTTCACGCTGACGTCGAATATGATCGTATCGCCCGCTTCGGCATACGCGCCGAAACTTTTTCCGTCGATATTTACGGTATCTTTGCCTATTAAAAAATCGAATTCCGTTTTAATCGCGCCGAGGCTTTCCTCGAGCGATCGGAAAAACGGTTTCAACAATTCTTCTCCGCTCTTTCCGTAGCCGAACTCCGCTTTGAATGCTCCGAAGGCTTTCGCCGTGGCGCACAGTTGTTTTTCAAGTTCTTTAAATCCCATTTTTCACTCCCAGCGCCTGAAAAACCGGCGCGGCATTTACTTGTTTATACTCTTTTATTTTCACCGTTAATCGATATATAGACGGGTATTTGAGGAAAATCGCTTTCAAAACGATAATCTGCTCCTCCGTCTGAAAAATCAACTTCGAGCGAGAATTTACCATATAAACATCTCGCGTTTTTCAAAACGATTTTCTTCCCCTTTTTTCTCCACGCGTCGGGGATTCCCGCCAGCAAATACAGCGCGCCGTTCTTTTCAAAATACAGCATATATCTCGTGCGCATCAAAAACCATGCCTGCTCGTGAGTTTTGTGCGGCGTGGCGAGGAAATAATGTTCCCAGAAAGAATACGTTTCCCTGTCCGCCAGGGTTGCGAAAGCCGTGTAATATTCCTTTAAGAACGCCTTCCGCTCGCCGCGGAAAAGATTTATCATCGGCGCGAGATTATAATACGGCTGCGAAAACGCGGTGTTATCCTCGAAATAACTATCGGAAAGATATTCGATTATCCTCGTCGCGTCGTCCGTTTCGGGCGCAAAAACGCCGTAATAAACCAAAAACCCGAGCGACAGAAGCGAATCCTTAAGGTTATGCGCCGCGTGAGTGAAACAACTTTCACCCTCGAAATGCAGCGAGCAAGCGCATCTGCCCTCCGCCCACGGAGCAACCGCGGGCGTCCATCTGCCGTCCTTAAGCGGAACGAGCGGCGAACGTTTCAACGCCGTTTTATACGCCTTTCTTATGTTTCCCGCAAGTTCGTCGGCATAGCGTTTCACCCTTTCGGTTTCGTCTTTTTCCGCGCCGAAAGCCTCATACAACTCAGCCGCGCCGCGCAAACCCGCATAAGCGAAAGCGTTAAGAGCGTACGACCGGAAAGTGTCCTCCGGATCGGCGACTTGTCCGTCTATCATTCCGTAACCGAACGGTTTGTCGTTTTTGTTTCTGTCTATCCAGCCGAGAACGTAACTCGTCGCTTTTTTGATTTTACCGAAGTTCTCCGCCAACTGCTTTTTATCGCGCGAATATGCGTAATGCAGACTCTCGTTATAAAGAGTCGCGCCGTTTTCGAGCATATAGCCGCAGATATTCTGAATAAACCCGTTCTCTTTTTCACGTCCGAAAAAGAAATTCAGACACTTCCCCGCCGCTTCGTTTTGCCCGACGCTGTCCAGAAACTGAATTATCGGCGAACTTTCCGAGCCGATCGGCGGATACACGCCCGCGCAGGAAGCGAGAACGTTTCCGCCCCGCTCGCCGAAACATGAGCCGAGGAGATGGAAAAAACCTGTTTTAACGGCGTTTTCGATCCGTTTTTCCGGTAAGCATAGTTCGGCTAAATCGCCGAGTTTTTCCCGCCATACTTTTTCAGCCTCGGACAAGCGTTTTTCAAAATCCGTTTCGTCGAACTTATCCGCAAAACTCTTCTCCACGGGCTTAAAAAACAACAATATATATATGTCTTTCTTTTCGCCCGGGGCGAGAATAAACGCCGTTTCCGCGCCGTTTGCTTTTTCGCCGTCCGCCGTAACGCGCATAAACACGCGGTTCTTGTAAATTCCGTAACCTTGCGAAACGACTTCGCCCGTCTTATCGGATTCCGCCATAACGGGCGTGTTGATCTGCGGCAATCTGAAATACGCCGTTGCGCAGGTTTCGCCGTTGTTCGCCGCGGAAAGTTTCACTCTGAGAACGGTCGGCGCGCTTTCGAGTTTTTTCGCCGCCGTTTTCTCCTCGTCCGCGAGCGAATTAGCCGCGCTGTGAAGCATCGCGTTAAAAGGATTTGTTCCGCAGTCCGCCGCATAATCGGTTTCGGAATCGCAGAACGCCGTAACGGAATAATCGATTCCGCCGTCCGGGAGTTCGGCGATAATACAAGGATAATACCCCTTATAATTTCTGCGTTTGAGGTCGTCGCGCGCGCCCATTCCCCTGCCGAACGAATACCTGTAAACCACCCTTTCGGCGTCCGCGTCGAAATTCACTCTGTCCCAATTCTGCCGCGGAATAAAATAATCGTAAAGATCGAAATGTTGTTTTTCCTCGATAGGAAAACCCCTGAACCCGGCTTCCCACAAATTCACATTTCCGGAAACGGATAAAAACGTGGGACACCGCCTCGACGGAAGTTTTTCTGCCGACGAAAAAGACGTTTCCTCGCCCGACTCGAATTTTCCGATATCGGTTTTCAGACCTTTCGCTTTTATCGCCGATTCGATTTCGCCGTAACTTCTTTCGTCGTCGGAAGTCGTTACGATAACCCCCTCTTCGGGGTAATAAACGGGCAATTCTTTGTTAACCGCATAAGCGAAAAAAGCGAAACCGCTTTCGCCGCGTTCCGCTTCCAGGACACATTCCTTCCTACCCTTTTCGCCGCCGTCAAAAATGACGAGTTCGTCGCCGCCGAAAACGGTTTTTACAGAAAGAATCTCGCCGTTAATCGCCTTATAGCTCGATTTTCCGCATTTATTGTATAAAATTTTAAGCCGACGCGTAATCATCCTTTCAAACCTCCGATATTAACGTTGTTCACAATGAATTTCTGCGCGAACGCATATAAAAGAACGGCGGGAACAACCGAGAAAAGCATCACAGCGAAGAGTTCGGAATAACTTACTTTCCCGTATTTGTTTTTTTACAAGTTTGTCAGCCATAATATTTTCTCCGTCCGACGAAATGAACATTCCCTCGGTTTACCCTGATATTTTACACGCAAAGGGTATCCGTTTGCAATATTATTTTTGAAATGAAAGATACAAAATTTGAAACAAAAAAAGCCCTCGCGCAGGTAAATTTTCACGGGTTAAGACCGAAAATTTTTGCGGAGCTCGGCAAAACATATTAATATTTGAACTTAAAAATCCGTTTTTTGAAACAATGCGGCGATTAGGCTTGCAATAGAAAACCGATAATGATATAATACGATGGGTACCAAAGATGATCGACGATAAAAAATACACGTTCTTACAAAAAAACGTCTGCGTAAAATTTTATTCGCTTACGGACTATCATATCCGCCCCGTCGTGTGCGCGTGGGAAAGGACTTCGCCGAGAAAATATCCCGTCGGACCGTGGAAACTCACAAATTACATCGTGCATTTCATTCTTGACGGCGAAGGCGTGTGCTACTACGAAAACAAGAAATACGTCGTGGAAAAAGGAGCGATTTTTGCCATCGCTCCCGGGAAAACCGTGTCTTATATGCAAAACCCCGAAAACCCCTGGCGTTCGATATGGTTCGAGATCAACGGCTCGGACTGCGGAACGCTTTTCGAGCAGTCGGGGCTGGGCAACGACGTTTTCGTTAAAACCGTTTCCGATTACGATAAGTTCGCCGCTATGTTTTTAAGCGCGATGAACGACGGAAATTTAAACGAAGATCCGCAGGGCTTCATAATGCTTTCCAACCTTTACCGGATTTTTGCGGAAATTGCCGCGGAATTTGCTTCCGCCAGCTCTCAAAAGACGATAAAGACGCAACTCGTCGAAAAAATCGTGGATTATATCGACAAAAATTACGGCAACGACATTTCCGCGGGAACGATCGCGAAAACGTTTTTCGTTTCGCCGCAATATCTTTCGAGAATTTTCCGCCGCGAAATAAAAAGGTCGCCGCAGGCTTATCTCACGTCCGTGCGGCTGAGCAAAGCCGCGGAAATGCTCGCCAACGGGAGTTTCACCATTTCGTCCATTTCCGAGTCCACGGGGTTTGCCAGCCCTTATTACTTTTCGGAAGTGTTCAAGAAAAAATATCTCGTTTCGCCCGCGAAATACCGCGCCCGCGAACAAGCCGCGAAAAAATCGTCGGAACTCAACGCCGTATCGAAAAATACAGACGGATCGCCGTATTAACGTATGCCAGACAAGAATAAAATATAAATTACCGCATAAAGTTTGCCGACTTCACGGTAAAACCATGCGGAAAATTAAATCGATAACCGCAAAAAAAGGAAGAACTCAACCGTTCTTCCTTTTTTACTTCTTTTGTTGCGTTTCGGCGTTTAAAACCGGCGACCTCTTCGCTTATGAAAGCGCAAAAATGGTAGTTAATCGACTTATAGCGCGGTTTCCGGGCGTTAATTTGCATTTTTGCCGTTGTCCGATTTATTGTCAACACCCGATTTGCCGTTGCCTAATTTGTTGTTGCCCGATTTGTCGTCCTTGCCCGACATCTGCCGAAGCCGGCTTACACCGCAGTTTCGCCGGCGGCATGCCGTTTCCGGAATACACAAGAAGGCTGTTTTCGCGTTAAACAATATCCCGAAAAATACGTTCGGGTTAAATAGAACCGTTATCGATAAACGAAGCGTAAATGGTTTTAGTACCTTCGGCTTTTCTGCCGTTGATTTTGTCGAGAATGTTCTGCGTGCATAACCTGCCGAACTCCATCTTGGAAAAATCTATCGTCGACAACTTGTTATCCAGACACTGCAGATAAGAAATGTTATCGCAACCGCAGAGCGATATGTCTTCCGGGACGCGTTTTCCTATGGAATTAAGGTACTTGAACGCCCCTATCGCGAGCATGTCGTTCATGCAGAAAACGGCGTCGATATCGGGGTCCTTTTTCAGCATTTTCTCCATGCACGCCGCGCCTTCCGAAAACAAGGCCGTTCCTTTAGCCGCTTCCGTCGTTTCGTCGCTGTTTAAGATATTCTCTTTTTTCAACTCTATACCGTATTGTTTAGTATAATAATCGAGAGCGATGTAACGCGTATCCTTTTCAACCGATTTCCAATCCCTGCCGGTTATGAACGCTATTTCGCGGCGATTTTTCTCAGCGAATTTTTTCACGATGTTTTCCATCGCGTCGGCGTAGTTAATACCTATCGAAAACTCGTCATAAGGGCGACAGTTTATCATGGCGACTCTTTTGGCGAGTTTTTCAAAGACTTCGGGCTTGCAGAAAGTATAGGAAAAGTTTATTATCCCGTCCACCTGCCTTAAATACATCTCGTTATAATAATCGACTTTGTTGCTCTCCACCACGCAAATCGTTACGAGATAGTCGTATTTGCGCGCCTCTTTGATAACGCCGTAACAGATATCCGCGTAATACGTGTTGGACAGATTGCTGATGAATATCACTATCTGCTTCGTCTGCGTGGTTCTGAGCGACTTTGCGACGAAATCGCCGTTCAAAGCGGATAAAAGACCGTTTAAAAGTCCGGAAGAGCCGCTGCCGAAAATACCCCTTGCCCACACAATAGTTCCCGCCACGCCCGGCAAAATCCCCGGAATAAACAAAAGAACTCTCGTCCAGAAAGAAAATCTTTTACTGTTTACCGCCAGAATGCACTCCGCGAAGATAAACGGCGGAATCAAAGCCTTTAACAGGTCGGTGAGAAGAAGAATCAGCATATTGGAAGCCGACGACCAGAACTGTGTGTTTCTGATAACCGAAATCACGTTAAACTGTTTCTGTCATTATTTGTTGTTTACAATTAAAATTTTAAATAACGAAAGTCATACTTGTAATATCCGTCTCACATATTAAACAATAAAAGTCGGCGTATAGGTCGATTAATTAAGCATTTTGGATATAATAGGAAAAGAAATACCACACGCCGAGCGTGTGGAATTTTAACTCATAAAGTAAAAAAGCCGCGTTAAATACAATCCGGCAACCTCAAAATATAAAATACAAATCAACGGTTAACCTTTTTTGAACCACGCGACTATCGCGTGGTTTTCGATGACACAAAAAAAGCACCGCGACAAAGCAGTGCTTGAATGGAATGTGGCAACGACCTATCCTCCCGGTAAGAAGCCGAAACAATTGAGAAAATCGGCGGCAAACGGAAGAGATTTCGTATTATGCAAAGAAACACGCCCGAAGGCATACTGTATGTATTCCGAGGGCGTTTTCTGAATCAGAATAGGGAAGATATTTCGCTTGACGTCGGTTTTATCTGTTCTTTCGGCGATAAACCCTACAAGTACTTTCGGCGCGCCGAAGCTTAACTTCTGTGTTCGGAACAAAACAAGCAAGGCTTTCAGACAATATCGCACTATTAATTATATATATTTCACAATTGCACTATTAATTATATATATTTCATAAAAAAAACACCGCATAAAGCGGTGTTAAATGGAATGTGGCAACGACCTATCCTCCCGGTAAGTCACCCTACAAGTACTTTCGGCGCG
>URKE01000060.1 GCA_900548285.1 uncultured Eubacteriales bacterium | reverse complement strand
CTTCTCGGAAACATAAACGGTTATAACAAGAGTAAGTTCTTTTTCGTCGCTGACTTTGACCTTATATTCCACGCGATACTCGCCCTCTTTTGAATAATCGACCTTGTCAAGACCGGTAACGACGAATTGTTCGGGCGCAAGAATCGTGTACATAAGTTTGCCGTCTTTTTTCTTTTTACCCTTGATTATAAGTTTGCTTAAGTCGATTCCCGTCTGATTGCCGGGTTTGATGTATACCGACGTGGCGGCTCTTCCGTCCGAATAGCCCTTAGGCATGTTTGACGTACCGGGGAACGCCCATATGCTTTCCATATCGGTAAGATCGGCCGCGAATTTGCAAACTATCGTCTTTTCGCCCGCAACGGTTTTACCCTCAATCATGCTTTCCGTTGAAAACGGAGTGCTTTCGATTTTGCCATCTTTCTCCATAAACCAGCCGTCAAGAACAAAATCATATCCGCATTCAACGAAAAGTTTCACTGTTTCGTTCGCTCTGGAATAGATCTTCTTTTCTTCGCCGGAATAGATTTTGTACCAAGTTGTAACTACACCCATAATATACGTTACGGTAACCGTTCCCTCGCACGGACCGGGATTCTTTATAACGAGCGCCGAACTATCTGAGTTGTCAAGAAAAACGTAAGGAGAGAAAGAGTCCGTTTCAAAAATAACTTTCCCGTCTTTGAACTCGCAGTCGAGCCGTTCGACTGTGCTTTCGCTCTTGATATGGAAAACCAGATATTCTTCGACGCCTTCTATGGGCGCGGGTACGGACACTCTGACTTTTCCGTCGGGTTGAACCTTAACTCCGTCGGATTCCACCGAAATGTCGATTGTCGTCATTTTTTCGTCGGCAAGCAACTTAAACTCTTCGGGCAGTTTGTCAATCGTGCTTTTGACGTTTTCTTCCGTCATTTCCACTTTTTCGGTTATGAGTTTAGCCTTTTTCCCGAAGTTTCCGCCGGTAAGCGTAACTCCCATACTGCTTTTCAGTTCAACCGTTTTGCCGCCGCAGCCGTTGCGACCGTTGCAACTTGCAAAAAAGCACAGGCTTAAAGCGACAAGCATCACGGATATGACGCAAAGTAATTTTTTCTTCATTAATTTTGCCTCCTTATTTTTTATTAATAGATTTTGGATTTGCGATCCGAAACTTTTTCTTTTTTAAAGCATTGCTCAACTTTATTTTATACCGATAATCGACTTATAGGCAGGTTTTTGTCGTTTTTGAAAAACCCTTGCGCTTTTGTAGGTCTATTTTACTGCAACGCTATACTTATATTTAATCGTTCCCATTCCCGGTTGGATATTGCTCTGTATAATGGTCGTTTTATCTGCGGACAACTCAAACGTCGAGCCGGCAAGCAATCCGAACGCGTGAGCGGGGATTTCTTGTTCCATATCTTCCTGGCTGTCATAGAACACGATAGCAGAGCCTTTAATCCTGTACAACAGCGTTACGATGCCTTTACCTTTATTGTCTTCTTCGCCCGGGTTTTGATCAAAAGTCACCGTCACGGAATCTTTATCCGCCGCAAAAACGAGCGTAATTTTTGATACCTTATGATTTTGTATAAACTGCTCCTCCGTCATTTCCATTTCTTTAAGAAGCGCTTTCTTGATCTCTTCGGACTCCCACTCGACAACGGCGTCAACTTTACTGAAAGTCTTGCCCTTGATGTCGGCAGTCGCCCACTTTGCGTAAAGCGTGAACACTCTTGCCGGCATATATGCAAAACTGAATTCCACGTCGGAAAGAGTTACTCCGCCGTCCGTACTTTCGTACCAACCCGCAAAAACAAAACCGTCTTTGGTGGGAGCGGCAGGAGCCGTGATCGTCGCGCCTGCGCTTGCCTTAACGGGTTGTACCGCGCTGCCGCCTTTGCTGTCAAAAGTTATGGTATATTCTTTTTCGGCGACAAGTTTATCAATCTTCTCGGTCTTTTCTCTGTGGCAGACCGTGCAGGTATAAACCATAGTGCCTTCTTTTTCCGTGGTCGGCTCAACCGACACGCTGCCGCCGTTCCAGGAGTGTTCGGCTTTGTCTTTGATTTCTTTGCAGCCCTTGTCTGCGCACGCATGCCAATGATGAGTTTCGTTATTGCTCCATTCTTCCGAATAATTATGTTTTCCTCCCTTACCGCAAGCGGTGAGCATTACAATCGTCAGCAGCAACGTCATAATTGTGAGAAACGTCTTTCTTTTCATAGTCTTACTCCTTTTTAATTTTAAGTAATATATTCCAAATCGCCGAAAATCCGCATCGCCGAAAATCCGCATCGCCGAAAATCCGCATCGCCGAAAATCCGCGACTTAAAACCGTTGTTTTTATTATTTTTTCTTAAAAGCGCCCTTGAATGAGGCGATTAAATCCGCAAACGTTTTTTTCTTCACCGCAAACCACACTATCGAAAATCCGCCGAGCCCTGCGACCGCTGCCGAACCTGTTACAATGCCGGCAATCGCTCCGCCCGAAAGTCCGTCGTTTTTGGCAGACGGGGTGATTTCGCCACCGCCCGAAGGCATATCGTCATATACGGCAGTAAGAGTTGTTGCGCCCGTTACCGTAAAGGTATAAGCCTTATCGTTGCTGACGATGTTTCCGCTTTCGTCCTGCCAGCCTGTGAACACTTTGCCGTCCGCCGGATCGTCCGCAATCGCGGTAACTTTTTCGCCTTCGTTATAGATTTTGTTTTCGCCGTTTACGGTTACTTTATGCGTGCCGATTTTGGCGATTATAAGGTCAAAGGCGGATATTTCCTTGTCGTTTGCGTCAAAGTGTTTGTTACAGATCAGACAATCCTTGTGGGCTTTTTCGCCGTTTGCCGTGTTGCTTGCGGGAACTTCGTTTATCCACGCGCCGAAACTGTGCCCTCCGTCGGGGTTGACGGGAATTATCAGATCTTCAAGCGTCGTTTCGTTCTTATCCGCGTCGACAAGTTTTTTGCACGCCGAACATTCATAATGCGCCTTCACGCCTTTTTGCATACAGGTGGGGTTCGTTTGAACAACAAGCGCGCCGAAGTCGTGCGGGGCTTCGTCCGTTTTCTCGCCGCAGGTCTTACATTCGCGGTAATGCTTATCTTTTTCTGTTTTGTATTCGGAACCGGGATTATGCCCCTTATGGGGTAACTTCGCCGTCGATTCGCTCCAGGGCTTAGTGCATGCCGCGTCGAAAAACTCTTTTCCGCAACCCGAGCAGGCATACTTATCCATTACGCCGTCTTCCGTGCAGGTCGCGAGTTTTCCCGCTTCTTTCATCGTCACGTTTTCGTGCAGACAATCCGTTGCGCTCAACGTTTTTATGACGACCGTCAATTCCGTATAATCATTGCTTTGCTCGAAACTTAAGAATTTACCGCCGGAAATATTGCTCGCGCAAAGCCAGTTTTCGAAATCGGGAGTCAAAATCGGAAAGACTTTGCCTTCCGGCGCTTTTATCGTAACGTTTGCGTAATAAGGCACACCGTCGTAAAATCTGCCGTCTTTCAAAAACCCTTCAACGTTGTTTATCGTCACAGTGTATCCGTTTTTCTCGGTGATTTGCAGCGTTTCGGGAAGATGTCCGACGAGCGGTTGCGAAACGCCGACGTCAATGGACTGTACCGCGCGGTCAAGGCGCAAGAACACCAAAACAATCAGGCTGCCGTCATTTTTTCTTATGCTTTTACCCAGAACTTCGCCGTGAGTCACCGAAACGTTGATTTCGTCGACGTTTTCGGGGAATTTGCAGGTTGTGTGCGGCGCGAATACGTAGTACATTACGCTGTTGTTGGTAATATACTTTATGTTGCTGTCTTTTATGTTGCACAGCGTGTCGTTGCCGTTAAGCTCGGGGGACGCTTTGTAGAAAATATCCCCTTTGGGAATAACGTTCCCTTTTATGACGTTGGGATAAAACATCGGGCGATATGCCATTCCTTCCCAATACTCCGGCACATCGATGACAACTTCTTTAATATATTCGTCGGAAGCGCATTCCGTGCAAACTCCGCCCACCATGTTGTGCGCCTTGAATTCGCCGTATTCGCAACCGCAAACGTCGCCGTTGTGTGTGTAATCGCACTTCGCGCGCGCCTGACAGGTTGCCACGCCGCCGGTCGGAGAGTGCCTTAAAGGCACTTCTTCTATTCCGCAATATTTGCAGAATCCAAGGTGCGTATAAGTGCCGTCGTTGTTTCTGAACGACCTGAACTCGAACCTATGCCCTCTCTTGGCGATGTATTCGTGTCCGCAAACGTCGCACTTTGCGCCGCTCAGACAAGTTTGTTCGCCGCCGCTGTGTTTTTCTTTTACGACGTTGCCGTTTTCGTCCTTTTCAACTTCGCCGCAAACGCATTTTTTCAAGTGGTAAGTTGCGTCGCTTTCATCAACCTGATATGTAAAATTATGCTTTGCGTCGGGATTGCCGAGGTTGCCGCACGTTATGCATGCTGCGGTGCATCCGCCGTCAAACTCGTGGCTTGCATACTGCGAGCCTTTATCAAAAGCGGGGGCAACGCCGGGGCAGGCGGGATCGGCGCATTTCGTGTAGCCGTGATGTTCGTAATCTATCTTCCCGATTTCTTCAATCCACGTATGCTCGTGTCCGCCGGATACGGCTGCAATCGTGACGGGAATATCGCAAGTCTGTCCGTTCGCCGCCGTTACGGTGACGTACATCGTTCCGCCGTCCATTGCGTTTTTGGCGATAATCTGATAGTAGCAGGTAGATTCATCGTCGTTAAAGCCGTTGTGCTTATCCAATTTCGTGCCGACGGGCGCGGTTTTTACCGTATAAACGTAAGGACCGGGCGCGCCTCTGAGCCACATACCCGTGCCGGTGTACAACGTGCCTATTTTGCCTGTTACCTCTTCGTCGATTTTTGGATATATAGTTTGCTGATACCCTATGTAGGTCAGACCTTTTGAAATAATGAAGTCCATATCTACCGCAGTTAAATCGGCGAATTGCCCGGCAGAGTCCCAGAGCTCTACGTCTTTACCTTTGCCAAGCTCCGCTCCGGAAACCTTCATTTTCCTTTTAAGCGCGTCTGCATCTTTGGATAGTTTATAGTTTTCTTTCGTCGCAAAACGGACGCGGATGCAATACGCAACGTTCCGCTCGATCAGTTGATTCTCAACTCTGTTCCACGGGAACGACGCTTTGTCTTTGTCCCACAACGTCGTCATTTGTCCGTTTTTTGATACGAATAAGAGCGTTGCGGTATACTTTGCGCCGTCCGGCACTTTGAGCGTTCTTTCCGTTTCATTCTCGAATTCAAACGCGGCGGCAAGACTGTCACCTGCGTTTACCTTTTTGAACGCCACCTCGAGCGTGTCGATCGTCGTCGTGTCGGCGCGGACCGACTTCGGGTTGACCGATATGATGCCGAGAATTACCGTAAGGCACATAGCCAGCCCCAATGCAAGCGTAAATATTCCGGTTTTTCTTGTGTTGTGTGTCATAATAGCAACTCCTTTTACGTCCATTTGTTATGTATAAATTTTTTTCCGTTATTGCAAATGCGAATTGACTTTGGCGCGCATGTGTGATATACTGTTTACACTTGCAGCGTTACTTTTCGTACGTGCAACGTTTTAAGCATCATCAGTATAGTAAAAACGCAATAAAATTTCCCCCACCCAAATCTGAAAAAAGTGGGGAAAACCGAAAAAAAGTCAAAAAATTTTTAAAATCGGGTGGGCAAACGCTCACGTAACCGGTAACGGAAGATCGATATGAAATGCAAGACCAAAAAAATCGTTTCGTTGTTTATCGTCATTGCGATGACGTTCGCAATATCCTTCACTTTTTCTGCGTGCAATAAAAACAACACCTTGCTTGATCCCAAAAAACCGACGACTCTTACTATGTGGCACGTTTACGGCGAGCAAGTCAATTCACCCATGAACGACATCGTTGAACAATTCAACTCAACCGTCGGCAAAGACAAGGGTATCGTCATAAACGTTACGCTGATGTCAAACGCCTCGCAGATCGGCAAAAAGTTAAAAGACGCGCAAACAGGCAAAGCAGGATCCAAGGAAATGCCGGATTTATTCTTTTGCCATGCAAGCGACGCGCGCGGTCTGGGCGTGAATAATCTTCTGAACTGGAACGATTATTTTTCCGCGTCCGAACTTGACAATTTCGTTCCCGATTTTTTAAGCGACGGAATGGTCGACGACAAACTTGTTGTTTTCCCCGTTTCTAAATCGACTTATATGCTCTTCATCGCAGGCGGAGTTTTCGACAGATTCGCAGCCGACAAAAACGTTTCGCTATCCGACCTCGCAACCTGGAAAGGTTTTTTCTCCGTTGCCGAAAAATATTACGAGTGGTCGGGCGGCAAACCGTTCTGCGCAATAGACTATCTGATAAGGATTGCGGAACTGTGCGCCATATCCGACGGAGAAAATATTTCTTATAAAGACGGCTGGTACGACGCAAACAACCCCGCTCTGATAAAAGCATACGATATGTTTGCCACGTCTATCGCCAAAGGACATATAGTCGTATCCGATTTGTATTCCAACACGCAGGTTATGACGGGACAGACCTGCGCAGGTATCGGCTCTTCGGCTTCCGTACTCTATTATAACGACGAAATCACATACCCCGACAACACGTCGGAAGCAATGAATCTGAAAGTTTTGCCCATGCCGCAACAGACAGGCAAACAAAAAGTCGCAACGCAATCGGGCGTCGGGCTTTGCGCTTATAAAACGACTGATATCAAAGCCGAAGCGACAACCGTTTTCGCAAGATGGTTCACCGAAGAAAGCCGCAACGTGGATTTTGTTCTTTCAACGGGTTATATGCCCGTAAGAACGGGCGCTTTTGCAAAAATCGGCGACCAATCTTTCAAGTCGGATGCCTACAGGAATCTTTATAAGGCCCTGACTACAACCGTCGAAACCTGCTCTTTTAAGAAAGAACCGGGTTTTGAAGGGTATTACTCCAAAGTGTACGCTTTGTACGAAAAAATCCGTAACATCCAGAAAACCCTTGAAACCAGATACGAAAAAGGAGCAACTTGCGAACAAATAGTTGCGGAAATGGAAGCCGCGCTGAATAACGTCGGCTGAAAAAAAGATTGCGGAGCGACCGGGATATGAAGTTCATAGATTTCAAAAAAAAGAAAACGTCTATGCATCGTAAGCTTTTGTTATATATGCTTACGCTTGTTCTCGTTGTCGTTATGTTTATCGCAGCCGGCTTGTTTTTCGTCGGGCAGTTTTCTACGACAACGGAAAAATATTCAAACAATCTGACTTTTCAAAACGAGTTCTATACAAGACAAATCGAAAAATTCTTCGACGACCTTTCGATGATGACCGAGATGCTCGCAAACGATTCTTCGGCGATAATAGACAATTATCTGAATGAAAAAGGAATCCATATAAGCGCGCTCAACGATTCGCAATTATATACGGAAGGCGTACAGGAAGTTCTTTTCCCTAAACTTAAAGAGGAGTTGCTGAAAGCGGACGCTTCGGGCGCGTTTATAATGCTTAACGCAACCGTGAATACGGGCGAAGCCAACTCCGATAAATCCAGAACGGGATTATATTTTCAACGCAGCACCCTTGACCGCACGGACGAAACGCTGCTGATGTTCAGGGGCAGCGCGGAACTCGGAAGAAAAAACAACGTAATGCCGCACCGTAAATGGCGTTTGGAATTCAAAACCGATTTCGTGCCGCAAACAAAAAAATTCTTCAACGAAACAATCGTCAAAGAAAAAAAATCGGTGCTGACCGATATTTTTACGCTTAACGGAACAAGCGAAGAAGCAATGGCGTTCCTCACTCCTCTGTTCGGAGCAGACGGGACGTATTACGGCATTTGCGGGTTTGAAATCTCGAAAAATCACTTCAAAGATTTCTTTGCTCAACCAACAAGATTAGAACAACTGACCTGCACCTTTTCCAAAACGGAAAAAGACGGCAAAATAGACTGTGAAAATATGTTTTGGGCAGGCGTTCTCGGCGGCTATTCTTTAAAACCGAGCGGTACGCTCGTCCCCAAAGAAATAAACGACGCGCTCATCGAATTCTCCGGAGAAAACACTTTCGTTGCCGCTAAAAACGAAGTCGTTATCTGCGATACGGCCTACACTCTTGTGGTTATGCAACCGAAAAGCGAATTCGATAAAACCGTGACGATCAACGTTACAAGAATCGTATTGGTATGCTTTTTACTTATTTTTTCCGCCGTTGTGCTTTGCGTGATTTTTTCGCAAAAATTCGTTTCGCCGGTGATAAAAAGCCTTGAAAAAATACGCATGCAGGAACATGCGGGAACAAAATCCGATATTATCGAAATCGACGACTTATTCGTGTATCTTGCCGAACAGGACAGACTGCGCGATCTCGAAACGGAAAACCTGAAACGGCAGAACGAAGAACTTGCTATCGTAACCGAAAACCAGACCAGCGAAATCGACAAGCGGCAAACGGAAATCGAGCGGCTGGCTTATTCCCGCAAAAACGAGATAGATCCCGACGACTACGAGGCATTCAAAATAGGGTTGAAAGAACTTACAAAAACAGAAAAAACCGTTTTTAACCTCTATCTGCAAGGTAAAACCGCAAAAGAAATTGCCGACATACTAAACGTACGCGAAAGTACGCTCAAATTCCACAACCACAATATTCTGGAAAAACTCGGCGTGTCTTCGCGTAAACAAATGTTGCGTTTCGCAACTCTGCTGAAACAAGAAACTCTGAATCAATGACGTAATGAATCAGGCGTATTTTTCGCTGAATACAAATTCATTTATTCAAATCCGTTACATGCAACCCCGGACACATGCAACCAGGACATATGCAACCAGGACATATGCAACCCCGGACACATGCAACCAGGACACATACACCCGGACATATGCAACCCCGGAAAATTACCGGTCATCTAAAAAAATTGATTTACCGATTTACCCCGATAAAACGTTTTCTTTATTATCGCTTAAGATAAGCGATGCCGGCAAAGAATAAAACACGAAAACAATTCCGGCGCATAAAAAATCCCTCCTTCCAAAACCTCGGAAAGAGGGATTTTTGCTTACGTCTTTAATCACCACCACTGGATCAGTTTATCTATATTTTACACTCCGCTGTACGCCGAGAAACCACCGTCCACGGGGATAACCGTTCCCGTCACGAAACCGCTTGCTTTATCATCGCAAAGCCACAATAAACAACCTATAAGGTCGCTTATCTCGCCGAACTTCTTCATCGGAGTCGCCGCCAAAATCTTACCCGTTCTTGCCGTCGGCGTGCCGTCCTCATTATACAAAAGCGCGCGATTCTGGTTGGTTACGAAAAACCCCGGCGCGATCGCATTGCAGCGGATATTGCACGGCGCGAAGTGAACGGCAAGCCATTCGGTAAAGTTTGACACGCCCGCTTTTGCCGCAGAGTATGCGGGAATTTTGGTGAGCGGTCTGAACGCATTCATAGACGAAATGTTTATGATATTTCCGCCCGTTTTAACCATTCCTTCGGCAAAAACCTGCGTTACCAGAAACGCCGACGTAATATTAAGGTCGAAAACAAATTTAAGCCCGCTTTCGTCAAGCGCGAAAAAGTCTTTTAACCCCTCCGTTCCGAGCATTTCGGGCGACATGGTTTCGTTGTCGCAAGTGGCTTTCGGGTTGT
>URKE01000059.1 GCA_900548285.1 uncultured Eubacteriales bacterium | reverse complement strand
CTATTACGAGCGAGGCTTTCGGAAATTCTTTTTCTGGCTGACGCCGGTATTATTGATTGCGCAGGGAATCTTGACTGCAATTTTACTGTTGAGATAAAAACGAACAATCCGACGATTGAAAGTGATGTTGCTTTCAATCGCCGGAGCCGACGCACAAAGGGGCAATACGGTATATAGAGTTAGCCGGAATGATATTGCGGAGTAAGTAATAAAGGGTGTAACGGCGAAAAGCAGAAGGGGTTTTACAGGATAAGGGTAGAACGGAAAAGACAACAAATAAGAAATTAAGAGAGGAAAAGTGGCGAGAAATAAGAAGGAAGTAAACGATATCGGATACTTGTCCGCACCGAAAACGAGTGTAAAGATGAGTATCAAAGGGGCAGATTATTTGGTGGAGAGTTATTTTATCGGAAAGAAAAATATACACGATACGCTAATCGTTTTAGCGGAAAGGGAGGCGTATGAGGAAATGTTGAAATCAAGAAAAATTAAAGGAGGATGCGAGGTATGAACAGCTTGAGCTATTACGAAAAATATGGTAAAATAAAGGCAAGTGAAAAAATTGCTTCGGTTCGGGAGGTAAAACATGGAACCTAAGCGGAATAAAAATTACATAGCAGGCATTTATTTGAGATTAAGCCGCGACGACGAGCGCGCAGGAGAATCGCTTTCTATCGAGAATCAGAAAATACTCGTAACGAAATACGTAAAAGAAAAAGGCTGGGAGATAAAAGACGTATATGTCGACGACGGCTATTCGGGAACGAATTTCGATCGCCCCGGAGTAAAGCGGTTGCTTGACGACGCGAAAGAGGGAGAAATCAATACGATTGTAGTAAAAGATTTGTCTCGTTTCGGCAGAAATTATATTCTTGTCGGACAGTATATCGATTATGTTTTTCCGTCGTTCGGGATAAGATTTATCGCGATAGAGGACAGAATCGACACTGCGAGCAAAGATACGTCGGCAATGGATATGATGCCGATTATGAACGTTTTTAACGAATGGCATTCGGCGAATACGAGCAAAAAAATCCGAGCGGTAAAATATTCCTGCGCGCAAGCGGGAAAATATCTTGCTTCGAAAGCGCCTTACGGTTACGTGAGAAAAGACGATAAAAATCATACGCCGATTATAGACGAAGAAGCGGCGCAGGTGGTAAGGCGGATTTTCGAACGGCGAGCCAAAGGCGAAAGTGCGTATCGGATTGCTCTGGATTTGCAGGCGGACGGGATTTCATCTCCTGCCGTGTATGCCGAGCGCAAGTTCGGGAAAAAGGTTACGGGCGAGGGGCATAATTTTTGGTCACCCGCGGCCGTCAGAGGTATATTGGCGCAGCAACTTTACGTCGGAGATCTGGTTCAGCAGAGAGTGAAGCATATTTCTTACAAAAATAAGAAGGTCGTAAAAGTTCCTAAGGAAGAGCAAGTCATTATTCCGAATAATCACGAGCCGATTATAAGCCGCGAACTGTGGAATAAGGTAAAAGAACTTGAGGCTACGGCGAGTACGGGTAAGATAACGAAAGAGCGGGTAACGCCCGCGCTTTCGGGAATTATGCGATGTTCGACGTGCGGCGCAACGATGGAATATCATAAAACTGTCGGCGGTAGGCGTAAGAAGCATCTCGTTACTTATGAATGCGGATTGCGAAACCGATACGGCGCGGATAAATGCACGAAGCATTATATCAACGGGGACGTGATTCATAAAATCATACTCGACGATATACGAGCGAAAGCGAAAATCGTAGCCGAGGACGAAGAGGGTATTCGTAAAAGATTTATCAGACGGAACGCGATGCTTGCCGAACAGTCGGATAAAGAAACGGCAAAGGCAATAAAGATGAAAAGAGCGAGAATCGCCGCGCTGGACGATCTGATGAGCAAGGCATACGAAGATAAACTTTTAGGGAAGATGCCCGAAGAACTTTGTATGAAATTTATCGACCGCTACCTTGCCGAACAGGAGAATTTGCGGAAGGAAGTTTCCGGATTCGAAGCGGAACTGAGAAACGCAAAAGACATGCGGGAAAATATCGACGAATTTATGAGCCGCATTAAGAAGTATCTTGACGTAACGGTAATAACGCGCGAAATGATGCTGGAATTGTTCGACAAAATCATCATCGGTGAGAAAGAGCCGCCGAACGGCGCGCCGCGGCTAATACAGCTTGTTTACAAAGTCGATATCGACTCGGTTTTATAACAAAACAACAAAATACGCTCCACGTAATTACTGTGTACCCCATAAAGTACTTACGCGGATGAAGGGCTGAGCGGTACCCAAGCGGCGAAAAGAGACGATTTTCTTCGCATGATCAAAGATTGCGAAAAAGGTAAAATCGACTATATCATAACGAAATCAGTTGCTCGTTTCGCAAGAAATACGGTAGATGCGCTCAAGTATGTTCGTAAACTTAAAGCACTTGGAATCGGGGTGTATTTTGAAGAGCAATGCCTTGATTCATTAAAATCCGAAAGCGAGTTGGCGTTAGGTATTTATAGTGTTTTGGCTCAAGCGGAAAGTGAAAATATCAGTGCAAACGTTCGTTGGGGAATACAGCGCAGAATGCAATCCGGAACGTTTAAGTTCAGATATAATCTTATAGGCTATAGAAAAGGCGAAGACGGTCAGCCGGAAATAGTCCCCGAGGAAGCTAAGTATGTAAAAGACGTCTTCGATATGTATTTAGACGGGAACAGCGTGGATCAAATCAAGGAATATCTCGATTCTGCGCCGATAAAAACAGCGACGGGCAATGATATTTGGAGTCGAAATGCTATTCGTAATATTTTAACGAACGAAAGATACGTCGGCGACATGTTATTGCAAAAAACGTATATAGAGAATTGTATTACAAAAAAGGCAAGAAAAAATCGCGGAGAGATGCCGAAATATCTTGTTTCAAACAATCACCCGGCGATAATAGATCGGGATACGTTCAAGCAAGTTCAGTCGGAAATGGCAAAGCGCCGTAGCAGACCGCGTGTGTCGGATAAAACGATTACGGCAAAGGGTAAGTTTAGCGGGAAATATCCCTTTTCGGATTTGCTTGTATGTGATTCATGCGGAAACCGTTACAGGCGTTGTATGTGGATTTCCGGCGGTAAGAAAAAAATCGTGTGGCGTTGTATTACGAGAATCGAGCATGGCGGTAAAGTGTGTGAATCTATATCTGTTGGTGATGAATTGATACATAAAGCGGTCTATAGGTCGATAAACGGGTATATTCAGAATAACAGCGGAGCGCTTGACATTGTTCTGTCGGAGTTATCAAAGCAATTCGGTGGCAATGATTATACGGATGATTTATGCAATATCGAAAGAAGCATAAACGAGCTGAATAAGCAAATGGAAGACGCCGCAATGATTGAAGTTAAACTTGCAGTTCCTACGGGATATTATGGTAAAAGCGGATATTGTTGTTACCCGGAATATAAGTTTGATTTACCTAAACTTTACGGATAAAATCAGCAGTATATTTCAAGTAATGAATTTGAATCAGAGTATGGGAACATCGAAACATAGTAAAATTAAAAGAGAGATGCGACGGTAATGTTGCGTCTCTCTTTTAATTTAAAAAAGGTCTAACGAATTGATAGCTGGCAATGGCGTTTTTTAATTTCCTGATTTTTAAAAAAAATGGCATAAAATTGCTGATATACTTTTTATAGGTGAACAAAATGACGGCAAAAGAAAAAGTTTGTATTCTTAAAAATATTACCGATAACGAACTCCTCGTAAAAAGAATAAATGACTATGCGATGCGCTTTATGAGGGAAGAGAAGATTTATGATTATTTTTTCAGTTGTCCGATATACGGGATGGACGGAGAATTGATAGATTTGGAGTTTCGGAGGAAAGAAAGCGGGGATTTAGTTTACTGCGGCTATAATCTAAAAATTTATCTTCAGACGAATGGAGAATTAATATTTGAACAGGAATGCGGTATCTTCAAAGTTAAGTTAATAGACCGAAAATTTTTAACTTTATCTGATGGGAAACTGATTTTTGAAAATTGTATTATTGAGCCGACCTATAACGGAGTGATGATTAAACACAAAGGAGAAGAATGCCGCTTCAAAATAGAAACAGACAACGAAAAAAGGATTGAGGATAAAGAAGGAACTGTGCTTCTAAGCGGCGACCATATGGATACTTTTGCAATGATAACCGGATTAGTCGGTTTTGTCGGAGGAAAGGTTATTGAGTGCAGACCAAGGGTTCAACGCTATTCGAAAATAGAATTTTATATAAATGTTTGCAGCCCGAATGCTACTGATATCAGTTTTGAAATATCTGCATATTGCCCTAAATTTATTTCTGACACGGTAATAAAGCAAGAAGATTGTAACTTTTCGGGACCGTTTTCGGGAATTTGCTGTTCTTACAAAGATAAAGAAAAGCGCTTGTTATTTAGACCGACCAATACTTTGACGCGTTACTTGAAAAATGAACAGAACAAAAGTATTGTGTTGTATCTTCCTAAATTATATGGTGAAAAATTTGTTATTAACAAGCTATTGAATTCGTGGTGCAGTTTTCGGACAACATGGCAGGATTGTCCGATGTATGAAGATCGAGCGCTTCGCTATACGAGCGACGGCAATAATATTACAATAGACCTTACGCAAGAATACGGAAAAAATGCTGTGGCCGGTTATGGATTTATGTTGCGAAGGCAAAGCGAAGGTGAGCATATTGCGGTTTCAACGGGGGATAGTCTTTATTTCCCGTATATTATAGAAATAAAATAAAAAGAGGTGTAACATGGAAAAAAATCAAAATTACAAAGAGTCAGCAAGCAGAAGTATCGACGGATAACGTTTGTTCCGTTAATCGTGAAGAAAAAGTTTTGTCCGAAATTCCTCGGCGTAAGCCAAAGAGTCAATTGGAGGAAGTTTGTCGAGGGAGCAACTACAGGACATACAAAAAGAATGACGGCGGTTATCGGACAAAAATTTATAATCAGCCGATCAATTATTTTGACGAACGCACAAAGAGTTATCGCCGATATGAAAATCAGCTTATAAAAACAAAGCGCTGCGAGGGAGAAATAGATTTTAACGGTTATGAAAATACTTCCGGGGATTTTTGCGTACGGTTTGCGGAACAGATTTCGGACGGGGTTATTTTTACCGTTAAAAAGGGGAAGTATTCTGTATCTCTTCTGCCGTATCATCAGGTAATGAGTCAATCCGAAATCATCAATGACGAAAGCGGACAAAAGCTGATATTTAAAGAATATATCAGGGGTGTTGATTTGGAGTATACGCTTTCAGAGGGGAGAATTAAAGAAAATATTCTTGTTCATGACAGAACTTCGGAAAGTACAATTAAATTCATTTTAAAGATTCACAATTTAACAATGGGACTTGACGCAGGAGGGCAGACTCTGAATTTTAAGTCGGAAGACGATAACGAGGTGATTTTCAGAATTCCCGCGCCGAGCATGAGTGATGCGAAGGGGATTGTTTCGGAGGAAGTCTATTACGATATTGCGGAAAAATCAAAGGATGAATATGAGTTACAGGTAATTGCAGACTCGGCTTGGCTGAATGAGCCTGCAAGAACCTATCCTGTTTCTATCGATCCTACGATTATGAATTACGCAGAAGATTATATAGATACTTATGAACTGCGTAAGGAACCGAGAGCTCTTACAAAAAATACTTATAATATATCCACAAAATATCGCGGGGATAATAGTTATTTTTCGAAGGTATGGATCCAATTTTTTTTGGACGATGTAATACCGAAGAATGCTATTATTCGTTCTGCCGTATTGCATATGCGTAAAACCGACAGATATGAAACCGGAACGCATTTATCGGATCTCGTAGTGAGACAGGTAAAAAACGATTTGTCTGAAGAAGGTTCGTTTGTTGGTAAATTGTGCGATAATTCAATATATACAGATATTATCGGAACAGAAATTAAAGAAAGCTACGAAGCTTATACCATAGACGTAACGGATACGATTCGTAATGCGGATTATAGAACGAAAGGTTTATTGTTTGAAGTGGCGGACCGTGATGCTGATGAATTCACTTTTATAATTTTTTCAGCTTATGTGGATCCGATCAAATACCGTCCGTATCTCGATGTCGATTATTATATTCCCGAAGAATTCAACGGCGGCGAAAAATATACGGCGGCTATCAACGATAAGTGCAATTACGCATTGAATCTGTATACGGGCACGGAACTTCTTGAATATCAGGACATAAGTATGAGCGGCAACCGCCTTCCGCTGCAAATTTCTCATATCTATAACAGCCTTTATAAATCAAAAAATTATTTTTCGGTCGGAAGCAGTAAGATAGAAACGGGCTTGCCGAAAGGTTGGAAATTGAATGTCCAGCAGTATCTGTATAGTGAAGGCGAAGGAAGTGAACAGAAATATGTCTATATCGACCAGGCAGGCTTCCGCCACAATCTTTATCGGTATTTAAAGGTCGACGCAACGCCTTCGGGCTCGTCCTACACATTCGATACGGATAATTACGAATTCCGTGATGATACTATCGGAATGAAATATATCGGTTTGGACAAACTGATGGACAACGGCGGAACGGTTTACCAGTTCAGCGGCGGTATTTTGACTAAAATCACCGATAAGAACGGAAATACAATGCAATTTACATATGGAACCGACAACGAATGCAATTATGTCTTGAAAAGCATCACGGACGGTTGCGGACGTAAAGCTAATTTACAATACGAAGGCGGCTGTTTGACGCGGCTCTCTCTGCCGGACGGCACCGAAATTGAGTATCATAATGTCGGCTCATCGGTAAAATCTTTGGATAAAATAACGCATTCGGACGGGACTTCTTTGCGGTTTTTATATAGTTTTGACGACATATCGACGATTTCCGACGTCACCGGATATCGGTTGAATATCGGCAGAAACGAAAATCATTATACCTTCCAGGACGGTACTTCGGTCAATACGATCAGCGGAACCGATATAGTAGAACTGTGCGAGATAAGCGCGGAAAATGAAATCAATACGACAAACGAAGTTTGGCTCAATGACGGCTATTCCGTTATCGAATACGAAAACGGCACGAAAACTTATTATAAATTCGATTCGGACGGCGTATGCGTCAATAAATTTACTTTGTCGGCAGACAGTACGCTGCGTGCCCTTACGTTTGAAGGCACAAGAAACGACGACAATCAGTCGTATCGTTTCAGCAGTTTGTCCGGCGTTGAGAGTAAACTCGCGGACGGTATGGGGAATTGGGTTTGCCCCGAGAACGGCACTCAGGTCGGAACGGGCTATGAACTCATCGGAAAAACAGGAGCGCAGGCCTATATGCAGCAGGATGTGTTTGCATATAATCTGAGCGCGCTTCGCGGCGACGAAGGTCTGGCTGTTGCCGCGCTTGTCAGGACGGATGAATACTGTTTGAATCCGTCGGAGGAAAGCGAGGCAAAATTCGAGCTGAACGTCTCTTTGACGTATTCGGATACATCGAAAAATAAAGAACGCGTATATCGGTTTGACGGAAGGATAAAAAACGAATACCAAATGGGTATCGTTCCCGTGTCGAATGACGAACTCGACGGTTTGGTGAAGATATGCGTCAAAATCGATTACAGCAAGTGCTATAACGGCGGGAAAGACAATATGTCGTTGCAGTATGGCTTGCCGCAAAGCGCGTTGAAAATAGAATCCGTCGAACTTGTCCGCTGTAAACTGAATAAAACGGTATCCGCTCCCGCGTTTTTCAACGGCAGCGAGTGTTTCGGCCCCAAAGATATCAGCCGCGTATATTACGGCTCCGAATCGTATGTCGTCAATGCGGATACTCCCGAGGAAATGCAGTCGTTTGCAAACGACGTGGCAAATATGCTGGCCAATCCGGGAAAGATCTATAAAGACGGTGAAGAAATCAAGTCGGGCGTCGATTTGGCGACGATCAAATTAAGCGGTTCGATTGCGACCTCGTACAATTATTGGACGTTTAACAATAATTTGTTCAGCCTCGATTATGCGCCCCGCGGGTATTCGGAGGCAAAGAGCGCAAACGGAACGGCGCGCACGTGGAGCGATGCGCAGGGCCTGATCCGCCGCAGCGTTTTCATAAACACGAAAGGGGAAGAGTTCCACGTTTTCTATTATTACGATATACACGGCAATCTTGTGAAAGTGGAAGACGAAAAACTGCGCGACAGAAAAGAGTATGAATATAATTCGCATGGCACGGTCACAAAAGAGATAATCGGGAATACTCCGTCGAGCGGCGAAATTATTTATGAAAGCCAGACCGATACGAGCGGATATTATACCGTAAAGGAGTATGACGAACGGTATTCTATTTTGGACGGATCGGACAACTGCGTGTCCGTATATACGCAGAGCGCGTACGACAGTTATAAGGGCAGGCTGAATAAAGTGACGCTCCCGAACGGGCAGGCCTATAATTACGGGTATGGCGACGACGGTATGCTGAAATCCGTCTCGGCAGGGTTTGCTACGCGCGACGGGAACAGCGTGAATCATATCCAGAACGAGAATACGCAGTACGAGTACAATGCCGGACTCTTGACAAAAATTAATCGTACGGGCGCCGTTTATGAATTTGAATACGACGGATATTCGCGGATCAAAAAAGTAAAATTCAACGGCGTTACCGTATATACGGCGGCATATAATAAAACGAGCGACGGAAAGAGCTATACCAACGTGAGTTACGGCAACGGCTGGAGCGGCGAAGAAGTGAGCGACGGATACGGCAGATTCATCGAAAAGAGCGTAACGAAAGACGGCGCGAAACAGGTGCTCGCGTCGGCGGAATACGACGAAACCACGATGCTGTTGAAGAGCCTGACGGACAGCGCGTGCGGTAGCGGAAAAACGACGGAATTGACGTATCTGTATAATGACCACGGCGAAGTCGATGCGGTCGAATATACGGGGTACAGAACAGGCAGGTACATACAGGAAACGGACAATGAAGGCTATGTCATAAGGACGGCGTATGAAAAAGGCATCGGCGAAAAGCAGGAATACCGCTACCTGTATAAAAAATTCGGCAGTACGTCGGGCAACCGGGTGCCGAACGCGCCGCTGACGAAGATATACCTGCCGACGGGAAAGAAAGTGAAGTACGTGTACGATGCGCTGAACCGATTGGGAGAAAAGGGGATCGTAACGGACGAAGACGAATATTTCAGCGAACTTTACAGCTACGAGGAGGGCGGATATCGGGAATATACTGTCTATAACAGCTTGTTGAAGAACAACATTTCTCCGTTCTGTACGGGCGGCGGTTGCAGCGGCGGCTCCACGGGCGGAGGAGGCGGAGAAACGAAACCGCCGGTAACGGTGATTCGCCCCGACCGAAAAACGACGTTCATATCGAAAGTGGAATTCCGAGGGTTGAACCTTACGGATAAATATGAGTACGATAAGAACGGGAATATCCGAGAAAGGACAATCGGCGGGAAAAATATCCGTTATACCTACGACGATATCGACCGCCTGATTCGCGAGGATAACGCGGCGCTGAACAAGACGTATTTCTACGAATACGACGACTTCGGGAATATCGAAAAGGTGACGGAGTATAACTACACGACGGGCAACTCTCTTACGGGCGGGGTAACGAGGACGTATGCTTACGATTCGGATAAACGTCTGACCTCGGTGACGGAAAACGGAGTGACGCAGAGCATAAGCGGCTACGACGCATTGGGGAACCCGTCGAGCTACAAGGGCAAAACGCTGACGTGGACGCGGGGTAGGATGCTCGCAAGTTGCGGAAGCGACAGCTATCTGTACGATATGGACGGGGTACGCCAGGAAAAGACGGTAAACGGCGTAACGCATACCTACTATACGGACGGAACGAAGATCATCGCGGAAAAGGTCGGGGATAAAGTATTCGAATACTACTACGACGCGCAGGGCGTGATAGGGTTCAAGTACGACGGAAACGTATACTATTACAAGAAGAACCTGCTGGGCGATATCGACCGAATCTACGACGCGAACAAGAACCTTGTGGCGGAGTACAAATACGACGCGTGGGGCAACCACCGCATATATATAAGCGGGGGTATTGACATCACGGAAAATATGTCGTATAATAGTAGTGTAGCAAAGCTGAATCCGTTCCGTTATCGTGGGTATTATTATGACGCGGAAACGGGGTTATACTACCTGAACAGCCGCTATTACGACCCTTCCATTGGCAGGTTCATCAATGCGGACGATATAAGCTATATCCAGCCGACCGACATCAACGGACTGAATCTGTTTGCATATTGCGGGAATAATCCCGTGATGTATACCGATCCGGAGGGAACATGGAGTTGGAGTTCTTTTTGGCGCGGTGTCGTCAATGTATTGACGGGTGTAGGGGCAATTGTTGCTGGCGCTTTAGTTATTGCGAGCGGAGTAGCAGGAGTTGGTATGTTGGTTGTTGCTGGAGTAACAATTACGGCTGGGGCATTAACAACGATTAACGGTGGCGCAGATATTGGAGAAGCGATAAGCGGCTATAATTTTGTTAGAGACGGGATATTTGGGGGTAATCAGTCTGCTTATAATTTGTATTCAGGTATAACCGCAGGTGTAGCGGCTGTAGGAAGTGCAATTTGTGGTGGTTGGTTACGTTATAATGCCCCGAGAATCAATGC
>URKE01000058.1 GCA_900548285.1 uncultured Eubacteriales bacterium | reverse complement strand
CGATATTCTTTTAATGGATGAACCGCGTGTTTATCGGCTTATAGACCGACTTTTCTACACCGTTCGGAAATGTTTCGGGGCTTGCCGCGTAAACGTCGGAATGGACGAAGCGTTTATGATGGCGCGGGGAAAATACCGTGAACTTCACGGCGATAAAGATCCTGCCGAGGTGTTTTTCCGCCATGCGCGGAAGGTTTGCGAACTCGCCGCAAAATACGGGCTTAGCCCGGAGGCGTGGGCGGATATGTTCGTAAGGAACAAAGACAAGGCGGTTATCCCCGAAAATCTTACGCTTAGAGCGTGGGAATATTCCCTGACGGACGAAAAAGCGTATTCGGATATGATCGCCGGGTGTAAGGCGATGACGGATAAAGTTTCTTTCGGGAGCGGGGTTCATAAGTGGTACGGAACCGTTCCTTTGAACGAGTTTTCCGAAACCGCCTTTATCCCTGCGATTAGAGCGGCAAAGGGGAAATGCGACGATTTTCTCGTCACGCTCTGGGGCGACGACGGCGCAGAATGTTCGCATAACGCCGTGTGGTATTCGCTTTTAAAAATCTCGAACGCCGCGGCGGGCGAACCGTATAACGAAGATGAACTGAACGAAGCGGCGACGACGATAACCGGTCACGACGCGGCAGAACTTCTTGCCCTTGATTTACCTAACAAAGTGTTCGACGGAAAGGCGGACAAGCCCGTGAACGTTTCCAAATATTTGCTATACGAGGACGTGTTTTACGGCAACGCCGATTTCGCTGTTTCGGAAAAATTCGTTCCGTATTTCGTTAAGGCGAAAAACGAACTTACCCGCCTTGCGGAAAAAGGCGGAATTTTAAAGGAGATTTACGAGGAGGAAGCGGCTCTTTCGGCGGTTTTGGAGAAGAAGTGCGGAATAAGAAACAGGCTTCGCGCCGCATATAAAAAAGACGATAAAGAAGAACTTTTGCGGCTTTCGGACAGGCTTCTCGAAATAAAATCCGCCGTCGCGGAATTTCTTAAAGCCGCGGAAAAGAGATGGCTCAAAGACAACAAGGCGTTCGGAGCGGAAATTTTAACGATTCGGCTCGGCGGGCTTATCGCCCGGCTCGATTTCTGCGCGCGGAGAGTGAAGGCTTACGCCGCAGGCGAAATCGAAGAAATAGAGGAGTTGGCGCAAACCGATTTATCGCCCGCGCCCGCGGAAGATAATTATGCGGCGGCAAGGGCGTTCAACAGTTACGAACAAAACGTTTCCTACTGTAATATCGTTCATAAATTATATAATTAAAAGAGTTGTAAAAAGGTCCGACGTCACGGAAAATCGGAAAATACGAGGTTAAAACCGTTGTCTTCGACGGGAAAACTTTAAGGAAAAAGAACTATGGGGTTAACTGAAAACACAATAAAATTTAAATTTAAATGGCTGGAATTTATCATTCGCGGCGATAAAATAGATATGGCAGGCGCGGATTGTTATCCCGACATTTCGGAAAGATGCAATATCGCGGAAATCAACGTCGCGGGGGATAACAAGCCCTCGCATATGGGCGTTAAACTCTCGCCGTCGTCCGAAGGCTCGGTTTTAAAGTACGTTTCGCGCGAAATCAAGGGCGATACGCTTTTTATCACTCAGAAAAGCGACAAGATCGAGGTCGTGACCGCAATAAAATCCTATGAGGGTACGTCTGCGCTTCGCGTGAATACTGCGGTAACCAACGTTTCGGGCGAAGATATCGTTTTGGAAAGCGTTTCGGCTTTTTGTCTGCCGAACGTCGGAAAGAGAACTTTTGAAAACGCGAAAAACTCCTATTTTACCCTTTTTAACCAAAGTCATCACTTTGAATGTCAGCCCTCTCGCCGCTCGTTTTTCGATTACGGCTTCACGGGAAACGCTCCCGCGTCGCAAAAAAAGATATCCTTTGCCAACGTCGGCTCGTGGTCTACAAAAGAAACTTTGCCGCAAGGGATAATCGAAAACGGAGACGGAACCGTGTTTATGTTTCAGATCGAGAGCAACAATTCCTGGTACTACGAACTTAGCGACAACGGAGAAAATTACTATCTTTGGCTCGGCGGCGCGACGGCCGAACACGGCTCGTGGTATAGAACTCTTAAGCCGAAAGCCGTCTATAAGTCGATTAACGTGGCAATTTCTAAAGCATCGGCGGTTTTCGATGCTTTGGATGATATGACTGTTTACAGAAGAGCGATTGCGGGGAAGAGCAAAGCGGACGAAAATCTCCCCGTAATTTTCAACGCGTATATGCACCTTGACTGGGATAGCCCCGACGAGGAAAGAACGAAGGTTTATGCAAAATCCGCAGCGGCTCTCGGCGTAAAATACTACGTCATCGATTGCGGCTGGCACAACGAAGAGCCCGGGAACGAAATATATCCTTATGTCGGGCAGTGGAAGGAGAGCAAAACCCGATTTCCGCGCGGAATCAGGGCGACGACGGATTTTATTCGTTCGCTCGGAATGAAGGCGGGGCTTTGGATAGAACCCGAAATTATAGGGCAGAAATGCGAAGAAATGCTTAAATTTTACGACGACGATTGCTTTTTAAGGCGGCGCGGCAAGAAAATAGGCGTTATGAACAGGTATTTTCTCGATTATTCCAACCCGAAAGTGTATGATTATATGTTTGAAACCATCCGCAGAATGGTTGAAGAATACGGCGCGGATTATATCAAAGTTGACTACAATCAGGATATCGGCGCAGGCGCGGACGGCGTGGCCGAAAGTTTCGGCGACGGGCTTGAAAAGCAGTCGGCGGCGTATTTCAAATGGGTGGATAATATACGCAAAGCCTTCCCGAACGTTATTTTTGAAACGTGCAGTTCGGGCGGAATGAGAATGGACTACGCGACTCTTTCGCATTTTTCGCTTGTCTCTTCGTCCGATCAGACCGATTATAAAAAATATCCGTATATCGTCGCGAATTTTTTAGCGGCGGTTCTGCCGGAGCAGGGCGCGGTGTGGAGTTATCCCGTGGACGGATATCAATTCGCAACCACTCCCGCGACTTACGAAAAGGCGAACGAAAACACCGGCCGAGAGACTGTTATAATGAACATGATAAACACTTTCCTCGGCAGAATGTACCTTGCGAGCCATATCGACCTGTTAAGCGACGATAAGCGCGCGCTTATAAAAGAGGGTGTGGAATATTACGATTCCTTAACGTCCGCCAAGAAAACCGCGCTCCCGTTTTTGCCTTGCGGATTCGCAACGTTTGGCGACGAACACGTCGCGGCAGGCTTTAAAACAGAAAACAAGGCGTATTTATCCGTTTACAATCTCGGCAAAGCGGGCGAATTTTCGATAAACGTCGGAAAAGAATACAAAAAAGCGATTTGCGCATATCCGAAAGCAAACAACCTTAAATATTCGCTCCGGAACGGCACTTTAACAATACAATTCACCGAAGCCTGCCAGGCAAGATTTTTCGAACTCGAAATTTAAACACGGAATCCCCGGGCATTGCGCTCCTTATCGCCGCAAAAAAGATAGGGATTCCATTCGTCATCACTAACTATTTTTGCGGTGATAAACCGATTTATGCGGCGTTAAACGCCGCTCGTAGTACGGCAAGTACAACTTCGGGCGTTTGCCTTGCCTAAACGAGCCGCAATGCGGTCGGTTTCTCATCCGCAAAAATGCTTCGCACCGAAAAGAGCGTATTTTTTGATGATTTTTTGCGAACGCGAGGGTTGCTGTACTTGACGTACCGCGCCCGAACGGTCGCGGGAAATGGCGAAAAAGACGCCTTTTCGGTAATTAGTGATAACGAATGGAATCCCTAGTGATAAGAAATGCGGCGCCTGTCGATTTTTTAATATCCGAGTTGCTCAAAAAACGAAGTCGGAAAAATCACTCGGGTTTGCCCGCGGAATCGTTGAAAATCTCTATCTGCCGCTTATCGGACTGTATGAAAAATACCCTCTCGAAAGGAATGCTTCGGACGAGGGCGGAGTGAGCGGCAATTCGGGCGAAACGACGGACGGCCGGAAATTATCCACCGACATCGGTTGCGCGTATATGTGTCTTGACGGACTTTCCGCATACTACGAAATAACTCGCGATGACAGAGTAAAAATCGCGATTAATCGGCTTATGGATGGGTTTATGCGGCTTGACAGAACGAAAATGCGGTGTCAGACTCACGCGACGCTTTCTGCAGCGAGAGGAATTCTCGGAATGTATCTCGTAAACGGTAAGGAGTATATCGGAATCCCCGCGTTTATAGGGCGGGAAAACGTCGGCGCAAAACTGAAAGTCTGCGACGCAAAGCCGAAAACCGATTTATCTGTATAGTTAAAGCGGGCGAACCTTTCGCCGAAACGAAAGGCTCGCCCGCTTGCCTGTTTATTCACTTAGCCACGGATTCTGACACAATCGCCTGCGGCTAAAAAATCTGACCGTTCGCGCCGTAAAAAATATCGTCCTTGCCGGAAATCATCTTGCAGAATTCCTCGAATTCACGCCAGGAAATATATTCGGCGTCCATTTCGTAGGAATGTCCCCAGACGTATAACACCTGCGGCTTATCTGCTTTCAGGTTAAGGAATTTTTCGCCGAGGCTGAAAAGTTTATCCTTTTCGATATAATAAACCGTCGGGTTATACCGAAGCGGATTATCGGGGATATCGAACGAGTCGCTCGAAGTTATCGTCCTCGCAAATCTGATTTTGGTGTTGTTTTTAATCACGCCCGCAACTCTGTCGTCGTTGTTCACGCCGCCGCACGGATAAGCCATACATCTCACGTCGTAACCGACGAGAGATTCAAGCAGTTTGCGGTCCTCTTCCACCTGCCAGATAACGCCTTCGTCGGAAAGTTCCGTAAGGTTCGGGTGGACGAGCGTGTGTACGGCGACCTCGTGTCCGCGATAAATTTCCGCAACCTTGTCGGCGGGGTTTTTATCGTGGCGGACGATATGGTTGTTTCTGTTAAGTTCTCCGTTTGTGCCGAGCAGAGCGGAATTTAAGTTGAAAGTGGCTTTCAAACCGTATTTATTTAAAATTTCGATCAGTTTTATATCCTGCGTAACGCCGTCGTCGAAACTGAACGTCACGGCTTTCATTTTTCTGTTAAAAGAATCTTTCATAATGTTTCACCGTCCAAAATATCGGTTATATTATAATGAAAAGAAATAAATAAGTCAACCGCTGACGAGTGATTGCAAATGAATTGCGTTCCGGCAGGGTTCGTTTTATTTTTGTCCGGCATAATGATAAAATTGATTGAAAAAACGAAAGAAAAACGGTATAATAAAAACAATCTGATGAATGAAATCTCTATAAAAACAAAGGAGAAAAACATGAAAATAATTTTCTTGGGCGATAGTATAACGGAGGGCGTAGGCGCGTCTTGTCCTATAAACAATTACGTCTGCAAGGTTGCCGAAATTTGCGAGGGCGTTATGACGGAAAACTTCGGGGTTTCGGGAACAAGAATCGCAAGGCAGACCACGCCGACCGAATTCAGAACTTTCGATTACGATTTTCAGATGCGTTGCGAGGTGATGAGTAAGGACGCGGACAAGGTTTTCGTTTTCGGCGGAACGAACGATTACGGTCACGGCGACGCGCCGATAGGCTGTGAAAACGACGATTCGCCTTACACGTTCCACGGCGGATTGAACAAAGTCATAAAAAGGCTTTGCGAAATTTACGGCAAGGACAAAATCGCGTTTATTTTGCCGACGAGGAGATTCGACGAGAACGATTTGTTCGGCGAAGGGCATAGAACGGAGCCGACCTTGAATCTTAAAGGCTACGTGGATATAATCAGAGCGAAATGCGAAAAACTCGGCATAGATTATATTGATTTGTATAACGACGGGCTTCCGAAGCCCGCAACGAATACCGTCGACGAGTTTTACGCGGACGGATTGCATCCGAACGACAAAGGGCATTTGCTGATTGCCGAAAAAATTAAAAAATATCTCGGACTTTGATTTTCGGATTGTATATTGCGAAAGCCGCCGCGACGGAAAAAATTTTTTCGTCGCGGCGGCTTTTCAATCGGAATCCGATATTTAGTTATTATATTTAAAATAATAAAATTCTTCGTCCTCGAAGGTTTGGGCAAATCCGCAGTCGATGATCGTCTTTCTCGATTTTTCGTTTTTCTTGTAACACTTCGCCTTGAGTTTAACGCCGAGAACGTTCGCCGCCCAGTCGCAAACGAGTTTATAAGCCGCCTTTCCGTAGCCCTTGCCCTGAAATCCTTTCGCCACTCTCACGCCCGCTTCCGCCGCGCCGGTATAAGTGAAATTATAAACGATAACCTCGCCTATAAGTCGATTATCGACGGATTTTTCGCGAATCGCAAAACTTATTCCCTCGCCTATGGAGCGGTCGAAATTAACGACGTCGAAAAAGGTGTCGTCCGTTATTTCGCCTGTTATCGAGGCGTCCGTTTCGTAGTCGTAACCCCAAAGCGCGTTGTTTTCTTTGTCGGTGCAGAGCGCCCGGTAATCTGCTTTATCCTTTTCCGTTATCTCGCTCAAAACGACGGTTCCGTCGGTAAGAACGGGCGTTGCGGCGAGATTCTGCAAGGGAGAATTAACCTTGACGAGATATTTGTTCACAAGTTTTATCGGGTTGTATTGCTGTTTGGAAGTCCTTAAACCCGCGTCGTCGGCATCGTCCTCGCGGTTCACGGTTTCAAGTTCGGGGTTAAGGCTCAGGCAATAATTCACGAACCTGTTAAAAGTGGTCGGATATGCGCCGACGTAACTTTTCAAGGCTTTTTCAACGTGAATTATCAGGTTTTTATCCTGAATCTCGCCTATCGTAACCGAAACCGGTTTGTCGCCGACGAAAAGCGCGCCGCCGACGAGATCGAATTCGAAAAACTCGGCGAGCAGTTCCTTGGTGTGGATAAATTCCTCGTTTTCCTCATAGGCGTCGGACGGATGTTCCTTTGCGTAAAGGTCGAGCATTTCGTTTATCTGCGGCAGAAATTCGGGCTTCATCGGGCGGAAATCCGGTTCGCCGTACAAAGTCTTGAATTTGTTAATGTGGTTGCGTTGCCCGCTGAACTTCTTGCCTTTAAAGGTTGAAATCTCTTCGGCGGAGTAAACGTAATCGCTCCATTTCCGCTCGTAGTTGAACATTATGTTTGAAAAAAGCGGATTTATCCTGATTTTTTCGAGTGTTTCTTCGGTAACTCCGTAAAACTTCAGCGGCAGGTCGTTCGCCTTTACGTAATCGACGATTTCATTTAAAGCCTCGCTTTCGTCGCCTCCGTTGCCGTTATTGCCGTCGTTACCGTCGTTGCCGTCGTTGCCGTTGTTGCCGGTATTACTGTCGTTGCCGTTATTGCCGCCGAACGGGTAAGAAAACGACGGTTCGCCGCAGATGTCCTGAACGGAGATAAACGCGCCGTTATGTACTGCGAATTTCAGGTTTACGCCCCCGTTCCACATGAAAAAACTTCCCACGCTCACGTCGTTGACGTTATAGGGGCAGTTTTTTATGTAGGGAGCGTATTTTTTAAGATTTTCGGGTGTATAATTTTCAAATTTCAGCATTTCTCTTATGTGTAAAAGGTTATCGCAAGATAAAAAATCGGGATTCCTATAAACAAGATAAAAATCGGGATTCCTATAAATTTGTTTTCAAGATTAAAAATCGGGATATCCCTCGATTTTGTTCACGATTTCGCAGAATCTTTCAAGGTCGTCGCGCGAGTAGTATTCGATGGTGATTTTGCCTTTGTCGTCAGTGCCGGTCAAGGTAACTTTCGTGCCGAAATCGCGTTGCATTCTTCTTATGAGATCGCGCAGTTCGGGGCTTTGCCTCGACGAAGCGGCAGACGAGCCCTTGTTTTTGACAAGTTTTTCCGTTTCGCGCACGCTGAGATGCTTCCTTACGACCTGCATCGCGACTGCTTCCTGTTCTCTTTGGGAGAGCGTGACGAGAGCGCGCGCATGTCCTGCGGACAGGCGGTTTTGCGAAACAAGCCTGATTATTTCCGGCGAAAGAGTTAAAAGCCGCAACGTGTTAGCCACGGCGGAACGGCTTTTTCCGATTCTCGCCGCAAACTCTTCCTGCGTAAGCCCGAATTCGTCCATCGCTTTTTTCATATCCTTCGCGGTGTCGATCGGGTTCGGTTTTTCGGTTCTGAATCTTTCGGCGAGTTTTCTGTCGGCTTCGTCGAAAAGACCTATCTGTTTATCGTCTGTTTTCATATTTTTGTTTCGATATTGAAAATCCGGAGTTTGCCTGCTGTAAGTCCGGAATACGCCGGTTACAAATTCGGGGGCTTGCCGCCCCCGAAATATTGTTTAATTAAATAGTCAACGAGCGATTAATCGCCTTATAGACCGATTTATTCCTGTTTGTCGCCTCTGTCTTCCTTGTCGCCGACCGTAGGCATTGCCGGAGCGTCGCCGGTTGTTTCGTTGCCGGCAGAAGTCGCGTCGGGAGCGTCGGGAGCAGTGGGAGCAGAGGGGGCAGCGGGAGCGGCGGGCTTTATGGATTCTTTCGCCTTTGCGTTGGCAAATTCCTCGGCGCGTTTGAACGGGTTTTCCGCGCGTTCTTTGTCGCGTTGATCCATATACGCCATAATCTCCTTAACGTCCTTGCCCTCCATGATGAGGTCAACTTCGTCCTGATAAATGGTTTCTCTTTCTATCAAAAGTCGAGCCATGTTGTCGAGAAGGTTCTTGTTCGCAATCAGAAGGTCGACGGCTTTCTGATGCGCTTCTTTTATGATGCGTTGAACTTCTTCATCGATCGTAGCGGCGGTCTGGTCGCTGTAACCGGCTCTCGTTTCGTAATCTCTGCCGATGAACACCTGTTCGTTGTCGCCGTAGTTCACGGGGCCCACTCTGTCGCTCATACCCCATTCGGTAACCATTTTTCTCGCGCGTTCGGTCGCGACTTTGATGTCGCTCGAAGCACCCGAAGAAATGTCTTTGATGATAAGTTCTTCCGCAACTCTTCCGCCGTAAGTCATAACGATGTCGTCAAGGAGTTTCGCTTTGCTTAAATACTGGTTATCGTCATCCGGGCGGGTTAACGTGTAGCCGCCGGCAGAACCTCTCGGAATAATCGATACTTCCTGAACGGGATCGCAGTGGGGAAGAAGTCTTGCGAGAATAGCATGGCCGGATTCGTGATAAGCGGTTATGCGCTTGTCGGTTTCGGTTACGAGCCTGCTCTTTTTCTGCGGGCCCATTATGACTTTGTTTATCGCTTCGTAAAGGTCTACGTTGGTTATCGCTTTTTCGCTCTTTCTCGCCGCGAGGATAGCCGCTTCGTTTAAAAGGTTTGCGATATCCGCGCCCGAGAAGCCTGCGGTCATTCTCGCCAAAGTTTTGAAGTTTACGTCGGGAGCGAGCGGTTTGTTTCTCGCGTGAACTTTAAGAATAGACTCTCTTCCGCGCACGTCCGGCATATTGACGTAAATCTGACGGTCGAATCTGCCGGGACGCATAAGAGCCGGATCGAGAATATCCGCGCGGTTCGTCGCCGCGATTATGATTATGCCGTCGTTCGCCTCGAAACCGTCCATCTGAACGAGAAGTTGGTTAAGGGTTTGTTCTCTTTCGTCGTTGCCTCCGCCGAGTCCTGCGCCTCTCTGGCGACCTACCGCGTCGATTTCGTCGATGAACACTATGCACGGCATACTCTTTTTAGCCATTGCGAAAAGATCTCTCACCCTGCTTGCGCCCACGCCGACGAACATTTCAACGAAGTCCGATCCGCTTATGGAAAAGAACGGAACGTTAGCCTCTCCCGCAACCGCCTTTGCGAACAGCGTTTTACCTGTTCCCGGAGGACCTACGAGAAGCACGCCCTTAGGAATTCTCGCGCCGAGAAGAGCGAACTTTTTGGGGTTTTTCAGGAATTCTACAATCTCCTGCAACTCTTCCTTTTCTTCTTCCGCGCCGGCGACGTCGGCGAATCTAACCTTAACGTTCTGGTTTACGCGGGCTTTTGTTTTGCCGAAATCCATCGCGCCTTTGTTCGCGCCGTTGACAGAACGCATAAGAAACATAATCGCGAGAAGCCCCACGCAAAGCATAAGGGCGGGCATGATAAGGCTCGACCAGAACGATCCCGCGTTGGGATCCGCGCAGTCGATAACCACGCCGTTTTTCTTCAGAAGTTCGATTTCTTCGGTGAAGAACGTCTGCGGATAAAGGCTCGTTTCATAAACGGCTTTTCCGTTTTGCGTCGCATCGTAACCGGTAAGGTTGTAAACGTTGACGACGATTTTTTTAATCGTCGCTTTCTGCGGGTTATAGACGATGATTTTCTGATCGCCTTTCACGACGCTGCCGTCGGTTATGGTTTCGCCGTCGGCGGTTTTATATTCTATTCCGGCAAGTTCGAAGAACTTCGTCGTCGAAACGCTTTCCGTTCTTCTTGTGAACAAGCCGCCGAGGGCAAGAAGCCCGAATGTGACGGCGATTATAACGATAACGACTATCGCCGTTCTTGCTGATTTTTTCATTTAACCTCCTGAAATGTCGGGAACAATCTCCTTTTTCCGGTTGTTCCGATTCTGGTTTCTTTTGCGGGTTTCACGGTCGGTACGCTCTGTCGGTCTGATTAATCGCGCCGAACCGCCGAAAACTACAATTATAATATCATATGATCCGCGTAAAAACAAATATATAATTAAAAATAAAGTTTTTTTACTTATTTTTCACCATTGTATTTAACACCCGAATGCCAGCCGAGAATAAAACGAACCGTGGTCTGACGGCGAGTTTTTGACTAATACATCGTTACGC
>URKE01000057.1 GCA_900548285.1 uncultured Eubacteriales bacterium | reverse complement strand
TTAAGGCAACGAGCGCAAACGTATTCAGAAGTAACGACGCCGTCGTTTACAACTCTGACTTTCTGAACGTTTGCATTGTAAGAACGCGGTGTCTTACGGTTACTGTGGCTGACTTTATTGCCGGATAATTTCGCTTTTCCGCAAACGCTGCAAACTCTCGACATACTGCACCTCCAAATGAGAATTGTTTAAAAATTAAGCATAGATACTATATCACAATAAAAAATAAAAAGCAACAAAATAACGTCGATTATTCAAAAAAAAGATAAAAAGCCGTCAAAAATAAAAAATCGACCGAAAAATCCTTGTAAAAAAAACGCATATATAGTATAATACCGATATAAAGGAGTGTAATATGCCAGTAACCACGTCAAATACTTACGGAAAAATTTCAATATCCGACGAGGCGATCGCCAAGGTTGCGGCCCATGCCGCTCTCGAATGTTACGGCATCGTTGAGATGGTTTCGAGAACGCTTAAGGACAGTGTTTCTCAACTCCTTAGGAGAGAGTCCGGTGGCAAGGGAGTTAAAGTAACTACCTCCGGCGACAGAATTTATATAGACGTATTTGTGATCATTAAATTCGGCGTTTCGATTTCCGCCGTTGCGGAATCGCTTAAAAAAGCCGTTAAATACAAAGTGGAACAGTTTACGGGTATGATCGTGGACACGGTCAACGTCAATATTCTCGGCGTAAAACTCTGACGACCGGGTTGACGTTCACGTTCTGCTTTTCTTGTTTTCGGAGGAATTAATTTAAATGCAAAAAACGATAAAGGGCGCGATGTTTGCCAAAATGGTTACGTCTGCGTCCAAACTTCTCGACTGTTCGAGAGATTATATAGACAGTCTTAACGTTTTCCCTGTGCCTGACGGCGATACGGGAACGAATATGAGTTTGACGATGCAGTCTGCGGTTAAGGAACTGAAGGCGTGCAAGAGCAATAATTTATCCGATTTGGCGGATAGCGTGTCGAGAGGCGCGCTTCGCGGGGCGAGAGGAAATTCGGGCGTTATTACGTCGCAGATTTTCAGAGGAATATGCGCCGTTCTCAAAGATTATAACGAAGTCGACACCAAAACTTTCGCGAAGGGACTGAAGAGCGCGACGGATATCGCTTACAGCGCGGTTTCAAAGCCCAAGGAAGGAACGATTCTCACCGTTTGCAGAATGATATCCGAACACGCTTCGTCTATTTGCGGAAAAACAAAAGACTTTGAAACGTTCTTCCAGGAGATACTTGCAAAGGGCGAGGAAGCCGTAAATTTAACGCCGACGCTTCTTCCCGTTCTCAAAAAAGCAGGCGTGGTCGATTCCGGCGGAATGGGACTTCTTACCATTTACAGAGGAATGTACAAGGCGCTTGTCGGGGAAGAAATCGAGGGCGCGCCCGTCGAAGAACCCGAAGTTAAAGCCGACAGTTCGATGGAACACGCCGATATTCTCAATTTAGGCACAATCGAATTCGGCTATTGTACTGAATTTTTCATCATCAACTTAAAAAAGAAAACCACGCTCGCAGATATCGACAAACTCAAAGAGTATCTTATGACGATAGGCGACTGCGTTCTCGTTATAGGCGATCTCGAATTCGTCAAAGTTCACGTCCACACGAACAATCCCGGTCAGGCGTTGTCCAAAGCCCTTCAACTCGGCGAAATAGATAAGGTCAAAATCGAGAATATGCTCGAGGAAAACAGGGAACTTATCAAAAAATACGAAGCAGAGAAGAAAGAACTCGGAATGCTTTCCATCTGTTCGGGCGAAGGCATAGCCGCTATTTTCAAAGATATAAACGTAGACAGAGTTATCGAAGGCGGGCAGACGATGAATCCGTCCGCGCAGGATATCGCCGACGCTATAATTAAAATCAACGCGGAAAATATTTTCGTTTTCCCCAACAATAAAAACATAATTCTCGCTGCGGAACAATCGAAATCGCTCATAGAGGGCAAAAAAGTTTACGTCGTTCCCACAAAGAGCATACCGCAAGGCATTTCCGCCGCGCTTGCCATGAACCCGGAAGCGACCGCCGACGAGAATTTCATCGAGATGATTCACGCTATCGACAACGTATCTTCCGGTATGGTAACTTACGCCGTAAGAAATGCGAAAGTAGACGGATTCTCGCTCACGAAGGGCGATATTATCGCTCTTGACAACAAAAAAATACTTGCGAAGGGAAAAGACCTTTCAAAAGTCACGGGCGATCTTATCGAAAAACTTCGTTATAACGCGCACAGCCTCGTTAATCTGTATTATGGCAGCGACGTTACCGAAGAAGAGGCCGTCGCGCTTCAGGCGACGCTTGCCGCAAGATACCCGGAACTCGACGTGGAACTTTTTTACGGCGGTCAGCCGATTTACTATTATATAGTTTCGCTCGAATAGGGATGACGAATTAAATCCATAAACGTAGATTATTTAAGGCTTTCCCTGTCGAAAGCCTTTTTTATTCTTTCAGCGCGTAAATTGCGACGTTTTGGCAAGGATCGTTTTGTTCTTGTCCGGCCGTCGCTCCGAGGAGAATGAAATTTGAAATTAACGGATATACGAGGAATAAGCGACAAACGCGTTAAAGACCTCGAAAAACTCAATATTTTCACACCCGAAGATCTTATCAGGCATTTTCCGCGGAATTATCTCGACCTTAGAAAAATAACGCCGCTCGAAAAATGTTATAACAACGATATCGTTCTCACTTGCGGCAAACTCATGACCGCGCCGAAAATGTTTACTTCCGCGCGGAAAATCAAGTGCGTGCGCGTTGCCGTGGAGCAAGGCATGCGCGGTTTCACTGCGGTCTGGTTCAATCAGCCTTACGTAATGAGCCACCTCAAAGCGGGCGAAGAGTATCTTTTTTACGGACGCGTCAAGAGCGATTTCGGCGGCGTTTCGATAATTAATCCGTCGTTCGAGCCGCTCGATAACAACGTGCGCCTCAAAGGAATCGTTCCCGTTTACACTTTAAAGGGCAATCTCACGCAAAAAGTTCTGCGCGATTCGATAAAAAGCGCGATTTTCGGGCTGGAACTGAAGAGCGTTATTCCGCAACGACTGATAAAAAAATACGACCTTGAAAATCTGAAAACGGCGTATATCGACGTTCACGCGCCCGCAGACGCGGAAACTCAGAAACTTGCGGCGGAAAGAATCGCGCTCGAAGAATATTTTATGCTCGTTTCGGCGTTCCGCTTCATCAAGGGCGACCGACAGCAGGTCAGAATCAATCAGTATTCCTGCTCGGCGAACGACTTGCGAGAGTTCTCCGGAAGATTCGGCTTCGAGTTCACCGACGGGCAGAAACACGCCGTGAACGAAATTTACGCCGACCTTACGAGTCCGCGTTCGATGAACCGACTTTTGCAGGGCGACGTGGGGAGCGGAAAAACCGCCGTCGCGCTGTGCGCGATATTCTTTGCCGTCAAAAGCGGATATCAGGCGGTCATGCTTGCGCCCACGGAAATTCTCGCCGAACAGAATTATAAGATAATTTCAAGGCTTTTTCCCGATTATAACGTAGTTTTTCTGAGCGGTTCTACTAAAGCCGCCGAGAAAAAGCAGATTAAGACGGCGATTAAGTCGGGTGAGGCGAAAATCGTCGTAGGGACGCACGCCGTGATTCAGGACGACGTGGAATTTTTTAATCTTTCGATGTGCGTATGCGACGAACAGCACCGCTTCGGCGTGGGGCAGAGGAGCGCTCTTGTGGCAAAGGGGGTTATTCCGGACGTTCTCGTTATGAGCGCGACGCCTATCCCGAGAACGGTTTCGCTTATTTTTTACGGCGATCTGGACATTACCGAAATCAAGGATAAACCCAAGAGTCGTCAGCCCGTTTCCACGTTTATCGTTCCCGAAAGGAAGTATGAGGGTATGCTCGGCTTTATTCGCGACGCGGTAAAAAGCGACAAGCAGGTGTTCTGCGTTTGCCCGAAGATCGAAGAGGATGAAGAGGGAACGCTTATGAGCGTTAACGAATTGTTCGATGAACTTTCGTCAAAACTCGCGGGCGTGCGCGTTTCGCTGTTGCACGGCAAAATGAAGGACGCGGAAAAAACGCGGATTATGGCGGAATTCAAACAAAAACAGAGCGATTTGCTCGTTTCCACAACCGTAGTCGAAGTCGGCATCGACGTTCCCGACGCAACCGTTATGGTTATCTACAACGCCGAAAGATTCGGGCTTTCCCAACTGCATCAGTTGCGTGGGCGCGTCGGCAGAGGCTCGGACAAGAGTTATTGTTTCCTGTTCACGCGGTCGGACGACGAAAAATCGCTCGAAAGGCTTAAAGTTCTGTGTTCTTCGTCCGACGGTTTCAAAATCGCGGAAAAAGACTTTGAAATGCGCGGCAGCGGAGATTTTATGGGAACGCGGCAAAGCGGTAAATTTTTAAGCGATCTGGGCGATCTCGTTTATCCGCCGTCGGTAATTTTTTCGGCTAAAAAACTGTGCGACGACGCTTTTTCGCAAGCGGAAGACCTTTCCGATCTTCGCGCGGCGGCGATGAACAAGTACGAGCGGCTTAAAGACGTAACGTTAAACTAAGAATTATTCGATTATCGGCGTTCATCGGGGAAAAAGGTTCGGACGACGAACGCGGACGAATTGCTCCATGGAGGGAAAATATGACGAGAAAAGGGTTTACGGAATATATATTGAACAATTACGTCACGAACGAGGAAAAACCGTGGGCGGATTCCCCGGAGTTTTCCGTGTTCAGACATTTGTCGAACAAAAAGTGGTTTGCGATTATCATGCCCGTCGCGGCGGATAAATTCGGGCTTGATCACGGCGGCGAGGTCGAGGTTGTAAACTTAAAGTGCGAGCCGTTTTTAATCGACGCGTTTCTGGACGGGAAAAGCGTTTTTCGCGCGTATCATATGAACAAAACGCATTGGATATCGGTCATTATCAATCTTGCCGAAGAGGAAAAACTCAAAATGCTCGTAGATATGAGTTTCGGGTTGACGGACGTCAGGCGAAAATATAACGAACCGAAAAATCGACGCAATCATGCGGCGTTATCCGACAATAAATAACGACATATCCGGGCGGCGAATTGCGGCAGAATACGACGGCGGATTACGACAAAATGCGACGGCGAATAATGACGTAATCCGACAACAAATAACGACAAAAACCGACGGCGGTTTCCGACATAAAACTACGGCAAAATAAGACAAAAATCGACAGCGGATTACGACAAAATACGACGGCAGAATACAACGGTAAACGACGGTAAACGACGGCGGATTTCGCCGTAAACCGACAACAAAATCAGACAAAAAACGCCCGGCATTTTCTTTGAAGAGAAAATGCCGGGCGTTGACTATATAACAAAACTTAAAATTCTATCGAGGTTTTATCGTCGCCGTCGGTGGAGATTTTAGCGTTATAAAAAGCGATAAGTCCGCGTTTTGCCGTTTCGTAATCCTCGGCCGCCATCGTTTCCACAGCCGAGTGCATCGCGAGTTGCGGAATACCTATATCCACGCTTTTTATGGAAACCTGCGCCGAACTGATCGCCCCGAGCGTTCCGCCGCAAGGCATATCCGAGCGGGTGTAAAAATCCTGATAAGAAACGCCTGCTTCGTCGAAAATTCTCTTTATTATCGACGAGGAAAACGCGTCGGTCGTGTAATTCTGGTTGGCGTGGTGCTTGATAACTATGCCTGCGCCGAGTTTCACTCTGTTCGTCGGGTCGGAAAATTCGGGGTGATTCGGGTGAACGGCGTGCGCGTTGTCATCGGAAACGATAAAGGAGTTCGCGAGCATTTCGTCGAATTCATTGTCTTTTCCGAGGCATTTCGCGATGCGCTTTAAAACGTCGCGCATAAATTTCGACGCCGCGCCCTGCTTCGTTCCGCTGCCGACTTCTTCGTTGTCGGCGATATAGCAAACGGCGATTTCCTTCGGGCTTGCGGCGATTAACGCTTCGAGCGAAGAAACCGCGCTCGTCAGGTTGTCTATCCTCGGGCTGCAAAGCAGTTCGTCGCAAAAGCCTGCGAAAAAAGGTTTGGTCGCGGAAACAAGATACAAATCGTAATCGACGATTTTACCACCGTCGGCAACCTTTTTAAGTTCTTCGGCGAGGTTTTTCCCCGCAGCGTTGCCGCTCAGAATATCCGCAACGGGTAACATATCGGTTTGCGGATTCAACTTGATTCCGTCGTTCACGGCGCGGTTGAAATGAATGGCTACGGACGGGATGACAAAGTTGTGATCGGAAGCGAAAAGTTTGGCTATAAGTTCGTTATCGCGCGAAATTATAACTCTTCCGGCAATTGCCAAGGGCGAATCGAGCCAACTGTAAAAGATGCCTCCGCCGTATCTTTCCACGTTGAGTTTTTCATAATTGTCGCTCTTGATTTCGGGATTCGCTTTTATTTTGAAACAGGGCGAATCGGAATGTGACGCGACTATATTGAAAGAATCCTCGCCGCCGATTTTAAAAGCGATGAGGGACGAGCCGTTTCTCGTGACGAAATATTTTCCGCCTTTTTTAACGTTCCATTTAAGATTTTCTTTAAGTTCTTCAAAGCCGTTTTCTTTCAGAAGTCCGGCAGCGTTCGCGCAGGCGTGAAACGCGGTTTTAGATTTATCGAGAAATTCAACAGGTAAGTTCATAATTTTTCTCCGCGACAATAAATATATATTATTATAATTCATTCTCTTTAAAAAGTAAAGGGATAAAGGATACGGATTTGCGCGGAATAATAGAAATTAATCTGAAAAACCTGAACGACAACCTTAATTGTTTCAAAAAAAATCTGCCGCGCGGCGCGCGTCTTGCCGCCGTGGTGAAAGCCGACGCTTACGGGCACGGCGCGGTCGGGGTGGTGAAAGCGATAAGAGAAAAGGTTGATTATTTCGTTACGGCGAGCGCGGAGGAGGCGGAGGAAGTCAGAGAACTGACAAAAAAGCCGATTTTATGCCTTGCCGCATTGAGCGAGAGCGAGGCGACGAGGTGTATGCTTAAAGGTATCGAAATCAGCGTTTCGTCCGAGTCGGACGTCCGTATGCTCGCCGCTATAAGTGAACGGACGGGCGTATGCGCATACGTTCATATATGCGCGGACACGGGGATGAACCGAATGGGCATTAAAGGCGAAAAACCCGCCTATAGGTTGATTAACGGCGTGTTGTCTTGTAAAAACTTGTCGATAAAAGGCGTTTATTCGCATTTTTTCGATTGTTCGGATAAGGAAAAAACAGGCAAGCAGTTCGCCGCTTTTTGCAAGGTCGCAAAACTCGTTCCGCAAAACGCCGTAAGACATATTGCCGCGACGGAAGGATTTTTCGATAAGAATTACGTTCTCGATATGGTAAGGATCGGCATAGGGCTTTACGGCTACGGAGAGCAAAAACCGCAGGGAGCGACAAAAATGCCGAAACACGCGGCCGTCAAACTGAAACCCGTGATGTCGCTGAAAAGTTACGTTGCGAGAGTTGCAAAAATCAAAAAAGGTGAAACGGTGGGTTACGGCGGGCGATTCGAGGCGGCTGAAGATTGTTACGTTGCGACGGTTTCCGCGGGATATGGCGACGGCGTGCCGCGGTCTTTCACGGGCGGCAACGTTCTTATCGGCGGCAAAAAAAGAAAAATCGTCGGCAATATCTGCATGGATTTTTGTTTCGCGCTCGCGGATAAAAACGTCAAGGCGGGCGACGAGGTTGTGTTCTTCGGCAGGCAGGGCGACGAAATTCTTACCGCCGAGGATATGGCCGACGCGTGCGGAACGATTTCTTACGAAATATTGACGGGCGTAAAACGTTACGAAAGAGTTTATATCAACCGGGACGGGAAAATAAAACAAGAAATATAATACTCAACGCGTTTATATTCGTTGACTTTTCGGGGTTAAGAGGTTAAAATATCCGTATAGGTTCCGCAATCATTTGTGCCTGAAAAGCGGAGCCGTGAAACGGAGAATACTTATGTCAGAATTTATGGGTAATTTAAGACGTAACTCGATGTGCGGAACTTTGAGAAGTTCGGACGTCGGCAAAGAAGTTACGGTGATGGGCTGGACGCAGAGAAGAAGAAATCTCGGTTCGCTTATTTTTGTCGACCTTCGCGATAAAACGGGACTTGTTCAGGTTGTTTTCGATGATACTACGGACGAAAAAGTCTTTGAAAAAGCGCAGAATATCCACTCGGAATACGTGCTTGCCGTTAAGGGTAAGGTCAGAGAAAGAGAAAGTAAAACGAATAAAATCGCTACCGGCGAGATCGAAATTCTTGCCGACGAACTGAAAATTCTTTCCGAAGCCGATACCACGCCTTTTGAAATTCTCGACGATTCAAACGTAAACGAAACTCTTCGTTTAAAATACAGATATCTCGACCTGAGAAGACCGTCGCTCCAGAAGAACCTGTTTTTGAGAAACGAAATCACGAAAGCGGCGAGAAGATTTTTTGACGAGAACGGTTTCGTCGAAGTGGAAACGCCTATGCTCGGCAGGTCCACGCCCGAGGGCGCGAGAGATTATCTCGTTCCGTCCAGAGTTCACGAGGGTTGTTTCTACGCGTTGCCGCAGTCGCCGCAACTTTATAAGCAACTTCTTATGATCGCGGGTTTCGACAGATATTATCAGATAACCAAATGCTTCCGCGACGAGGACCTGAGAGCCAACCGTCAGCCGGAGTTTACTCAGATAGACGTCGAGATGAGTTTCGTCGAAGAGGTCGAGGACGTTATGTACCCGATCGAAGGGCTTATCAAAAATATCTTCAAAAGCGCGATAGGAATGGATCTCGGCGACAGGCATTTCAGAACGATGACTTATCGCGACGCGATGGAAAACTACGGTTCGGACAAGCCCGATACGAGATTCGGCTTAAAAATCGTGAACTGTTCGGACTTGTTCGCAAATTCCGAATTCAAGGTTTTCGCCGACGCGCTTAAAATCGAAATCGGACCTATCAGAGGAAGCGTGAGAGCGATCAACGCCAAAGGCTTGGCGGATAAGTTCTCGAGAAAAGAACTCGACGCCACCGTGGAGTACGCGAAAACGCTCGGAGCGAAAGGACTTTGCTGGATGACCTGGGCAAAGGGCGGCGAAATCAAATCGTCGTTCGCCAAATTCGTCACGCCGACGGATATCGAAAACATAAAGGCGAGAATGAACTTTGAAGAGGGCGACGTTTTATTCTTTGCGGCGGATAAAGATTACGTGGTGTTCAACACGCTCGGCGGAATCCGTCTTATGATTGCGGACAAACACGGACTTATCGACAAGGACGTTTACGATATTTTATGGATAACCGAATTCCCGATGTTCGAATGGTCGGAGGAGGAGAATCGTTATATGGCGGTTCACCATCCGTTCACCGCGCCCATGAACGAAGATCTCGAACTTTGCGAAACAGATCCGTCCAAGGCAAGAGCGAAAGCGTACGACCTTGTCATCAACGGTCAGGAATCGGGCGGCGGTTCTATCCGTATTCATTCGAGAGATATTCAGAAGAAAATGTTTAATATCTTAGGCTTCTCCGAGGAAGATATCGAAAAGAAATTCGGTTTCTTCGTTGACGCGTTCAATTACGGCGCGCCCCCGCACGGCGGACTTGCTTTCGGCTTAGACCGTCTTACGATGCTTTTATCGAAGGACGATTCGATAAGGGACGTTATCGCCTTCCCGAAGGTTCAGACGGCTTCGTGCCTTATGAGTAGCGCGCCCGCGCCTGTGGAGCAGAAACAACTCGACGAACTTTACATCGAAGTTAAAAAGGACTGATTGTTTTAACAAAAATTACTGTTATATAAATCGGATAATCAGAAAAAATCAAAAACGGCGGATATTGCGAAAAACTTCGCATTATCCGCCGTTTTAAATAAAGTTTAATAGTTTTTAAAGTTTAATAGTCTTTTCTTCCCGTGAGATAATCTAAATCCTCATTGAAATAGTTTGCGATTTTGCAGAGGTTTTCAATGCCTATTTCTCTTTGACAGTGTATATATCTTGAAAGCGTTTGTTGATTTATTCCGATTTTTTTCGCTACCGACGAAATGCTTTCTTCGTTTATGAGTTCTTTAAGCCTTTCGGCGAATTTTTCAACATACATATTTTATCTCTCCGGAAACATTTTACACCAAACGGTGTTAAATACTTGACATTACACCAAATGGTGTGATAAGATTAAGAAAAAGGAGAAAACGTATGAAAAAGTTAATCGAAGTTGAAACAAAAAGCAATGTGAAAGTACTTACTTTGTTGTGGGTATTAGAGTTTGTCGGTTGTATTGTTGCGGTAATTTTAGAGGCAAATCAAGGTCTTTTCAAAGCATTGGCAATAGTAAATTTAATATGCATAATTTTCTTCGGGATATTATCTTTCGTGAAGCAGAGACTTTTTGCGAATATAGCAATGGTACTTTTTACCGTTATGTCGCTCATAGAGTTTTGTGTAAACATTGCATATATTAGTTACAATCCCGGGATTATCGCATTATTGCTTCTGCCTATTCTCGGAGTTGTATCCATTGTGGTCGGTAATAACTATGGTAAAATAACGGTAACGGACAAAGGGGTAGTATTTGAGCAAACAATCGGTGATGATAAAGTTTTACGAGCTGCAAATATACCGATAGAAAAGCTTTGCTTTGTGAAGAGGGGTTTATTTAAGTCGATTATAATCGCCGCGCCGTCGGGCAGAATTTGCGTATATCGGATAAAAGAAATAGAAGAATTGTATGACATTCTTTGCAAGCTTGCAAATAAAGACGAAGATATAAAATCAGAATAAAATCGGAATAGAAACAATAGAAAACCCCGTCGGGAGAAAAAT
>URKE01000056.1 GCA_900548285.1 uncultured Eubacteriales bacterium | reverse complement strand
GCTCGTAGTACGGCAAGTACAACTTCGGGCGTTTGCCTTGCCTAAACGAGCCGCGATGCGGTCGGTTTCTCAACCGCAAAAATGCTTCGCACCGAAAAGAGCGTATTTTTTGATGATTTTTTGCGAGCGTGAGGGTTGCTGTACTTGGCGTACTGCGCCCGAGCGGTCGCGGAAAATGGTGAAAGAGACACCTTTTCGGTAATTAGTGATAAGGAATGCAATGCCTACCGCTAAAACATTGTGTTTTTTTCGGAAATGTGCTACAATGACGGTATGGTAAAACTGTGGTTCAAAATTATCAGGGATAATAAAATAGTCGCCCAGACGACAACTTCTCACGACGAAAAATTCACTTATGCCGATTTCGGGGAATACATAACCGAGGGGTGTTACGCGCTCGACGTTGCCACGCCGCTCATTATCCGCAATCACATAATGAATTTCGCAAAGTATAACCACGTCAATTTTCTGCCGTCCGATTTCGTCGAACACGTTGAATTCGACAAGTTGGTCGTCGAAAATCTTGACAGGTAAATTTTGTCCGGGAAAAATTTATAGAGATGTTTTTATCGGAAGCGCCCGTCCGGAACTGCGGATTTTTCAAGTCCGCGGTTTCGGGCGGTTTTGTTTTGCCGAAAAATCTATAGAGATTCCGTTCGTCGATATCGGTCGCAATATTCGTTCAGTCGTTTTCAAGCCCCGCGAGGTAATCAATCGAAACCCCGAAAAACTTCGACAACGCGATTAATTTTCCCAAGGTCGGTTCGCATCGGTCCGTTTCCCACAAACTTATAACGAATTTTCATCGGCTTGTCCTAAATGTGGCGTTCCTGTTAAGAACGCGACGGCGCCTGACGACGCTCCGAGTACGGGTTTTGCCGTTCTGGGATTTCTTTTTCCGATTATCGGGTTAATTTTGTATCTCGTATGGAAAAGCGAAAGACCGCTTCGCGCTAAATCCGCAGGAAAGGGCGCGCTTATCGGATTTATAGTCGGTATTGTTTTTTCGATAATATCCTATATAATAGCGATAGCCGCCGTAGGTTGCGCCGCAACTTATTATTCTATTATGATATAAAGGTTTTGTTTTAAACCCGAAATAGTAAAAATTTATATTTACTCGGAATTATGCCGCCGCCCCCGCAAACTCTTTTGGTTTGCGGGGGCGGCTTAGTTTTAATGGCGTAGTTTTAACGTTATAAAGACTTTTTATATTCCGAGGGTGTTACCCCCGCAACGTCCTTAAAAACTTTTGAAAAATAATTCTTACTGCAAAACGATAACCTTTCCGCGACTTCGTTGAAGGGAATCCCGAGCGCGATAAGTTTTTTCGCTTCTTCTGTTTTCAGTTCGGTAAACGCCTCCATTATCGTTTTTCCCGTTTCTTTTCTGAACGCTTTTTTGAGGTACGATTCCGAAAAGAAAAGCGCGTCCGATACGTCTGCGAGCGTGATTCTCTCGTGAACCTTAGCAGTTAAAAACTCGTAAATTTCCGCTGTGATTTTCTGCGCTTCGGTGGCGGTGTCGTTATCGCTTGCGTCAGCGATAATCGACTTATAGGCGGGTTTTATGCACTCGATGATGAAAAGTTCAAGCAACAACCTTATACTTTGTTCGGTGAAAATCCCCGCATCCGGATTAACTTCCGGGAGTTGCGATAAGGAATAAATGCCTTTCTGAGCGAAGTATTCGGGCGCGAGTTTGTTAAGCCTTAAAAGAAGAGCCTTTGAAAAACTCGAAACCCCGGCAGGCTTGCCGCAAAAAACGGAAATTGAATTTTCTTTGACGGTGAACACTGCGTAAAACACGCGCGAGCCGTCGCCTTTTTCGATGAGCGTAAACTCGGTGTCCGGCGTGAAGAAAATACAGTTTCCTTCCGTTATCTCCGTTTCTTTGCCCGCCGCTACGGCTTTGATTCTGCCCTTGTCGCAAAACACAAGGCAGAACGCAGGATATTTGATTCGGCTTTGCTGATTTTTGGAAACCTGAAAAAACCCGAAACCGAAAATCGAATGAACCGAGATCGTTCGTCTGAGCGTCCGGCTGTTTTTGAAAATGTCGTCCTGCATATTTTTACCGTCCTGTATGTTTTTATTATACCCGCAGTTTCGCCAAAAATCAACGTTTTAAGAGTATAAACTTATTCGGGCGGCATTTCGATCTGCATTTCGATTGACTTTCGCCCGTATTCGATTGACTTTCGTACGCAAAAACTATATAATTAAAATATGAAAGCGTGCTTGAAAAACAATTACACGGGCGAAGAAACGCCGTTTAAAACCGTTCTCGATTACGGCAGATACGACGGCGGTCTGTATTTTAATTTCGATTGCGAAAATTCGCAACTTTTTTCCGCTTACGACAAAGACAACGAGCCGATTTACAGGGGCGACGTCGCAGAAATTTTCATCTGCGTCTGCGGTGACAGGCGGAAGTATTTCGAAATAGAAGTCGCGCCCAACGGAACGGTCTTTTTTGCGGATATCCGCAACGAGAACGGACTCCACGCGAAGTTGCTTGACACGAAATCGCTTCAAGCGAAGGTTACGCCCCGCGACGGCGGTTACATAGCGGAGATAAAAATTCCGTTCGCCGCGCTCGGTTATAACGGCTTCGGCGAGATTGTTTTTAACGCTTACAGGATTGAAACGGAAGGCGGAGTGCCGGAAAAAAATCTTCTCGCGCTCAATCCCACGCTTTGCGGAACGTTTCATATGCCGCAGTTTTTCGTTCCACTCGATTAATTTATCAAACGAAACGCGGGCGAGCATCGCAATTTAAAAAAGCGAGCATCGCGATTTAAAAAAAGACATTGCGATTTAAAAAAGCGAGCATCGCGAATCACAAAATACGACAAACAAAAAGGAGAAAACACATATGGATTACCAGGGAACAATATCGAGAGGCGTGAGAGCGCCGATCATCAGACACGGCGACGACCTCGTGAAAATAACCGCGGATTGCGTTACGGAAGCGGCAAAGCAGGGCGGCTTCGAAATTCAGGATAAGGACGTCATCGCGGTTACGGAGGCGGTTCTGGCGAGGGCGCAGGGAAACTACGCCACGGTAGATCAGATTGCAAAAGACGTATCGGAAAAATTCGGCGATCACACCGTGGGGCTTGTTCTTCCGATTTTCTCGAGAAATCGTTTTTCTATGATTCTTAAAGGAATTTCCAAGGGAGTTAAAAAACTCATCGTTCAACTTTCTTACCCTTCCGACGAGGTGGGGAACAGTTTCGTAACTCCCGAGCAGATTTACGAAAAAGGCGTCAATCCTTATTCCGACGTTTTCACCGCCGAGGAATTCAGAAAGACTTTCGGCGACGTAAAACATATTTTCACCGGTGTGGATTATATCGATTATTATGAAAAAACGGGTAATTGCAAAGTCATTCTTGCGAACGACCCGTGTGAAATTCTCAAACACACCAAATACGTTATCAACGCCGACATTCACACGAGAAAACGTACCAAAGAGAGATTGCTTCGCTCGGGAGCGGAAAAAGTCGTCAGCCTTGACGAAATTCTGACCGCGCCCGTTGACGGAAGCGGTTATAACGCGGATTACGGCGTGCTTGGCAGCAACCTCGCGACCGAAAACAGCGTCAAACTTTTCCCGAGGGACGGGCAGGCTTTTGTGGACGCGCTTCAGGCGGAAATGAAAAAGCGTACAGGCAAGCACGTGGAGTGTATGGTTTACGGCGACGGAGCGTTCAAGGATCCCGTCGGCGGTATCTGGGAACTTGCCGACCCTGTTTGCTCGCCCGCGTTCACGAGCGGACTTAACGGAAAGCCGAACGAAATCAAACTTAAATATCTTGCCGATAACGACCTTGCTTCCTTAAACGGCGAAGCGGCGATCGAGGCGATGAAAGATATGATAAAGCACAAGGAGAGCGACCTGACGAACAATATGAAGAGCCAGGGGACGACTCCGAGAAGAATAACAGACCTTCTCGCGAGCCTTTCGGATTTAACGAGCGGCAGCGGCGACAAGGGTACTCCGTTTATTCTTATTCAGAACTATTTCAAGAATTATTCTATGTAATTACGGATATGCCGCGGCGCGGAACGCGCCGCGGCATAAAAATATTTTATAACACAACAAAAAACCGAAAATGAAGAAACTTATCGTGGCATCGAACAATGCCGGCAAAATAAAAGAAATAAAAGATATTCTCAAAGACAAATACCAGGTGGTGCCGATGAGCGAGGCGGGCTTTTGCGAAGATATAGAGGAAAACGGCTCGACGTTCTTCGAGAACGCCGTTATCAAGGCGAAAGCCGTTTCACTCGCGCTCGGCGCGGACGCTTTGGCTGACGACAGCGGACTTTGCGTAGACGCGCTCGGCGGCGCTCCGGGTATTTATTCGGCAAGGTATAGCGGAGAGCATGGCAACGACGCCGCGAACAGAGCGAAACTCCTTAAAGAACTTGCAGATAAAGACGACAGAAGCGCGAAATTCGTTTGCGCCGTCGCGCTTTATAAAACGGACGGAGAGGTAATAAAAGGGCTTGGCGAAACTCACGGAAAAATCGCTTTGAAAGAAGAGGGGACGAACGGTTTCGGCTATGATACGCTCTTTATTTCGGACGATCTCGGCAAATCTTTCGGTGTGGCAACGAGCGGGGAGAAGAACTCGATTAGTCACAGAAAACGTGCGTTAATCGACTTATTGAACCATTTATGAAGACTATTGTTGTTTTATCCGACACTCACGGAAACAAAAAAGCGATAGGAAAAATTTCCGATATTATTCTGGAAAGCGATTACGTGTTTCATCTCGGAGATTTTTACGACGACTTCGTCGATTACGCGTACGCCCTTAAGGACAAGGCGTTTCAGGTTTACGGAAACTGCGATTACATAAGCGGCGAGGCGGGAGCGGAGAAAATCGTCGAGATCGAAGGCGTTAAAATTCTCGCCACGCACGGTCACTTGTACGGCGTTAAACAGAGCAGAGAAAAGTTGATCGGAAGAGCCGAGGAGGTGGGCGCGACGCTCGTATTTTACGGGCATACTCACGTTGCCGAAATTTACGAGAAGAACGGAATAACGCTTGTCAATCCCGGTTGTTTATACGAGTATTCGCCGCAGAAAAGTTTTGCTTACGTGGTGATAAACAACGGCAAAATAACCGCCGTGATAAACGATAAAATCATATAATACACGGCTATAAGCCGATAAATACGCAAATTACAAACAAAGCCCGACTTCTTCCGTAGTCGGGTTTTGTCATGCAAACGAAAACCGCGCGACAGCCGCGCGCTTCATCGGGAAAAGAGATCGGAAATAAGAGAATTTGTTTAATTGACTTGTCGGGTGTCAAGTGATATAATAATTTTACTGATCGGCGGGCGCGGTCTTTGCAAAAAAGGCGAATCGCGCGTCGGATCCGATAAAAAAATCGGGACTGAAAACACGGCGTGTTTTCGGTCGGCATCGGAGAAAAATATGGCAAAAACGGTTGTCGTCGGTATGAGCGGCGGTGTGGATAGTTCCGTAGCAGCCTTGCTTTTAAAAGAGCAGGGTTATAACGTTGTGGGTTTATTTATGAAAAACTGGGAAGGCGACGACGCGGACGGTTGTTGCACGGCGGACGACGATTACGCGGACGTCAGGAGAGTTTGCGCAAAACTCGATATTCCTTATTACGGAGTGAACTTCGCAAAGGAATATATGGACAGGGTTTTTTCCTATTTCCTCGACGAATATAAACGCGGCAGAACCCCCAACCCCGACGTTTTGTGTAATCGCGAAATAAAATTCGGTCCGTTCAAGGAATACGCCATGCAACTCGGCGCAGACTATATAGCGACGGGGCATTATTGCGGAATACGCCACGAAAACGGGATACATTATCTGCTCAAAGCGAAAGATCAGAACAAGGACCAGACGTACTTTCTGAATCAACTTTCGCAAAGTCAGTTGTCGGACGTTCTGTTTCCTCTTCAGAATCTTCCCAAGCCCGAGGTGAGACGCATCGCCGAAGAAAACGGACTTGCCACTGCCGAAAAAAAAGACAGCACGGGCATATGTTTCATCGGGGAGCGTAATTTCAGAAAGTTTCTTATGAACTACATTCCGGCGAAGAAGGGCGAGATAAAAACCTACGACGGCAGAACGCTCGGCGAGCATTGCGGGCTTATGTATTACACGATAGGTCAGCGCAGAGGTCTTGACATAGGCGGTCAGGCGGGCGACGCGGGCAGATGGTTCGTCGTCGAAAAGGATTTAAAAAACAACGTTTTATACGTCGCTCACGGAGCGGAGGACAGACTTTATTCCAAAGGGCTTTATATGAATTCCTGCAACTGGATTCCGTCCGCGCCCGCGCAAAAAGAGTTTAAGTGCAAGGCGAAATTCCGTTATCGCCAGGAAGAACAGGGCGTTACCGTCCGTATCGGAAGAGATAAAATATTCGTCGATTTCGACGAAAAGCAGCGCGCGATAACGGAAGGGCAGTTCTGCGTTTTATACGACGACGAGAAGTGTCTCGGCGGCGGCGTTATAGAAAAAGCGATTTTTTGATTAAATCGAAAACTGCCCGATAATCGACCTATATGGCGACATTTGGGGTGATTACGCGTAAAGAGAGGTTGATATGGCGGAAAATAAAAACAGAATATACGCCGCGATCGATCTTAAATCGTTTTTCGCTTCGGTTGAATGCGTGGAGAGAAAACTCGATCCGCTCGGCGTAAATCTCGTCGTCGCGGATAAGTCGAGGACGGAAAAAACGATATGTCTTGCCGTTTCGCCGTCGCTCAAATCTTACGGCATTTCGGGCAGAGCGCGGCTTTTCGAAGTCGTTCAGCGCGTCCGCGAAGTGAACAGAGAGCGGCTCAAAAACGCGCCCGGCGGGAAGTTTAACGGCAAGTCTTTCGTGGACGAAGAACTGAAAAACGATCCGGCGAAAGAAGTCGGTTTCATTATCGCTCAGCCGAGAATGGCGAAGTATGTACAAACGAGCCGCAAAATTTACGAGATATACAAAAAGTACGTTTCGGAGGACGACGTTATCGTCTATTCGATAGACGAAGTTTTCATCGATCTAACCGATTACGTGAAAATTTACAAACAAACCGCCCGCGAACTCGTGATGACTATGATTAAGGATATTCTCGGCGAAACGGGCATAACCGCCACGGCGGGGATAGGAACGAATTTATACCTCGCGAAAATTGCGATGGACGTTGAGGCAAAGAAGATTAAAGCGGACGAAAACGGCGTGAGAATAGCCGAACTCGACGAAAAAACTTATCGCGAAAAACTTTGGGAACACAAGCCGATAACCGATTTCTGGCGGGTAGGTCCGGGATATGCGAAAAAACTCGCCGGGCAGGGGATTCGCACCATGGGCGATATCGCGCGGTGTTCGCTCGGCAAACCGTCCGATTATTATAACGAGGAGTTGCTTTTCAAACTTTTCGGCATCAACGCCGAACTTCTCATCGATCACGCCTGGGGCGTCGAACCGTGCGCCGTCAAGGACGTAAAGGCGTACAAACCCGAGAGCAGCAGTCTGTCCTCGGGGCAGGTTCTGCAAGAGCCTTATACCTTTGAAAAGGCTCGGCTCATCGTCAAAGAGATGGCGGATTTTCTGTCTATGGATTTGGTCGAAAAAAGGCTCGTCACCGATCAGATTGTCTTAAACGTCGGTTACGACGTGGAAAATTTAAGCGGTGGCGGCGGCGCGGGAGAATACGTCGGGGAAATTAAAATCGACCGTTACGGCAGAAAATTGCCTAAGGAGGCTCACGGATCGCAGAATCTTGACGGATTCACGTCCTCGACGAAGATTCTCGTGGAGCAGTTCGACAGGCTTTTCGTTCGCATAGCGGATGAAAAATTGCTCGTGAGAAGGCTCAATCTGTGCGCTTCGCATACGCTCGACGAACGTCGGGCGGCAGAAGAGACGTCCGTTTCGCAAATGTCTTTTTTCGACGACGAGAAAAAGACGGAAACCCGCAGCGAAGAGATGAAAAAAGAAAGAAAACGGCAGGAAGCCGTTCTCGAAATAAGAAAAAAATACGGCAAAAACGCCGTTTTGAAAGGAATGAATTACGAGTCCGGAGCGACCGGAAAACAAAGAAACGATCAGATCGGAGGGCATAAGGCGTGACGGGAAAATACGACGACATAATCGGTTTAAGCCGCCCCGAATCGCGTCGGCCGAAAATGACGATGAACGACCGCGCCGCCCAGTTCGCGCCGTTCGCCGCGCTGACGAAGTTCGGCGAGGAGATCAGGGAGAGCAACAGAAAAACTTCCGATGAAATCGAACTCGGCGACGGCGATATTGAACAAATCGACGAGGTTTTACGCGGGATTGAAAGACGAATCGAGGAAAATAAAGCCGACGGCGCGGACAATGAAGGGTTTGCGATTGCCGTCGCGTATTTCGTCCGCGACAAAGTTAAGCCGGGCGGGCGCGTCGAAGAATATATCGGTAACGTTAAAAAGATCGACCGGGTGGGACGAAAACTGATTTTCTATGGCGGAAAAATCGTCGATATGCAGAATTTATTGTCCCTGTCTGCGGTTGATATTTCAGAATAAATAACCGACAAAACAAAAAGGAAAGCAACGCCTCGGATCGGGCGTTGCTTTTAAAAATACGCGATTAATCGATTTATAGCGCGGTTTTTCCCACGAGAAGCGACAAAACAGCCATCTCTATAAGCGGAAGATTGCTCGCCTCTTTCAGCCCCGCGAAATTCGGCGACGAGGTTACGTCGGCTTTGAGATTTCCGTCGGGAGAAACGGGGAGAGTGTGCAGCACCGTAGCGTTCGGCGCGTAAGCCGCGAGCGTGTCGGCATCGATATCGAAATCGGGCGATAAACCGTCGTCGGAAACAAAAATCACGTCGGCGTTCTTTATGCCGTCGGTAACGTCCGAAGAAATTTTCACGTCGCCGAACTGTCTGCAATAATCGTAAACGTTTTCGGGCGGGGTAAGTTCTTCGGGGCAGACGAAAGTCACGTCGAAGCCGCAGTTTACGAATCCGTAAACAAAGGAATCGGCAAACGCGGAGCTGTCGCCCACAAAGGTAATTTTCAAACCGGAAAGTCTGCCTTTTTCCTGCCACACGGTGTAAAGCGCGGCGAGAGCCTCGCACGGGCCGCATTTCGGATTCGCATTGATTATGGGGATATTGACCGACTTTTCGATGAGTTCGGCGTCGTTGAGTTCGGAAGTCTGCACGACGATGGCGTCCATTCCGTACCCTGCGAGGGCTTCGAGCGAAAGTTTGTCGTTGATGAGATTTTCGAGTTCGCTTCCGTGAAGGGTGGAAACTATCGCCGACCCCTGAAGGGTGGAAACCGCCACTTCGAACGCGACGCGCGAGCGTGAAAACGAGCGTTTGGTTATGAGAAGAGCGTATCTGTTTTTGAGATGCGGAATCTTTTCGCCGACGGTAAGTTTAAGCGAAATTTCTTTGGCTTTGAGCAGAATTTCGTAAATTTCCTCTTCCGTGTAATTGGAAAGAGAAAGCAGATGTTTTTTTTCGATCGCGCCGACGGGCGCAAGTTTGTTTATGTCCATAAAGACTCCGAAGCGAGTGTTTTTTAAATATTATATCAACAATTATATAAAAAGACAAGGGTTTTTCGTCACAATGTACAAAAATGCCGAAAAGAGCGGGGCAAAATTTGTGATAAATGCTATTGTAGAATATTGTGAAATAAGATATAATAAATTATAGAAACGGTTAAAACCGAAAGATTCAGGAGGAAAAAATGGCAAGTCTTAATCTGAAAGACATTTACAAAGTTTATCCCTCGGGCGTCGTTGCCGTAACGGATTTCAGTCTGGACATCGAAGATAAGGAATTCATCGTGTTCGTAGGTCCTTCCGGCTGCGGAAAATCGACCACGCTCCGTATGATAGCCGGTCTTGAAGAGATTTCCGACGGCGAACTTTACATCGACGGTAAACTTATGAACAACGTTCAACCCAAGGACAGAGATATAGCGATGGTTTTCCAGAACTATGCTCTTTATCCGCATATGACTGTGTACGACAATATGGCGTTCGGTCTTAAACTCCGTAAAAAGCCGAAGGAAGAAATCGACGAAAAGGTCAGAGGCGCGGCGAGAATTCTCGGTCTTGAGAGTTATCTCCAGAGAAAGCCCAAGGCTCTTTCCGGCGGTCAAAGACAAAGGGTTGCGCTCGGAAGAGCAATCGTCCGTGAACCGAAGGTATTCCTTCTCGACGAACCCCTTTCCAACCTCGACGCGAAACTCCGCGCCCAGATGAGAACCGAAATAACCAAAATTCACCACAGACTTGCAACGACCTTCATTTACGTTACACACGATCAGGTTGAAGCAATGACGATGGGAACGAGAATAGTCGTTATGAAAGACGGATATATTCAGCAGGTTGACGCTCCGCAGAAACTCTACGATTATCCGGCAAATCTTTTCGTTGCAGGTTTCATCGGCACTCCGCAGATGAACTTCTTCGACGCCGTTCTTACTTCCGACGGAAAGACCGTTTACGTGGAATTCTCAGGCAACAAAGTTGCTCTTCCCAAGGCTAAGTCCGACACGATCGAAGAACCCGCCAAGTATATCAACACCGGCAAGCCCGTTGTATTCGGCGTTCGTCCGGAAGATTTCCACGATGAAGAAAACTTCATATCCAACAGCAAGGAAACCGTTATCGACGTCAAGGTCGACGTTGTCGAAAAACTCGGCGCGGAAACTTTGCTTTACTGCGTATTCGCTAACGACGCTACTAATTCGGACGACAGCGTGAAGAGCCTTGTAGACGCAGGCACGCAGTTGACCGCTAAGGTTGATTCGAGATCCAAGACCGAGAGAGATCAGGTTATAGAACTCGCTATCGACATTATGCACAGCCACCTCTTCGATAAAGAAACCGAACTTACCATTCTTAAAGGCGAGGGTCAGCCCGCTTACGTTCCGGTTGTCGAACTTCAGAGAAGAGCGGAAAGAGAAGCCGAAGCGGCAAACGCTCCCGAAAAGGCTGCAAAACCCAACTTCTTTGCTAAATTCAAGAAGAAGGACAAGAGCGAGAAGAAGGACGAGGGAAACGATAAGCCCGAAGCGTAATCGACTTCTTAAAGCGTTCGTTTAAAAGCGTCCTGTTTCAGCGACGGGCGCGGAACAATGCAAAACGAAATTAAGGGAGAACCGCGAAGGTGTGAGCCGACGCTGTTTTCCCTTTTCTTATTATATATTATAATATCGGTAGGGTTCGTCAGACCACGGTTCGTTTTATTCTTGACCGATGCCAGACAAGAATAAAACGAACCTTGCCAAAACGCCGCAATTTCCGTGCTTTTTGTCGAATTCTC
>URKE01000055.1 GCA_900548285.1 uncultured Eubacteriales bacterium | reverse complement strand
CGCGAGCGTAACGATGTATTAGTCAAAAACTCGCCGTCAGACCACGGTTCGTTTTGTTCTTGGCTGGCATGATAAAGCAAAAGAGGTTGAACCGACGTTCCACCTCTTTTACCATGGTCGAGGTGACGGGACTTGAACCCACGACCTCTTGGTCCCGAACCAAGCGCGCTACCAAACTGCGCTACACCTCGCTATATTCGCAACGTTTGATATTATACAACATTTATTTTTTTTTAGCAAGCGTTTTACATTTGATTTTCACTTTTTTTAAAATCCTGCGACGAGCGAAAATCGTCGCAGGATTCTGATGTTTCAATTATTCTTTACGCTTTTTAAGACTTATTATCTTATAAATCTTAAAACCGGCTATAACAAGACCGGCGGCTATCAGACCGAGCGATATCCATTGCGAAGGCGTAAGCCCCGGAATAAGAACTCCTCTGTCGTCGATTCTGAGATATTCGATGAAAAATCTCCATATTCCGTATCCGACCAGATAAACAACGAACGTCCAGTCGATTTTCTTGAAATACAGTACGCTCGTTACCGCAAAAAGGACAAAAAGGAAAATCGATTCGTAAAGTTGAGTCGGCAAAAAGTACCCGGTCACTTTCATTCCGTTCTGCCATACGGTCATTTTAAGCCCCGGAAAGCCGTGCATCTCCTTTCCGTAACAACATCCCGCAAACAGACAACCGAGTCTGCCGAAAGCGTGACCTATGGTTATACAGCACGGCGCGACAGCCGCCAAGTCCGAAAAGTATCTGATATGTTCTTTTTCTTTGAAAATAATCTTTCCGAATACGAAAAAACCGATAAAGAAAACGATTATCCCGCCTATAAGCCCGCCGTAAAAAGTCATTCCCGCGTCAAAAGTGAAAACTCCCGTTTCGATATAATGATAAACCGATTGAAAGAGATTTGCGCTGAGAATACCCAAACCTATCGTTAAAACGCCGACGATGAGATAAAAATTCTCGACTTTGGCAGGCACTTTTCTTTTCTCGAGATATTTATCGAGAACGAAGATTACGCAAAGCAAACCTATCGTAAGGCATATATTATATAAATTTACGTTCCAGAACAAATTATCGGGATACATCGATATCAACCTCCGTCTGTTTAGATAAAGTCGACTTGGAAAGCGAGAAATTCAACATTCTTACGGCGCAGAAAAGCGAAACGATAAAGCACAGCGACGAAATGAGTACGTTGTAAAACCGCAACGTCGACGTGAAAGACGAAACGACGTGCAGAATAATCTGAATAAGCAAAAAGAGGGTGTAAGTTACTTTATGCTCTCTTACTTCTCTGAACGGAAGGGCGGTTAAACCGATAACTCCCGCGCAGATTGTTGCCCAGCACACCGAAAGGAACGGAAAATAAATTCCGTCCGACAAAATATTTTTCACGAACGAATTTGCCGCTCTGCCGAATTCGTTCGACTTGCCGTCGAAAACTATGGCTTTGAAATCGCTCGACACAACCGTAACGCTGACGCAGAGCGACGTTATAAGATTAATCGTGGTTCTTGCGACAAGATAACCCGAATATATGCCGATGCAAATCAGTATCGCGGCGAATATGTCGTCCTTTTTCATCAATTTTACGTAAAAAAACGAAATGATGAACAGAAACACATCAGAAAAGACAATCGAAACGATCGAAACGATACTCTGATAATCGGAAAGCGCCGTAACGATATACGAATCGATAAAATTAATGAGAACGTAAGCGAAAACGCCCGTAACCACAGCGCAGATGATTTCCGTCAGGGAAACGTTTTTCCTTGTGTCCAGGTCGGAAAACAGAGTTATCGACGCAATCGGAATCATAAGCGCGATAAGCAACGCGTCGAAAATAAACAACTCTGTCGTTTTGGTTATAATCGCAATGAAAAGAACAAAAACCGCCAGAAAAGAAAGAGCCAAAAAAGCCGTAAAACTACCCTTGAACGTCGGCAAAGGTACGGAACGGAGGTTCTGACCGTGTTTTTTTCTCCCGCTGAACAAAATCGACATAACGGTGAGTTTTTTCGGTCCTTCCGTCTTTACCTGCTCTTTTTTTACGTCGAATTCGCTCGTAACGATTTCTGCGTCGTCCGATTTTGAATTTACTCTCAGATAATCGTTATCCATTGTTTTTCACCCTTTTGAATTTAACGAAGAAATTGCTTCCGCAATCTTTTTTGCTGCGCACGCCGTATTGAAGTTTATGCGAATCGAGAATGGCTTTTACGATCGAAAGTCCGAGTCCCGTTCCTTTTACGGGGCGGGTGTTCGTTTCGGAAAATCTGTAATACCTTTCCCAGATCGTATCGATTTTTTCCTGCGAAATACCCTTGCCGGAATCGATGATTTCAAGCAATATATAATCGTTTTCCGCCGTGAGAAAAACCTTTACGGTTTTATCTTCGCCCGTATAGTTTATCGAGTTTCCGAGAAGATTGTAAATAACCTGCTCGATTTTTTTCTCGTCGACAACCGTTATCAGATCGGGCGCGATGTGATCCTCGATCGTGTAGCCTTCTTTTTCAACGTAATCGGAAAATCTGCCGATTACCCTTTCGGTAAGTTCGGAGAGATTTATTTCCGAAACGTCCGGCTCGTCGACGGACGACTGAAGTTTGGAAAGGTTGAGTATATCGTTTACAAGCATGGAAAGTCTGTCCGATTCGTCGATGATAACCTGCGTGTGCTTTTCACGTTTTTCCTTGTTGTCGCCGGAAATATCTCTTATCATTTCGGCGTACGCTCTTATCATGGTGAGCGGAGTTTTCAGGTCGTGAGAAACGTTCGCAAGCAAATCGCGCTGCAACATTCCGGACTTTGAAATTTCGTCTTTAGCGAAGTTCAACGCCTCGCCGAGTTCGTTTATTTCGGTGTACGCGCCCTTGCATGGTCTGAAGTTTACGTTTGCGTCGCCTTGCGCCCATTTTTTTGCCGAATCCGACATTTCGTCGATAGGTTTTGAAAGGCGCACGGAAAAATAAAACGCAAGGAAAACAGCCACCGCGACGACTATAATCGTAACTATCAGAAACTGGCGTCTGATAACGGTAATCGCCTCGGTGATTTTTTCTCTCGAACAAGTAAGAATGATTGTATCGTCGCTGTTCGCTTCGGATTTCGAGCAGAAGAAAAACGCGTTAGCCGTTTTATTTTCGTCCGTAATAATACCGGTTTTCTCACCGTTACAATATTTGTCGATCGCTTTATTAACGAAATCGTATTCCGGCGATTTGTCGTTTATAACGGCATTTCTCGACATATCGAGAATGCTGACGAAATCGAATCTTTTGCTGCCGTCATCGGATTCTCCGACGGTAATTTTCGTCGCGACGAAAACACGGATACCCGATTCGGTGCATTGCGCGACCGAAGAGTCGAATTCTGCGCTTGTTCTCGGTTCGCTGCAGAGCGTGTTGCCGAAGTTATTAAGACTTTTCATTTTTTCGGACTGATAGTAATTTTCGAGAAAGAAAATCTGAAAAAACCAGAGCGAACCGATGATAATCGCCGTGAAAAGCAAGAAATAAAGCAGAACGTTAAATTTCAGTTTTCTGAAATAATCCTTTTTCATACTTCGAATTTATAGCCCATTCCTCTCAACGTAACGATAAATTTTCTGTATTCTTTAAGGTTGCTTCTGAGCATTTTGATATGGGTGTCAACCGTTCTGTCGTCGCCGTAAAAATCATAACCCCAGACGTCCGAAAGGAGTTTTTCTCTCGAAAGGGCTATATCCTTATTATTTACCATATAAAACAGAAGTTCGTATTCTTTCGGCGTGAGTTCGGCTTTAACTCCGTCCACGAAAACGTTTCTGCCGAGCATATCGATTTCAAGCCCCTCGAATTTGAGAACGGAATTGTTCTGTTTGGGCGATTTTGCCTGAGCGTTTCTCTTGAGAACGGCGTTAACCCTCGCCATGACTTCCTTTGGCGAGAAAGGCTTCACCACGTAATCGTCCGCGCCGATTTCGAAGCCGAAGAGTTTGTCGTACTCTTCTCCTCTCGCCGAAAGCATTATAACAGGGATGTCCTTGAATTTTCTTATTTCTTTTACGGCAGAATAACCGTCGAGTTTCGGCATCATTATATCCATAAGGATAAGGTCGTAGTCTTCGTTTTTGCACTTGTTGACCGCTTCCATTCCGTCTGCGGCCTGATCGGAAGCAAAACCCTCGAATTCCGCGTACTCCGCAAGAACTTCTCTTATTTTCGCCTCATCGTCTACTATTAATATTCTGTACATTGTATGACCTCCGTCTGTTTTTTCGCGCGCATAGACCGCGCTTTTTTATAATACATATTATAAAGTTGCTTTATGTGTATAGAGTGACTGTAAAATGACGTTCTTATAAAAAAAGACGAATTTTCTCTTTAAGACTGTGAAAAATCACTTTTGCTTATGATATTATACGAGATTTTGCCGTTTTTTACGTTCGCAACGTAAGAATTTCCGGCAGAATCCGACGCGCATTTTAACGCGCCGTTCACAAACATAACCGCGGAAAGGTCCTCGATACATATATATTGATTAACGACAGCGTCGGATATTTTGTTCTCGAAGTCGGCTTTTCTCTTATCGAAATGAGGACATGCTCCGCCGCTTAAAACGCCGAGCGCTTTTTTGAATTCGTATTCCGCACCCGCGCTGTCCGTAAACATTTCGTCGAACCAGCATATCGCCCCGGCGGACAAGCCGCTTATTATCACTCCCCTGTCGTAGGCGTCGAGAATAAGTTTTTTTATACCGCTCTTCTCCCAACTGTCAAGCATAAAGAGCGTGTCCCCGCCACCGACGTATATCATATCGGCTTTCTGAAATTTTCCCTCTATTTTTTCGTAATTCATTTCGCCGTAAACCGTAAGAGCGCAATCGGTTTTCAGCCCGAAAAGCCCCGTGTAGGTCTTATGAAAACTGTTGTAATAAGGCATACTGTCGTGGCTTGCCGTGCCGACAAATAAGGCGGTCGGTCTGCGACCTTCGCATTTTTTCTTAACCAATCCGGAAATTTGTCTGTCGATTTCAGACGTCTGTTTCTCGCGGAGTTCGCCTCCGCCAATCGCTATAATTATCTTATCCATATTTCAATTATAATCCGTTGCGTGAAAAATTTCAAGCGTAAACGACGATTATGTCGATAAGAACGCAAAAAAAGCGAACGCGCTCGCGTTCGCATAAGGTATTATTTAACTTTAAATTCAGTTCAGAACGCCGTTATTATCGTCGCTCGGAACAAAGGTTCTCTTTCCGTCTTTATCGTCGTCCGAATCGTCGCTTGCGGCGGATTCGTCGCGAGTTCTTCTCCCGAAAACGGGAATATCGAGACGAATCACCTTTTCGTCGAAAGGAAGATCCAATTCGTCGCTTTTAACGTTGAAACATTCGTTTAATTTGCCTATTTCGTCGGCATAACCGGCGATGCATCCGGAAACCGCTCTTTTGACACGCGAAACAACCTCGTCGTTTATGGTTTTGAATCCGGTTTCGTTTTCTCTGACTATCGCGTTGAGTTCTTTTTCGAGAATCGCGCGGCGGTCGTTTTTGTCCTTGAGTTTGTTGTTAAGGGTGACGTTAAGCGTCGTTATCGCGCTGATCGCCTTATTAAGCCTTTTGGTTTCCTCAGTGTTGCCCTCGCTATCTTTACCCGCGCTCTCCGACTCGTCTTTTTTTACGGCTGTGACGGCTGTGACGGCTTTTGATGCGGCGGCAAGTTCACTCTGCGCGCTTATATACTCTTCGCGCGAGCGGAATTCGTTGCGGATTTTATCGCATTCTTTTTTAATCTGCTCCGACTCGCCGAGTTTTTCGAGAAAATCGTCGCCTAAAATCACCGACGATTCCTCAACGACGTAACGCCTTACCGCTTCGAGTTCGGCGCAAATCATCTTTGTGTATTTATCTTTGATGTCCGATTTGAGACGGTTGTAACTTTCCGACTCTTCCGTTATAATCGTTTTATCCATATTAAACGTTTTGCAGGTAATAAACCTCTTCTTGCGTAAGTTTGCGGACCTCGCCTCTGTTAAGCCCGGAAAGCCTTAAATCGCCGATTTTTATGCGTTTAAGGAAATCTACGTTTTTGCCGACGGATTCGAACATTTTTCTTATTTCTCTGTTCTTTCCCTCGGTTATCGTAACGTTGAGTTTCGTGTAATCTTTTCCTTCTTCGACTACGCGGATATTGCTTTTGTTGGTCTTTTGTCCGTCGATGATTACGCCGCCTCTCAGGTCGTTAAGCGATTTTTCGTCGATTGTTCCCTCGATTCTGACGAGATACGTCTTCGGAATTTCACTGCTCGGATGGGTAAGTCTGTTTGCGAGATCTCCGTCGTTTGTGAAGATCAAAAGGCCTTCCGAATCGTAATCGAGCCTGCCGACGGGGAAAATTCTCGCGGTGTTTTTCGGGAGATAGTCCATTACGGTTTTTCTGCCTTTGTCGTCTTTAACCGTACATACGCAACCCTTGGGCTTATTCATGATGTAATATTCGAATTTTCTTGCTCTGGCAACCTTTTTCCCGTCGACGGAAACGCTGTCGTTCACTTCGTCTATTTCGGTACCGAGGTCACACACTCTGCCGTTAACTTTAACTCTTTTTTCTTTGATTATTTCGTCGCAACCTCTGCGGCTCGCGATTCCGCATTCGGCAAGAAATTTATTGATTCTCATTTCGTTTTTCCTTGAGCCTGCCGTTTCGCCGTATCAATTAAGAACAGCGCCGCAAAACTCCATTTTACTTAATGTATAAGTTTATACTTTATTAAGTGTATAGATATTTTGAGAAAAAATCAACTGTTTTGAACAATAAATTTTTATTTCGCCCACTTTTTCATCGGGGCCGAGATTTTTCCCGGCAAATGAATCGAAGTCCGCAACACAGGTTAATTTTTCGTTTTTCCCGACGGGATAATAAAATTCGGATAGTTTTGAAAGGTTGTAGGCAACCGTCTTGTTTTGATCGAAAATCACCTTTTCGAAACGATCGGGGTCGACTACTTTTATCATTCTGAAATCGTTGAACGCATTTTCGAGAAGTTCCGAGGATCTTTCAAACATTTGCGGACTGTTCAGAACAACGCCGACGACTTCCATACCGTCGCGCATCGCGCTCGACACAAGGCATCTCCCCGCTTTGACCGTGTAACCCGTTTTAACTCCGTCCGCGCCCTCGAAATTAAAAAGCATCTTGTTTTTGTTTATCCATACTCTTTTTTCGCTGCTCGTCAACTCCGTCGCGACGTGCTTTTTCGTGGAAACAATTTTTTTGAAAATCGGATTTTTCATCGCGTAACAGGAAATCGTCGCAAGGTCGCGCGCCGTTGTATAGTGATTGTTACCCGGCAAACCGTGGGGATTTGTGAAGTTTGAATGTGTCGCCCCCGTTTTCTTTGCGGTTTCATTCATTAACTTTACAAAATCACCGATGCTGCCGCAAAGCGTTACGGCGAGCGTTTCGGCAGCGTCGTTTCCGGAACGTAACATAAGTCCGTAAAGTAAATCTTTAACTTTGTACTTTTCGCCTTTTCTCAAATAAATGCTGCTGCCTTCCGTCCCCACGCTTTGTTCCGGCACGATAACCTCTTTTTCGACGTCGAAATTGTCGATTACCGTTATCGCCGTAACGATTTTCGTGGTGCTTGCCATTGGTAATTCAACGTCCGCGTTCGTTTCCGAAAGTATTCGTCCGCTCGAAACTTCCATGACCGCTTCCGATTTTGAAACGGTGAAAGCCCCGGCTTTTTTATCGGCAACAATCAGTATCGAGAAAAATAGGACGATGATGACAAAAAATTTAATCTTTATCTTCATTTTTGAAAGTTTTTATGAACTCCTCCGCCGTTTCGAAAGCCCTCGAAAAAGCGTCTGTCGGAACAGTTATAAGTTTCACACCTTTACCCTTGCCGATGAGAAAACCCGTTGGTTTAAGCGAAACGATCGCGCTGCTCCCGCCCGCGAAAGGTATATCGGGAGATGCGTTGATTTTCTTTATTTCGCCGTACTCTCCTCCGCCCGTCATAAAGCCCATAGTGACTTTCGTGACGGGAATTATCATTGTTCCGTCATTTATGGTAAACGGCTTTCCAATAACGGTATTTACGTCAACAAGCGAATTTATGTCTTTCATAGCCGCGCTCATCAGTTCTTTTATTTTGTTTTCCTTAATTTCTTTATTTTCTTTAAGCATTTTTACTCCTTTTAAATAAACCTTTTATTATCTCTGCGATAATTTTCAGAATACTGAAACATATGGCGATATCGAAATAAATACCGTTTGTTTTTTTGTCGTCGCAAATAACCGTGCTACCCTTAAAATCTATCGAGGGACTAATTTCTTTCAAGACGGAAAACGTTATAAAATTCATTTGATTTACTAACGAAATTGCAATAAATTTTTCTATGCTTTCCGCGCCGTCGAGAACGAGAGCGTATCTTATTTTCGTAAAGACAAACAATTCTAAAACGTCGATGTTATCCATTCGGGGCATCATATCGCCCGGCTTGAATTCGATCGCTTTCTTATCCGTAAGGTGAAGATAGAATTTTCCGTCATTGTAATTAATATACGCCGATTTTAATTTTATAACCTTGCAAAAGTATAAATTGAAGTAAGTTTTTTTATTATTAAATGAAAAAATGCCTTTTACCGAAAACGGTAAAGGAATTATAACAACAGATAAAATAATAAAAATAACGGCATATTTCATAAAAATATTTTGCCGCAAGATAAAAAAAGTATGTAAAAACCCCTCAACTCGCGAAAACGAGCAAGGGGCTTATTATCAATAATATAATCTGCTTGAATACAATATTCACTTATAATATAATATTCACTTATAAAAAATCCGTCAGGCAGTTTCGTCGTCGGTATCGTCCGCAGGCAAATCGTTTTCGTCCGCCGTTTTTTCCGGATCCGAATTTTCCTCTTCGTCGTCGGTCTTGCCGAACGTGTTATCTACGGCGTCGAATATACTGACGTTTTCTTTTCCGTCGGGGGAGTTTGCAACGGTTTCCGCGTTGTCCGCAGTCTGATTCTCTCCGTTGTATTCGGGATCATCCGCCTCGTTATATACGTCTTTCTTGAACAGGTATGCGTCGTCGTCGCCATGCAACTTCTTGATTTTATCGATAAGTCCGTCGTAATCGGGTAACTCGTCGAGCGATGAAATCTGGAAACGTTTCAAAAAGTTATCCGTCGTTCCGAAAAGCGCGGGATGACCGATGCTATCCTTTCTTCCGACAACCTCCACGACTCCGAGTTTGAGAAGGTTCTGAAGCGCGTACTCGCAGCTGCAATTTCTTATATCTTCGAGATCCATTCTCGTAACGGGTTGTTTGTAAGCGATAATCGCAGCGACTTCGAGCATACTTCTCGAGAGTTCGCGCTCTTTTATCGGGTTGAGAACGGTTGCAACGCTTTCGGCGTTGTTTTTATTCGTTCCGAATTGCAACTTTTTGTTAAAAATGAGCAAATGAATACCGCTGTCGGCGTTATACTTTTCTCTCTGCAGTTTTTCGGCAATCGATAACACTTCTTTGTCGGTAAGGCAAAGTTTTTCGGAAATATCTTTTACGGCAACGGCGTCGCCGGAAACAAACAATATCGACTCAATTATACTCGCTAAGGTCTCCAATTTCTTCACTCCTGTCTTCTCTTAAATTAATTGTTATATCGCCAAAAGTTTCCGATTGCTCGCACGTTAAATATTGCAATTTCAACAATTCCAGAAGAGCCTGAAACGTCGTTATGACTTCCATTCTCGACGCGTCCTCTTTGAAAAGTTCAAAGAAACTGCACGTCTGCCTTTCGAGCATCGTGGTTTTTATATAGTTGATTTTATCCGCAACGGTGAAAACTTCCTTAGGAATCTCTTTCTGAGCGTTCTTTATTCTCTTTTCGAGATCGAGCCTTGCAAGAAGTTTCGAGAACGCGTCGACGAGATTTTTAAGGTTAAAATCGGTGTATTCTATCCTTACGTCGGTAGCCGACTCGTCCGGCTCTTTATAGAAAATATCCACCGTTTCCTGTTTTTTCAGGTTTTCGCTCGCCTCTTTGAAGAGTTTGTATTCTTCGAGTTGACGGAAAATATTTTCCTGAGGATCGTCAAACATATCGTCCTCCATGCCGTCGTTTTCCCAATCGAACTGCATTATCGGTAACAATTCTTTGGATTTGATTTCCAGAAGAGTTGCCGCCATTCCGAGATATTCGCTCTCGCGCTCCATATCGAGATCTTCGGCCGAACGGACGTATTCGATGAATTGCTCCGTAACTTCGGAAACGAATATATCGCGGATGGAAATTTCCGCTTTGTTAACGAGATACAAAAGCAAATCGAGCGGACCTTCGAAGTTGGAAATCTTCGTGGTATAATCCACTACGGACTCAAAACCGTTCGCTTTTATAGAATAATAATCGTAAATATTCTGCTGTTCGGCAGTTGCCGTATCTTTTTTTAATTCTTCGTTTTCAGTTATATCGCTCATAACCCTAAGATCAAACCCCACAACTTAATAATCGGCGTTGCAACGTAATTCGTGATAACCGGCAGAAAATCAAGCCACCAGATTCCCGTAATATCGGCAACGTATCCGAGAAGAATAATACCTATAAGGATATAAAATCCGTTTTTTCTCAACGTGTAATAAACTCTGCCGTGATTTGTGGTCAGCGCATCGTAAAGCCTGAATCCGTCAAGCGGATATACAGGCAGAAGATTGAACACAAACAAACCGACGTTGATATAAAAAAGCGAATAGAAAAAACCGTATATCAGCGTGTTCAGATAAATCGCCCATTCTGCATTTATCATCAAAAACCCTTTTCTCGCAATAAGCAGATATATAGGACAACACAAAATCGCCAACACGATATTCGTCAGAACACCCGCAATCGACACCCATACGCATCCCCGCTTATAATTTCTGAAATTATCGGGATTGACAGGAACGGGCTTCGCCCAGCCGAACCGCAAAAGAATCAGCATCACAAGCCCTAACGGGTCAAAATGCGCGAACGGATTAAGCGTGTATCTCCCTGCATATTTAGGCGTATCGTCACCGCATTTAACCGCGGCGAATGCGTGCGCGAATTCGTGACAAGGCAAAACAATCATTATCGCAAGAAAGTTTGCCAGATAAATCACGATCGTCGTTATGATTTTTTCCATAATATATATTATATAATATTATTCGTCAAATGGCAAGAGTTTTAAGTTTGCGATTATTCGTATTTATTTAATTTTCACACATTTTTTGCGATTATCCCGACATCGGCCGCAGGAATAGTTTACTTTTCCACAGAATCTATTTTTATACTCGCAACGTCGTTCATTTCGATGCACTTTCCGCAGTTGTCGCAAATTTTAAGCGGATCGAGGTCGCACAGTTCGCACTCTCCGCAACCGATACATTTTCTGTCGTATAAAACGCACTCTTCTTCGTCATCCGGCGAAATTTTTCTTTTGTCTTCTTTCATAGGCATTACATTCCTTATCACTAATTACCGAAAAGGCGTCTTTTTCGCCATTTTCCGCGACCGTTCGGG
>URKE01000054.1 GCA_900548285.1 uncultured Eubacteriales bacterium | reverse complement strand
GATTTTACAAATTTTGCGCCGTTAAAACTTATATGGTTCGAATCTCTCTCGGCTATCGTTGTAAAAAAACGGCTTATTGCCGCAAAAATCCGGTTTTTTACGAAAAAAACAAAAGAATTGTGAAAAATGACAAAATTTTTCATTATTTATAAAAATAAACTTGATTTAATCGGCGCAAACATATAAAATAAAAATCAGCCTGAAACATCGGCGAAAATATGCAAAAACAGGAGAATAAAATGTTATTTAATTTACTTGCGACCGAAACGACGAGCGCGGTTGAAAGCACGAGCGGCGGCAATAGCGGAAACGGAGGAAGCGGCACGATAATGTGGATCGTTCTCGGTGTGTTCCTTGTCATTCTTATAGTTGTGAACGTTCTTTCCAACAAAAAGAGAAAGGCTCAGATGGAAGCGGAAAAAGAAAAGAGAAACGCAATCAAACCGGGATACAGGGTTATGACGATCGGCGGAATCGTAGGAACGGTCGTCGCCGTGGACGACGAGGCGAACACTTTCGTTTTGCAGACGGGAACGGACGAAACTCCCAACTATATCAAGTTCGATAAAGTTGCGATTTACAGTTCCGAAAATCCCGACGAAGCGACCGTCGAACAAGATTTCACCGCCGACGAAAACACCGCGACGGCAGAAAACGAATCGACAGGAACCGCGGAAAACGTGACGACGGACGAAACCGCTCATACCGAAGAAAAGCAGCCCGAAGAAAAAACCGAAAATGGCGAAACCGACGGCGATAACGAAAATAAAGAGTAATTTAAACAAAAACCTTCGCATAAGTATTAGCGGAGGTTTTTTTATGGAAAAATTAAACGGCGAAACGTTTTTGGGGCAGTTTGTCAAAGGGGTTATAACGACGGTCGCGATAACGCTCGTCTGCGTGCTTGTGTTCGCGCTCGTTTTAAGCCTTACGGATCTCGGCGACGGCGTAATCCGCCCCGTCAATCAGTTTATCAAACTCGCCGCCGTCTTTTGCGGCGTGGTAATCTCCGTGAAAGGAGAAAAGGGTTTTCTCAAAGGCTTAGCGATAGGTCTTGCCGCAACCGTTCTCTCTTTTCTCGTTTTCGGGCTTATAGGCGGCGGTTTGTCGTTCGGGTGGGCGATTCTTATCGACCTCGTATGCGGCGCGGTTATGGGCGGACTTTCGGGCGCGATAAGCGTCAATCTGCCGGGAAGGAATTAAATTTATAAGTTATTGCGTTTCGTCACGCCCGAAGAAATGCCTTTTTAAAAAATAAATGCTAAAATTTCGGTAAAAATTATTGACTTATAGCCTCGTAAGTTATATAATAATACAGTATATGAAATCTATTATCGGGAGTATCTTATATAGATTTCTGGCAAACACAGGCAAAAGCAGGAGGCAATAATGAGTAAGACTAAATCAATTGTGATTCTTACTGTATTGGCAATACTTATTGCGTTTTTCGGAGCGGCAAGTTTCGTGCAGTTCGAGATACCGAACAGTACGAAGGACTATATGTCGATTTTCGGAACGATCGGTAAAGGTATTGACCTTGAAGGCGGCTATTACGCCGTACTTACACCGAAAGACGGTGAAACGGCTACGAGCGAAGAATACGACGCCGTAATCGAAACTCTCAGATCAAGACTTGACGAGAACGGTTACACCGAAGCGACGATAACCAGACAGGATAACGGACTCAGAGTAGAGATTCCGGCCATCGATAATCCGGACGACGTTATGCAACTCATCGGCGATCAGGGCGAACTTCAGTTCAGAGATTCCAAGGGTAACGTCAAGGTAAGAGGCGAACACGTTGCGGACGCGAGATCGGGTTACGATCAGAACGGCGATCCCACCGTTTATCTCGAATTCACCACGGAAGGCGCGAAACTTTTCGCGAGCGCGACCAAGGCGATCGCCGCAAAAGAGGACGGAGTGGACAATAAACTCTCCATCTATCTCGGCGACAGGCTTATTTCCTCGCCCACGGTTTCCGAAGAAATCGCGAACGGACAGGCTACGATAACCGGTATCGGTTCGATCGACACCGCAAAGACGATAGCGTCGGTCATCAAGAGCGGCTCGCTCGAAATCGCTTTTGAAATCAGCGAATCGAGAGCAATAACCGCAACTCTCGGCGACAACGTTCTCGACGGAGCGATGATTGCCGCGGCAATCGGCCTTGTCGTCATATTCGCGTTGATGATTATATTTTACAAAGGAATGGGCGTTGCTTCTTCGCTCGCCCTTATGATTTACGTAATTCTTTACGTCGCCATTCTTGCGATTTTCCCGGGCGTACAACTTACGTTCCCCGGTATCGCCGGTATCATTCTTTCGATAGGTATGGCGGTCGATGCCAACGTAGTTATTTTCGAACGAATCAAGGACGAATACGGCAACGGCAAGAGAGTTAAAGCGGCTGTGGACGCGGGCTTCAAGAGAGCGGTGATCACCGTTCTCGATTCCAACGTTACCATAATCATCGCGTCCGTCGTTCTCTGGCTTTTCTGCTCGGGTTCGATCAAAGGATTCGCGATAACGCTTTTCCTCGGCGTAATAGTTTCGCTTTTCACGGCGATTTTCGTCACGAGATGGCTTATCAACGTTATGAAGCCGTTCGGCGGCGCGGAAGACGAAGGCGTTGCAAAACTCTTCAATCTTAAAAGGAGGGATGCATAATGGCTTCTTTGAAAAACAAGAACGTTAAAATCGTTGAAAAATTCGTTATTTCTCTTTGCATAAGCATTCTCGTTATCGCCGCAGGCGTTGCGATGATCTTCATAAAAGGAATGAACCTCGGCGTGGAATTCAAAGGCGGTATGACTTTTGAGGTTTCGATAGACGACGAAGTTGCGGCGAGCAACCTTTCCGGCGCGAAGGAGGACTCTTTCAAGTCCGACGTGAACGCGTGGCTCGCTTCCGGAAACGTTAAACTCGGCGAAGATACTTACAAGTTCAATCCGGCGGCGAACGTTCAGAAAGCCGGCGCGGACACTTACGAATTCAGAGTGGATAAGGACGCCAAAAAGAACGGCGCCGATTATCTTCTCGATAGCAAGAGCGATAATTTCACCGAAATATTCGCGAAAGAATCGGGCGAAATGAGCGTTGCCGTCAAAAATTACGCAATCGATTGGTTCAAGACCAACTTAGATATAGAACTTGACGCCGACAAAGTTTCGGTCAGAACTCATACGATCGGTAACGAAGTCATGCAGTCGATAATCAAGAACGCGGCAATCGCGGTTGCCGTTGCAGTCGCGGCTATCCTTGTTTATATCGCTATCAGGTTCACCTGGGTTTCCGGTCTTGCGGCTATTCTCGCGCTCGTTCACGACGTACTCGTCATGACCGCGCTCACCACGATTTTCCAGATTCCGGTAAACTCCACGTATATCGCGGCAATCATCACGATAATCGGTTATTCGATCAACGCTACGATAGTTATTTTCGACCGCGTCAGAGAACTTGAAAAGACTCCGTCATACGCCGTTCTCAGCGATGCGGAGATTGCAAACAAAGCAATCGTGAATACTCTTTGGAGATCTATTCTTACCACCGTCACGACTTTGGTTATGATCGTATCGCTCGCGATTTTCGGAAACTCGACCATACGTGAATTCGCGTTCCCGATCATTTTCGGACTTCTCGCAGGCGCGTACTCGTCGATACTTCTTTCGGCTCCGATCTGGGTATATTTAAGAAAGTTATTCAGAATGTCCGGCAAAAGACCGACCCTGAAAACAAAAGCGGCAAAGACCGAAACCGTAGAAGCGGCAGAGGTTCAGGCTTAACAAAAAAACATTTTCGGGCGGATTTATTATCCGCCCGTTTTTGCATTTAAGGGAATGATAATAACTAAAACACCGCCGTCAGGCTCAGAAAACTTAATAAAAGAAATATCCGGGCGATGCGGCGTTTCAACGGCTTTTGCCAAACTTTTGGTCACGCGCGGAATAAAATCCGCCGAAGAAGCCGAAAAATTTATCAGACCGGATAAAAAAAATCTTCACGATCCCTTTCTGTTCGGAGCGATGGAAGTCGTTACGGAACGCATAAAATCCGCCAAAGAAAACGGCGAAACCGTGGTTATTTACGGCGATTACGACGCCGACGGAATATCCGCTACGGCGATTATGTACAGGGGGTTGAAACTTTTCGGGATAGACGCTTACGCTGTTGTGCCGGAAAGAGAGAACGGTTACGGGCTTACGGAGGGAGTGCTTGAAAGGGTGCTTGAAGAGTATTGTCCCGACCTAATCATAACGGTAGACTGCGGAATTTCCGCTTACGCGGAGATAGAGGAGTTAAAAGATCTCGGCGTTGACGTAATAGTTACCGACCACCACGAAATTCCCGAGAGAATTCCCGATTGCGCGGTTATAAACTGCAAACTCGGCGACGGATATCCTTTCGACGGACTTTGCGGCGCGGGAGTTGCGTATAAGGTTATCCGCGCGCTTATCGGCGAAGAGGCGGACAAGTTTCTCGATCTCGTTGCCGTTGCGACGGTTGCGGACAGCATGCCGCTCACGGATGAAAACCGCATACTCGTGAGCGAGGGGCTGAAACTGATAAAAAGCGGCAGATGTTCCAAGATTGTCAGGGCGATAACAGAATCCGGCGGGGCAAAAGAGTTGGCGGCGTCATCGCTTGCTTACACGGTCGCGCCGCGGGTGAATGCCGCCGGCAGAATGGGCGACGCGTATTCCGCGCTCGTCGCGTTCACTTCTGACGATAATTTTGAGATTAAAATTCTCGCCGACAAACTCAATTCCTATAACGCGGCGCGGCAGACGGAATGCGACGTTTTATACAAAGCCGCAAAGGAAAAACTCAAAACGAAGTCTCCGTTGTCGCGAATTATAATTCTCTATGACGAAAGTTGGAAATCGGGAATTATAGGCATCGTCGCGGCGAAATTAATGGAAGAATATTCCAAACCTGTAATTCTTTTCACCGAAAAGGACGGCGTTATGCACGGAAGCGCCCGCTCGCTCGGCGATATTAATATCTTTAAAGCGCTCACGGCTGTTCAGGACGTTCTCGAATCGTTCGGCGGACACGCTCAGGCGGCAGGCGTTACGATAAAAAAGGAAAACATAGACGTTTTCGAAGAGAAAATCAACGAATATATTGCGGAAACCTACGATGCGTCCGCTTTTGCTAAAGATATCGAGGTTGACGGATTCGTTACGGGCAAGTTTAAAACGGAGCTCGCGCGCGAACTTGAACTTCTGGAGCCTTGCGGAGTAGACAACAAAAGGCCCGTTTTCGCTCTGAACGTTGCGGATGCGAACGCCGAGCCGCTCAAATACGGCTCTCCGCACGTTTCGTTTTCCACGCCCTATATCGACCTTTTATATTTCAACGGCTACGATTCGCTCGCGCTTTTGAATTCCGTCAACGAAAAGACGGTTGTTTTCGAGCCGAGATTGTCTGTTTTCAACGACAGAGAAACGCTCAAAGGCATAGTCAAATCGGTTTCTACGGTTATAAGCGACGGCGATGACGTTAAATTTTCGCTTTACCAAAACCAACTCTCGTCCGCGGGAGAAGGCGACGGTTACGAAAAAATCGATACGGCAAAGGCTCAGGAGTTCATCGATGAAGCCGTGAAAGAAATATACGGAACGGTATTTGTCGTAAATAATCCCGATTCGCTGAAAAAATATAAACGGCTCGAATCGTTCGACCGCGAGTATCTGAAAAAGACCTGCAAGGGCGATCTGAACGTCCTTTGTTACGGGATTTCGACCGCCGATTTCAGTGAATACGAACGTGTTGTTTTTCTTGATAAACCCCTCTATATGCCGATTATCGGCATAAAAACATACGTCAATACCGAGTTGAACGGGTTTGACGCTGATGGTTTGAAAACGGACAGAGATACGCTGATCGGCGCATATCTCGAGTTGAAAAAAATCGCGGGCGGATTTGCGGACGTCAAGGACGCCTGCGAAAAATGCGGAGAAAAAAACGAGAAGCAACTCGCGCTCGCCGTCAAGGTCTTTGAGGAGTTGGGGTTGGTTGTCAGGATAAACGGCAAATATTCTGTCGTCGGCGGAAAGAAATGCGATATAAATTCGTCGGTGATATTAAACAGAGTAAAAAATACAATCGTCGTTGCGCCGCGGTAAGGCTGCATTTGCCCGCGGCTAAGAAAATCGGCGATAAAACCCGAAAATTATGTACGAAGAAATTATTGAAAGCATCGAAAAAGGCGGCTATTCCGCAAGCGAACGCGAAGTTCTGAAAAAAGCGTTTCTGTTCGCGCAGAAAGCCCACGAAGGACAAAAGCGCGCGTCCGGCGAGGAGTATTTCACTCATCCCGTGGCTGTCGCGCAGATCCTTGTCGACCTCGGAATGGATTATTATACCGTTGCCGCGGCTTTTTTGCATGACGTAATCGAAGATACTCCCGTTTCGGAGGGCGACATAAAGGAAGAGTTCGGCGAAGAGATTCTCGAACTCGTCGAGGGCGTTACGAAACTCGATAAAATCGAGTTTAAATCTCAAGAGGAAGAACAGGCGGAAAACTTCAAAAAGATTTTCGTGTCGATGGCTAAGGATATCAGAGTCATCATTATAAAACTCGCGGACAGACTGCATAATATGCGTTCGCTCAACTTTCTTTCCAAGGAACGTCAACTGAGAATGGCTCGCGAAACGCTGGATATTTACGCGCCCATCGCCGGCAGACTCGGTATTTCTCAAATCAAATGCGAACTCGAAGATCTCTGCCTTAAATATCTCGATCCCGAGGCTTACGAATATCTCACGGTCAATATCAACAGTCAGATAAGCGAAAGGAAAGAATTCGTCAATTTTGTCGTAAACGAGATAAAAAAAATACTGAAAGAATCGAATATCGAGGGCGAAGTGTTCGGCAGAACGAAGCACTTTTACAGCATCTACAAAAAGATGAAACGCCAGAACAAAACTCTCGATCAGATTTACGATCTCACGGCAGTGAGAATTATCGTCGATACGGTCGATCAGTGTTACGAACTTTTCGGAAAAATTCATCAGGAGTGGAAGCCGATTCCGGGCAGAATAAAGGACTATATCGCTACGCCGAAAGAGAATATGTACCAGAGTTTGCATACTACGGTAGTGACGAATATAGGCAAAATTTTCGAGATTCAGATCCGAACAAAAGAGATGAACCGTACGGCGGAATTCGGTATCGCCGCGCACTGGAAGTATAAGGAAAACAAAGAAAACACGGACGCGTTCGATAAGCGTCTGAGTTGGATAAGAGAAGTTATGGAGTGGCAGGGAGGTTTGAACAACTCCACCGAATTTCTCGAGAGTATCAAGGGCGACCTTTACAACAACGAAGTTCTCGTGTTCACTCCGAAGGGCGAGGTTATAAGCCTTGTCAAGGACGCCACGCCTATCGATTACGCTTATAAAATCCACACGGAAGTGGGAAATAAGTGCGTCGGGGCGAAGGTGAACGGAAAAATGGTACCCTTAAACACCACGCTTCAGGTGGGCGACGTCGTTGAGATAATCACGTCGAAACTCTCCAAAGGTCCGTCGTGGGACTGGCTCAGGATAGCCAAATCTTCGGGCGCGAAAGCGAAAATCAAAGCCTTCTATAAAAAGGCGATGCAGGTCGATAACGAAAGAGTGGGCAAAACGATGCTCGAAAACGAGGCGAGAAACCGCGGTTATAATTTCGGCGATTTGCTTAACCCGATCAGTTTTGAAAGACTAAGCCAGAAACTTTCCGTTTCCACCCCCGAGGAAATGTACGCCGCGGTCGGTTGCGCCGCGATAACGGTAAACAGCGTTCTTTTAAAACTCATCGATTTCCACAAAAAGGAAACTCCGATTCCCGATAAAATCGCGGACAGTAAGATTAAACGCAGTTCCGAAAACGTCGGCGGCGTAAAAATCAAGGGAATGAGCGGGCTTCTGGTTCGGTTTGCGGGTTGCTGTAACCCCGTTCCCGGCGACGATATCGTCGGATTCGTTTCGCGCGGCAGAGGCGTAACCGTTCACAGGCGCGATTGTCCGAATATGAAAAACGAGGATCCGGGCAGGCTTTTGGAGGCGGAATGGGTAGGCGATCAGGGTTCTTACAGCGTTTCCGTAAGGGTTGTCGGGGGCGAGGACGCGCCTATTCTCGTTTGCGTTTCAAACGCTTGCACCGAACTCGGACTTCTGATAGTTTCCGTCAACGGAAGAATAGATGCCAAGAATCACCAGTCTATCGTCGAGTTCACGATAAAACTCGGCAAGAAAGGCGATCTCGATTTGCTTATCAACAAAGTCGAGCAGAACAGTTGCATAACGGAAATATTCAGAATATGATAAAAATTATAAAAAAACCCGTCGATCCTATCGACGCCAACTCGTATACCGTAATCGATACAGAAACAAAAAAATGCCTGTTAATCGACTTCGGCGCGGACTTTTCACGTTTAATGAAGTCCTGCGGCGACCTCGGGCTGACCGTTAGCGGAGCGATTTTAACTCACGGACATTTCGACCACGCGATGAGCGGATATCTTGCAAAAGAGAGAGGCGTGAAGGTGTACGTTCCGGTGGGGGACGAAAAAATGCTTTACTCCGACGACAACCTCGCCAAAAAATTCGGTGTAAATGCGCCGTTTTACCATGCGGACGAGGTTCTGAACGAGGGAGAAACGGAAATCGGCGGAATAAAAATCAAAGTCATTTCCACGCCCGGACATACGAAAGGATCGAGTTGTTTTCTGATCGACGGAAAACTTTTCACGGGAGATACTCTTTTTTACGGTTCTTACGGAAACACGTCTTTTCCGGGCGGGAGTTTTGCCGAAATAAAAGATTCGATAACAAACAAACTCTTCAAACTCGACGGCGATTACGAGATTTTTCCCGGTCACGGCGAAAACACTCATCTCGATTACGAAAGGAAATATAATTACATAAACGATGATAACTACTAACGTTCCGTGGCTTGAAGCCGAACTGATCGAAGAGAGTAAATTCTTTTCTTCGGTGACCGACAAAACGATAATTACTCATTCGTCGAGAGAAGAAAACGGTTTTTTTCTTAACGAAATAACCGTGAACGGTAAGGCTTACGGCTATGCCGACCGCCACGAATATAACGGCGAACTCGAACATAAGCGTTATTTAAGGCGTTACGCAAAACTCGCTTTGTTTCTCGCGCTCACGGATTTTACGGGCGAAAAGTCCGAGTGGGGCGCGCTCACGGGAATAAGACCGGTAAAATTCGCTTATTCCGAAGGGAAAAACTGGCGGGAAGTAATGAGCGAAGAAATGCGGGTTTCGCCCGAAAAACTCGATATGGTCGGGCGGATAATCGAGGCGCAGAAAGGGATATATTCAAAGGAAAACGGCAACGCGGATTTTTTTGTCGGCATACCCTTTTGTCCGTCGCGCTGCGCGTATTGCTCCTTCGTTTCCAACGAAATAGGCAAAGAAAAACAAGTTCCGCAGTACGTCGACGCGCTCTGCCGCGAAATCGAGGCGACGAAACCGTTTTTTGCAAAATACCGTTCGTTTTATATCGGCGGCGGCACGCCCGTTTCGCTCCCGACCGACAGTCTTGAAAAAATTCTGAAAACCATCGGCAAGCCCGGTACGGAGTATACCGTCGAGGCGGGCAGACCCGATTGCATTAACGACGAAACGCTCGCTCTGCTCAAAGCATACGGCGTTACGAGAATATGCGTGAATCCGCAGACGTTCAACGATAAAACGCTCGTAGAAATCGGCAGAAAGCATACCGCAAAAGATATTTTCGATAAGTACGCCTTGGCGAAAAAATACGGTTTCGATATAAATATGGACCTGATCGCGGGGCTTCCCGGCGAGTCGCTGAACGATTTTAAATACAGCGTAGACGCTGCCGCAGAACTTTCTCCCGAGAACGTCACGGTGCATACTTTATCGCTCAAAAAAGGGAGCGTTCTGAAAGAAAAAGTCGAAAGGCTCGCCCCGGGTGAAATAAAGAATATGATCGATTACTCGGCCTATAAGTTGATTAACAACGGTTTTTCGCCTTATTATATGTATCGTCAGAAGTATATGGCGGGCAATTTGGAGAATACCGGCTACGCAAAGCCCGGCAAGGCGTGCGTTTATAATATCGACGTTATGGAGGAGATCGCTTCTAACCCCGCATGCGGTGCGAACGCCGTTTCCAAAAGACTTTACGCCGACGAGGACAGAATAGAGAGATACGGCGCGCCGAAAGATATAAAAACTTACGTCGAAAAAATCGACAGAATCATTGCCGACAAAACGGCGTTTTTCGACGGTTGCGACCGCCTATTCCGAACTTCGATTCCGCGGCCGAGCAAGCCTTAAGCAATAAAATAATATCATAATAAAATCAGGCAACCGCGTTAAAACGATTGCTTTTTTTTATTATATATGGTAATATACTTGCAGATGCTCGTTGCGCAGTACGGCGAATACTCGACGCCGCGCTTCGCTCTGAAGCGAAATTTCCATTCAGGAGGATAAATAACATGGAAAAAGAAAGAAAATCAGAAATCATCAACACTTACAAAAGACACGACGGAGACACCGGTTCCGCTGAAGTTCAGATCGCTCTTTTAACCGAGAGAATCAACCACCTCAACGAACACCTTAAACTCAACAACAACGACAAACATTCTCGTCGCGGACTTTTGAAAATGGTTGGTCGCAGAAAGGGTATGCTCGATTATCTTAAATCTGTCGATATCGAAAAGTACAGAGAGATCATCGCTAAACTCGGACTCAGAAAGTAAAATTCAGGGAGTATATCATACTCCCTTTTTTGCTAAATACTCATCTCGGTCATCTGCGCGAAAGAAAAGTCGCGGCAAAACCGTCCGTCGGGATAACCCGGCGAAACGAACGGAAAAGTTCCGCGGTTTTTTCTTTCGATGTCGGGCAAGGTTTATCCTTGTCCGGCGCGCTGATTTTTGTGCGCCGATTTCGGCGCTGATTTTAAAAAGAAAAATTCGTTTTTCACAGCCGTCGCTTCAAAGCGTTTAAATCGTTTATAGCGTTTAAAGCGTTTATGGCGTTTATAGCCTTTAAAGCATGCGGGCGGGGGAGAACGTTTCTGAGGCGAAGCGAAAAAAAGAAGGTGCGCTTCGGCTGTAAATCAGAGAAAAAGGAGAACAAAATGTTAGAAAACCACAAAGAATTCAAAACTTTGGTCGGCGGACGCGAAGTTACGGTAGACGTGGGCAAATACGCTCAGCAGGCTAACGGATCGTGTATCGTCAAATGTGGCGAAACCATGGTTATGGTTAACGTTACCATGGCTGCCGAACCGAGAGCGGGAATGGATTTCTTCCCTCTTTCCGTCGACTATGAAGAGAAAATGTATTCCGTCGGTAAAATCCCCGGCGGTTTCAAAAAGAGAGAGGGCAGAGCGAGCGATAAGGCTATTCTTGTTTCAAGACTTATCGACAGACCTATCAGACCTCTTTTCCCCAAGGGGCTTTTCAATGACGTAACCGTCGTTGCCACGGCTCTTTCCGTTGATCCCGATATCGCTCCCGAGCCGCTTGCAATGCTCGGCAGTTCCATCGCGCTCAGCATCTCCGATATTCCGTGGGCAGGACCTACCGGTTCTGTAGTCGTCGGCATCGTCGACGGCGAATACGTTATCAACCCCACCGTCGCTCAGAAAGAGAAGAGTACGCTTGCTCTTAATCTTTCGGGAACGAAGGACGCGATAATGATGGTTGAAGCGGGCGCTAAGGAAATCGACGACGAAGCAATGGTCGGCGCGA
>URKE01000053.1 GCA_900548285.1 uncultured Eubacteriales bacterium | reverse complement strand
GTAAACGGAAATATCAAATACGACGCGAATATCGGACTTTGGGTTAACGGAACGCTGACGGCGAAGTATATCGTAAACGATTTGTTCAATATAACGGCTAACAACGTGACCGAATGGGTTAAGGCTATCAAAGCGGGAATCGTTGAAGACGTAATCAGACTTATCGTGGCAGACGTAACCGTCAACAGAACGCTTGACGATTATCTGAGCGATATCGGCAACGCGACGGTGGACAGAATAATCGCGAACGGCGCGTTCGATAAGATTGCGAGAGGAGAAACGCTCATACAGGTAACGGACGTTGTTCTCAACAATCTCAAGAATAAGAAGTACGTTGATTTAATCACTTATTACTTCGGCGATATAAGAGTCGGCGACATTGCGAACATCGTAAACGGAATCGAAGCTCCCGCCGCAGAAGGCGAGAAGTGGACTTACAAGAACGGCGGAATCCCGTATGTTCTCGGCGACGCAATGGATCTCACGTTCGCCGACGTTATCGGAATGTTCGCGGCAAAGAGCGGCGAAACGTTGCCGACCTGGCAGAACAGAATCGCTACGCTTGTCGCGAAATACACCAAGAACGATCTGCGCACGCTGAAAACCTATATCGAGGATCTTGCGGGCAAGAGCCTTAACGTTAAAGGGCTTGCGGATCTTTCCGATATCAGAATCGCGGAACTCGTTTCCGTCGCGCTGAAAGTCAACGCGGAAGAAATAAAGGCAGACGAAGGCGGTACGCTCGATAAACTCGGCGCAACGAACGATCTTTCCGCAAGCGTCAAGAACCTTGTTGTTTACGTTTGTAACATAACGGATAAGATTCTTATCGGCGATTACCTCACGCAACTCGATAATCCCGAGGGCGGAGTACATCGCGACGCGGACGGAAAGTGGTTCAACAAGACTACCGAAGTAACGGGGCTGCTCAAGACGATTTACGGCTTGCCCACGACGTATTTGTTCGGCGCGGTGGTCGCTGTCGTTAAGCCTCAACTTGTTATCGACGCCGTCGGCGGATATAAGATAGGTAAACTTATTAAGAATCCCTATAACAACGCGCTTCGCTCGCTCGAATCTTCAATCGGCGAAACGAACGGCGAATATTACGCGGAAGGCTCGTTCAAGGCGGTCGTAGACACGTTCGTGAACCTGACCGTAAACGATATTCTTGCGGATATCAAAGCGGGAACGTTCGTGGACGGACTTGAGGCTAAGTTTGTTCTCGACAGAAAGTTGGGCGACTATTTGTTCGACCTGATCTCGATTCTCGCGAAAAAGACGAACAAATCCGGCTACGGAATCAAAGGTTACGCATATGAGAGCGTCAACGCGGAAGGCCTTTACGAAACGAGCGGTAACTTCAAGAAGATCTACGACATAGTTCTCAACATAAAATTCAAAGAGGACTTGTTCGATCAGAAATCGAACGTTCTTGTTCACCTCAAAGAGATGTTCCAGACGCTTTATCTCGGAGATTTGTTCTACGACGTTTTAAGAAGCGTTTCCAAGAGCAAACTTTGCGAAGGATACGGCTTTGAAAACTTCGAGGAGAATATCGGCTATAAACTCGATAAACAGTTTGCGGACGTTCTCGGCGCGGTGTTCAACGTTCAACTTCTCGATATCAACAATTGCATCGGCAAAGATTTCACCGCAAGGTTCAAAAATCTGCTTAAAGTAAAATTCGGCGAACTTACCGTAGGCGACTTCGGTTACGACCTGTTCGCGAAGTATCTCGCGACTAAACTTTCGCTCAAAGCGAACGGTTACGCTTACGAGTTCAAAGCGGACAACACAATGCTCAAAGGCAAAGCGGCGAAGGTCGTTGCGGCAACGTTCAATATCAGCCTCAACGATATAGACGCGTTCATGAAGAACTATAGCGCGGCGAGCGGAAAGGCTAAGAATACCGCGATAATCAACTTCGTAATCGATACTTACGGCACGCTTACGGTCGGCGACGTTCTCGGCGCGATTGTGGAAAAACTCACCGCGACGAAACTTCAGATGACTTATACTTACGACGAGGATTATAACCTCACCGTAACGGGTAACTTCAAGGAAATCGCAAACGTTATCTTCTCTTCGTCGTCGGGAGATCTTCTCAGGGCGATCAGAGCGAATAATGTTAAGGCTTACTTCCTCGGCGATCAGAAAGGAACGACCGACGGTCTTGTCGGCGGACTTAATCTCGGCGACGTACTCGGATACGCGTTTAAAGCAAAGGCGTTCAAGGGATTCGTAAAGAATACCGACATCGAGAGAAACGAAACCACCGGTAAATGGGAGATTGCAAGATCCTTCTCGCACCCGTTGTCGATTCTCTGCAACGACGTTACTATTTCCGGACTTCTCAGAAAGATAAACGAACCCAAACAGTTCATTATCAACACGCTCGGCGACGTTTGCGTGGGCGAAATGCTCGGCAAGTACCTCGTTGACGACGTATGGTATAAAGCCGACGGAACGGTTGAGGACGTCAGCGCGGAAAACGGCGGCGTTATAATGAAACACGTTTACGGCATCAAACTCGGCGAGCTTCTCGGAGAAGGCTTCAATATCAACAAAATACTCGGCGACGTTTACGTCGGTGAACTTATAGGCTACGCTCACTGCGGCAAGAAGTACACCAAGACGGAGGGCGAACATACTCAATATAACGTTTGCACGGAAGAAACCCACACGGATAACGCGGACGGATATCACATCCACGCGGACGAATGTACTTTAGGTCACAGCGAAACTTCGCACGAGGCGGGCTGGTATAAGAAGAACGGCACAATTTACGAAGAGGTAGGCGTTGTAGAGGGCGTAATGGCCGATATCAGACTCGGCTATATCCTCGGCAACGGCGACGTTAAGTTCGGAGATATGTTCGGAAGCCTCAAACTCGGCGACGTACTCGGTTACGATTATTGCGACATGGCGGGAACGGGCGCTACGAACAAGTGTACCGTCGAAGGTCACACCTCAGCCACGCACGACAAAGTCAAAACGCTCACCTGGTACGTAAAAGAGAGCGCGGGTTACCGCATGGCGAACGCAATCGAAAGAACGCTCGCAAACGTTCCGATGAAGGATATCTTAAACGGCACGTTCAACGTTGACGACACGCTCAACACGCTTAAACTCGGCAACCTGATGAACTACGAATACTGCGACGGCGTCGGCGACGCTTGCATGATAGGTCACGACGACCATACCGCAGGCTGGTACAAAAATACCGCCGCCGGTTGGGAAATGATCAGTCACGAAGTTTATTGCGACGGCGAAGGTAAGCATTGCGGTGTCGCAACGCACGATCACATGAATCCTCCGACGACCGGTTATACCGCAGGCTGGTATCATTACGACGCTAAGTCCGGCAAGTGGGTAATCAACAAAGACGGAGAGCACACGGGCAACAATATCTTGCTTTGCATGATCGGTCGTTCGGTTAACGATTCCCGCGGCTCGAACTTCACGACGGAGTTGGTCAACAATATCAACAATTACGTTCTTATCGGCGACATCTACGATATGACTGCGGTTACCGGCCCGATCAACCTCATCTCGCCAAACACAAAGCTAGGCGATATCAGCCACGCGATGGCGGGCGTTATGTCAAAGGCTACGGCAGGCGAACTTTACGCCAACGAACTTCTTCCGATTAACGTTAATACGGCAGGATATATGAACGAGATTTACGGAGCGGCAGTACTTTACAAGTACGATGAGAGTACCAATACATGGAGTACGGACGCAGTCGTCACAAAGAGTAAAACCGAAACGCAAGCCCACGCCGCACTCGGTACTAAGGAAATCGCAGACTTGAAACCGGGAATCGGTGATGCGGATTATGAAAACAAGTATGCGACGTATGTAAAAGCCTTAGGCGAAACTTATTGGAAATCTCTTACGATCAACCAACTTGTAGACGTATTGCTTTACAGTGCTGACTTTACGGCGTAATGCCAAATCGATTCAAGTAAGCCGCGGGCGGGCGGTGTCGCCGCCCGCCCGCGGAACAAAAAACGTTAAACGTCTGAAATCGGCTTTATAACCGACCGTTTAAACGCTTGACAATCGAAACGAAAAGAATTATAATTATGTAACTTGCGACCATAATCGCGCAATGCGAGAAGGTCAAGAGAAAAAACCTTGCTTGCGGCGTAAGTCCGTAAGCCGAATAAGTCCGGGAGGTAAAAAAATGAACAAGTACGAAATGATTTACATTTTGGAATCTGCTCTTTCCGATGAAGCCAAAGATCAACTCGTTGAGAAGATCGAAGGCGTTATCACGAAAAACGGCGGAGTTGTCGAGAAGACGGAGAAGTGGGGCATTAAGAAACTCGCTTATCCTATCGACTACAAAACTGACGGTTATTACGTATACGTTGCTTTCGAAGGCGACAGCAATCTTGTCAGCGAAGTCAAGAGAGTTGTGGGCATCACCGAGCACGTACTCAGAAGATTAATAACCAAAAGATAATCTTAAACTTGAAGTTTAAAGGTTGAAGTTTGCTCAGAATCAAGGAGAAAATTTATGAACAAAGTATTTTTAATAGGCAATTTAACGCGTGACCCCGAAATGAGCGAAACCCCGAGCGGCATACCTTATTGCAGACTCGGCTTAGCCGTCAACAGACCTTATTCGGGCAGCGACGGAGAACGCGCAACGGATTTCTTTAATATCACCGTGTGGAGAGCGCAGGCGGAAAATTGCGGAAGATACCTTAAAAAAGGCAGCAAAGTGTCGGTTGTCGGCAGCCTTCAGAACCGTTCTTACGAAGATAAGGACGGCAACAAGAGGCAGGTTACCGATATAATCGCCAACGAAGTCGAATTTTTGTCCGTCAAAAACCAGAGCGAAACTTCGGGTGATAACGAAATGCCCGCGCCGAAGCCGTCCAAACCGACGCTTCAACAGGTCGACGACGAAGAACTTCCGTTCTGATTCGCCTCTTAAAACGGGCAGAACGTTCGGGCAAGGGTAACTATGCAAAACGCCTTGCCGAAAGAGAAAGAGAATTTCAAAAGGAGTAAAAATCATGGAAGAAAAGACTACGAACGTAGCGGCTACGCCTGCAACCGCAGCTCCCGCCGCTCCGGCAGCCGCCAAAAAGCCTATGAGAAAAGCGCCGAGAAGAAAAGTTTGCGCTTTCTGCTTGGAAAAGGCTACCGAAATCGATTATAAAGACATCGCCAAATTGAAGAAATACGTCACCGAGAAAGGCAAGATCCTTCCCCGCCGTATGACCGGCGTATGCTCTAAGCATCAAAGACTTCTCTCTACGGCAATCAAGAGAGCAAGACTTGTCGCTCTTCTTCCCTTCAAAGGGGAATAAGAGACTGCCGATATTTTTCGGCTTGGACTCAGTTGAAAACCCGATCTTTCAAGGTCGGGTTTTTTAATGCCTTAAATCTTCCCGCGGTATGCGGTATGACAAAACAATCCTTGCCGATTTGTCGTAATATGCGGAAAAACCGCCGAATAGAATATATAAGAGGGTATTTTTATGGCTTTCGGCGACGGAATTCTGCAATGTTTAGGCTTGAAAAACGAACTTTCGCGTTGCCCGTTCAGGGTAACTTTGTTCGGTTGCGAAGGCGCGGTTATCGGCGGAGTGAGAAAAATCGCCAGGATAAGCGACGACGAGGTGGTTTTTCTGGCGGGCAAAAAGGCGATAGCAATCGGCGGAAGAAACCTGAAAATAACTTGCTACGGCGAGAGCGAAACGGCTGTTTCCGGCGTTGTTACGGAAATTCGCATTTCAGATGCCGGAACAAAATAAAACGACGGGCAGCAGGGGTGAAAAAAAGTGAAAATCGACAAAATAAAAGGTCTTTTCGGCGTTTACGAAACGGAAGTCGAAACCGACAAAAAAGCGTTCATGGAGGCGTTTAAACGCCGCGGAGTCGCGCTTTATAATATCAGATACTCAAAAAACCGAGTAAGTTTTACCTCGTCCGTGACAAATCGTCGCAAAATTTTTGCAATTTCCGATAATATGTGTTATAATATAAAGGAAACAGGATATAAGGGTAAGTTTGCTCTCGCGGTGTACGCGGCAAAAAAATCGGGGCTTATAGTCGCGCTCGCGTTGACGTGCGTGTTCGCCGCGATAAACGATAACCGCATCGGTAAAATCGAATTCACCGGCGACGGAGCGCTTCTCAGAAAAGAAACGGAAACCGTTCTGAACGCGGAAAACGTCCGCGTCGGGGAGTTTTTCCCGGACGATATGAACGAATTAGCGAGAAAAATAACTTCGTCGAGCGGGAAGTTTGAATTCGTTTCGGTCTCAAAGCGCGGCAGAACGCTGAGCGTGGACGCGCGCGCGGCGGCGGGTAAAACCTTGCCGCTCAACGAGTGGAAAAAGCGGATAACAAGCCCGTGCGACGGCGTTGTGAGGAGAATTTCGCGCTATAGCGGAACGTCGCTCGTTTCCGTGGGCGACGCCGTTAAAAAAGGCGACGTTTTAATCGACGGTTATTTTGAAAAGAACGGCGAGAGATATGAAACCGAATCGCTCGGCGACGTGGAGATAGCCGTCGCCGAAAAATACGATTATAAAACGAGCGGCGAAGGGGAAGAATACCGCGACAGAGCGAAAGCCGTCGCTCGCGAAAGATACGAGGATAAAGACGTAATATCCGTATCCGCGGAGTTGACCGCGCCTTGCGTTTACACCGTTACGGTAACTTACGTCGTGATTGCTGATTAAAGGAAAATAAACGTGGCTGAAATTAAAGTAAACGTCGAACTCGGAGCGTTGGACACGCTCTCGAAACTGCTCGGCGTGTTTGACGAAAATCTCAATATCATTTCCCGCGAAACGGGCGTTACGGCATACGTCGAAGGAACGAAAATAACGCTTTCGGGCGAGGAAAACCGCGTTTTGCTTGCCGAAACGGTCATCAACAAACTTGCGGGGATAATCCGCTCGGGCGAACCGATCGACAAAACGAGGATAATCTATTGCGTGGAACTCGCCAAAGAGGGTAACGCGGAAGGCATAGAAAAGGTTATGTCGGGCGTTATAGCGATAACTTCGCGCGGCAAACAGATAAAATGCAAAACCGTCGGGCAGAAAAAATACGTTGACGCGATAAAGAAAAACACGGTCGTTTTCGGCGTAGGTCCTGCGGGAACGGGCAAAACCTATCTCGCCGTTGCCATGGCGGTTTCGGCGTTCAAAAACAAGGAAGTGGAGAAGATTATTCTCACAAGGCCCGCCGTGGAAGCGGGCGAAAAACTCGGTTTTCTGCCGGGAGATCTGCAAACCAAAGTAGACCCTTATCTTCGTCCTTTATACGACGCTCTTCAGGAAATGTTCGGCGTAGATAATTACGTAAAACTGATGGAAAGGGGTATAATCGAAATCGCCCCGCTCGCTTATATGAGGGGCAGAACTCTGTCCAACGCGTTCATTATTCTCGACGAGGCGCAGAACACCACGAAAGAGCAGATGAAAATGTTTTTAACCCGTATGGGCGACGGCAGCAAAGTCGTCGTTACGGGCGACCTTACGCAGATAGACCTTCCCGACGGGAAAAAGAGCGGGCTTAAGCACGCCACGACTATTTTGAAAAATATCGAGGGAATCGAAACGGTGTTTTTAACCGCTAAGGACGTTGTTCGCCACGCCCTCGTTATGGAAATAATCAAAGCATACGAAAAGGAAACGGACGGCGAATCCCGTCGTCCGGATAAGGAAAGAAAAGACTAATGTATTATCAATCGAAAAAAACGATAGAATGGAAGAAGAACGACTACACGAGAACTATTCTCCTGTTCGCTCTTCACACGTTCATAATCGTTCTGCTTTACGGCATTATGTTGTTTTGGAACGCATATCGCGCCGAAGTGGACACCGCGGAGTTTCTGATAAAGAAGGAAACGATAAGCAAACTGCTGTACGTAGCGATAGCGGTGGTGCTTCTCGCGGCGGGAATTTATCTCTATTTCTTCAACGAAAACAAGGATTTTATTCTCCGCTCCAAAAACATTCATCTCGTGTTTATCATCATCGAAGTTTCTATTCTCGCGATGTATATCACGGGACTGTATCTTAACGTAAAGTCGCGTCCGTTCGCGCTTTGCGCATTGTTGATGCTGCTGCTTATCAACAAACGTTCGGCGATTTTCATCAACGGCGTGATCTGTATTTACGTTTTCCTCGCGGACGCGTTTCTGGCGGTTTCTTCCGCTGCGGACGTTTCGGTTTATTCCGCGCTCGTCATTAATTACACAACGAGTCTGCTTGCGATTTACATCGTGGGCAGAGTGAGTTCCAGACTGAAAGTTTTCGTCACGGGCTTTGTCATCGCCGTGCCGATTGCGCTCAGTTACGCCGTTCTCGATTTCAACACCTTCCTGCTCAAACCGTGGCAGGCGGCTCTCGACGGACTTTGGTCGGGTATGCTTTCGGTCGTGCTTATGATGGCGTTTCTTCCGTTTTTCGAGAAGTGTTTTAACGTTTTAACCGATTACAGACTTATGGAAATCACCGATCATAAGTCGCTGCTCATAAAAACTCTTATCGAAAACGCGCCCGGCACGTTCAACCATTCGCTCGTCGTTTCCACGCTTGCGGAATCCTGCGCCACGGCGATAGGCGAAAATCCGTTGCTCGCAAGAGCGTGCGCTTATTATCACGACATAGGCAAACTCAAGCAGCCCGAATTTTTCACCGAGAACCAGAAGGGGTATAACCCCCACAACGAACTCACGCCCGAACTTTCCACCGATATTATCCGTTCTCACACCAAAGACGGCTATGATCTTATAAGAAAATATCATCTTCCGCAGATTCTCGCGGACGTCGCCCGACAGCACCACGGCACGATGCCGATAAGGTATTTTTACGCGAAGGCGATGAAATATACCGAGGGCGAACTCGATATCGAAAACTTTTCTTATCCAGGGCCGAAGCCGCAGACGAAAATCGCCGCGATAATAATGATTGCGGACGGTTGCGAAGCGAAAGTGAGAACTCTTCCCGAGCGTTCGCACGAAAAGGTAGACGCGGCGGTGAGAGAAATCATCGAGGAAAGAATGGACTTAGGGCAATTCGACGAATGTGACATAACGATGTCGGATCTCGATATTATCAGAAAGACGATAACCAATTCGCTCGCGGGCGTTTATCACGACAGAGTGGAATACCCGAAACTCAGAATAGGCAGAAGAGATTGATATGAACGATTTTTTGGTGCTGAGAGAGGACGAAGAGCCTTACGACTTCGGCGCGATCGCCGAAGCGGTTTATAAAAAACTCGGGCAGACGGACAAACTCTCCGTGGAACTTAATTTTGTTTCTCCGGAGGAAATCCGTCGCCTTAACAACGATTATCGCGGAGTGGACAGGGTTACGGACGTGTTGTCCTTCCCTTATCTCGACAAAATAAAAGGCAGAGTTATAACCCGCGACGACTTTAAAGACGACGTGGACGAGGAAACCAACAGCGTGCTTATCGGCTCGGTGTGCATCTGCCTCGAAAGGGCGAAAGAACAAGCCGAGGAGTATGGGCATAGTCTTAAAAGAGAGGTCTGCTACCTCGCGCTTCACGGTTTTCTGCATTGTTTAGGCTTCGACCATATCGAAAAGTCGGACGAAGAGGAAATGACGGCTCTCGCCGACGAAATTATGCGGGAACTCGACATAAACAGATAAAACCCGATTAAACCCGATTAAACAGACAAACCCGCTATAAGCGGATAAAGGATAAAAGACAAAGATGAAATGCGGAACGGTTGCCGTCGTCGGCAGAGCGAACGCCGGAAAATCAACGCTCGTAAACGCGTTGGTGGGCGAAAAAGTATCCATAGTTTCCCCCAAACCTCAGACCACGCGCGACAGAATTTACGGCGTTCTGACAACGGACGAATATCAGATCGTTTTCGAGGACACGCCGGGCGTTTACAAGGCGGCGGGGCTTCTGAATTCGCGCATGCAGAAAACGGTTGAAAGAACCGCGCGCGACACCGACCTTATTCTGTTCGTTCTCGACGGACACGACGGTTTGAAGGACGACGACCTTAATCTGCTTGCAAAATACGCGAAAATAGGCGCGCCGCTCATCGTCGCGCTCACAAAAACGGACATAATGCAAAAGGAGGCTTTGCCCGAAGAACTCGTGGCGGTTTCCGCGGTTGAGGGTGTGAGCGAAGTCGTTCCCGTTTCGGCGAGAAAGAGAAGAAACGTAAACGAACTTTTAACGGTCATTCTCGGCTATCTGCAGGAGAGCGAATACGTTTTCAACCCCGAAGCCGTGTCCGACAAGTCCGAAAAGTTTATGATCGCGGAAATAATGCGCGAAAAAATTCTCGTCGGCTACGATAAGGAAATTCCGCACGGCGTCGCCGTAACGGTGAATAAGTTCGGGAAACGTCCGGACGGAATTTACGACGTGGATCTCGATATAATCTGCGAAAAAACCAACCACAAAGCCATTTTAATCGGCAAGGGCGGAAAAGCCCTGAAAGAAACTTCGACGATAGCGAGAGAGGCTATGGAACGCTTTCTCGGCGCGAAGGTGTTTTTGAAAACTTACGTGAAAGTAAAGGAAAACTGGCGCGACAACGACGCGCTTTTAAGGGATTACGGCTACGGCGCGAATAATGACGATTAAATCGTAAAAGTCCGCGTATAAGTCGATAAACCGCGCATATACTATCCGTATGAAGACGCCTGAAGAGAGAGTCTGGGAACTGTTTGAAAAAACGGGGAAGCCCGGATATTATATGTTGTATAAAAAATTGAAAAGCAAAAAGTGAACTTATGAATTACAAGGTGAACGGAATAACTCTTTTCGGGGTGAATTACAGGGAAAGCGATAAAATACTTACCTTGTTCACTCTAGAAAAAGGCAAAATAGGCGCGGCGGCGCGCGGCGTGAGAAAAGCGAACGCAAAAATGAAACAGATCGCCGAGTCTTTTTGTTTTTCCGAAGCCGTGATTTCGGAAAAGTCGGGCAGGAGAACGATCACCGAAATCAATTCTTTCGATTCTTTTTACCCGGTCCGCACCGATATAAACAAGTATTACGCCGGGAATTGCGCGCTGGAATTCACCAACGCCTTTCTTCCCGAAGGGCTTGTTTCGGAGGGGCATTTCGTCATTCTCGCCGAGTTTCTGAAGGCTTTGGCTTACGGAGCGCAAAATCCCGCCGACCTTCTCGTAAAGTTTTTTTTCGACGCGGTGAACGAGAACGGCTTCGCGCTCAATCTGTCATATTGCGGCAGGTGCGGCGAACCGATAAAAAACAAAGTGTTTCTCTCCTCCCGCGAGGGTATCTGCGTGTGCGAAAATTGCCGCAAAGAGGGCGACGGCGGCTTTTCGGTGGACACTTATAAATACGTAAAGAATATTTCGGAGGGCGTTTTTAAGGACGTCGAACCGAAAATACGCCGCAACGGACTTAAACTCTTCGGTTATTACATAGAAAAAGTTTCCGGCGTGGCTCTTAAAAGTCTGCCGGAATTTATAGAAATAATGAAAAACGGGCAATGACGTAAAAAGTATGGCAAAAAACAACTCCTCGAAGCGAAGGGTTGTTTTTTTGTCGCGAATTTATCGCCTGCGGCAGAAACGGCAAACTAACGGCGAACGAAACGACGAACGAATTGTGAAAGTTTTGTAGGGATTCCATTCGTCACCACTAACTATTTTTGCGGCGATAAACCGATTTATGCGGATGCCGAGCAAGAATCGAATTCCATCAAGCCTTAAAGCCGTCTTTTTTGTCTGTTGCGGCAAATCTTTGCTTGAAG
>URKE01000052.1 GCA_900548285.1 uncultured Eubacteriales bacterium | reverse complement strand
TGCAACCACCTTCCCTTTGCTCTCCTCGTGTGGACGTTACCTTTACAATTAAGGAGTATATATAAAAAGTACGGCGGAACGCAAGCGTTCCGCCGTTTTAAAATCAAGTTTTAAAATCAAAATTACGGTTACAGCCGTATGGCTACTATGTGACCGAGCAAGTCGCGCTTGTCAGCCGAGCATGTTTACGAGAAGCCCCGGCACGAGTTTTTTCTCGTTGAAAAGTTCGAGCCTTGCAGTCATCTCTTTTTCAATCGATTCCATCTTCATAACGGGGAGTTTGTAGTTGGAAAGGTCGATCGCTTTGTTAGATAAAATATTGATCGCGGCTTCGGCGTTGCCGTAACCGTTGGTTACGCAGATGTTGGTGAGTTGTTTCGTCATCGCAAGCCCGAACGGAACTTTAAGATTCGGAGCAGAGTAACCGGCGAACGCGACCTTAGAAAACGGCGCGGCGGCTTTCAGCGCGGATTCGACGGTGATTCCCGAACGCGTGAGATAAATGACCTTTTCCGCCATTCTTCCGCTCGTGAACGAGGAAATTTCCTTTTCCGTTTTCTGCGAGGTTTTTATCGCGTAATAAATGCCGGATTTTTTTGCAAGCAGAAGTTCGTTCTCGTCGTTGCCGATAAGAATAGGCACGCCCTGATAATAAATGATGAGTTGCGCGATTATCGAGCCTAAAACCGACGAGCCGAAAACGGCAACGTGTTCGCCTTTTTCGATCTGAAGTTTGTCGATCGCGGAGATCGCGAGCATGATATAATCGATATAAACGGCGTCGTCGTCCTTGACGTTCTGGGGGAGCGGATAAACGTTATCCGAATCGAGAACGACGAAATCTTTCAGAAACCCGTCCGTCGTTCTTCCCGCAACGCTGAAGTTATAACATTTGCCGTGCTTGTCGTTCGCGCAGTGATAACATTCGCCGCAGGGCTTAACGGGAGAAAGGAAAACCCTCGTTCCCTTACCGAGATAGGGCGAAGGTTGCCCGAGTTCCGTGATTTGCCCGACGGCGGCTCTGCCCGGAATAATCGGGAGTTTAACCGACTTTTCGTCGCCCGCAAAAATCGCTATGTCCTCTTCCGTAATAAGCGTGCGGGTAAGTTTGATTTTAACGCTGTCAACCCCGCTTAAACTTTCGATTTTATTGATTTCACCGATTTTGCCCGGTTCGGTTATTTGCCAACCTCTCATTAATACCACCTTCGGAACGCATAGTTCCACTCTATTCATTATATAGTAAACTTTTTTATTTTGCAAGTAAAACCCGTCAAAATAATTAAGAAAATTTGGTCTTTTCCGATTTAAACGTTTGACATAGCCGTAAAAATAATATATAATAATGTAGCATTAACAATTGAGAGGTGAAAAATATGAAAGCGGATATTCATCCTAAATATAAAATTGTCACCGTCCAGTGCGCTTGCGGAGAAACGTTCCAAACGGGAACGACCAAGAACGTCGACGTTATCAAAGTCGATATTTGCAGTAAATGCCATCCGTTCTTCACCGGCAAGCAGAAACTTGTCGATACAGGCGGACGCGTTGATAAATTCAAGAAAAGATTCGGTCTTTAATTTTTTGCCTTTCAAAAGGCAAAACAACGAAATTTTGCCCTATGGTTTATTCCTTAGGGCTAATTTTATATCCGGGAATAAATTGTTAAACCGAATGACGGGTTTATAATCGGATTTATAAGTTTATTGCGTAAAAAATAATGAAAGAAAAAAAAGTTAAAAAAACCTCTATCGGCGGGCAGGCGGTTTTAGAGGGCGTTATGATGCGCGGCAAAACGGGCATCGCCACCGCCGTAAGAGATTCCGACGGAACGATTCGTATAGAAGCCGAGCGGATAACTCCGCCCGAAAAACAGAATAAATTTTTAAAGTTGCCGATAATAAGAGGCGTGGTGAATTTCTTTTCATCGCTCGTCGTCGGCACGAAAATACTGATGCGCTCCGCGGAAGTTTACGGCGGGGACGACGAAGAAGAGCCTTCAAAATTTGAAAAATGGCTCGCAAAAACCTTCAAAATCGACGTTATGGACGTGGTTTTGTTTTTCGGCGTCGCGCTCGGGCTTGTGTTTTCGATTGCGCTTTTCTTTATTCTGCCCACGATTCTCGGAAATCTTTTCGGCAAGGCTTTCCCCGACCTGAGAGTGGTTCGGAACCTTATCGAAGGACTTATAAGAATAGCGATTTTTATCGGTTATATCCTGTTCACGTCGCTCCTTAAAGATATAAAACGGACGTATATGTATCACGGCGCGGAGCATAAAACGATAACCTGCTACGAAAAAGGGCTTGACTTAACCGTCGAAAACGTAAAAAAATGCAGGAGAGTACACGACAGATGCGGCACGACGTTTATGTTTTTCGTAATGATCGTGAGTATTCTCGTCTATTCGGTTTTCGGCGCGATTTTTCCGCAGATTAACGAAAACATATGGCTCAGAATTTTGTCGCGCGTGGTTTTGTTGCCGCTCATCGCGGGGCTTTCTTACGAACTTCTGAAACTTCTTGCGAAAACGGACAGTCCGCTCGTTCTGCCGCTTAAACTTCCCGGGTTGCTTCTTCAGAAACTCACGACGAAAGAGCCGGACGACGGAATGATGGAAGTCGCGATCGCGGCGTTTGAAAAGGTGCTTAAAATGGACGAAAATCCCGACGAACCCGTGTGCAAATTCGTTTGCCCGGAAAAGGTTTCCGTCGTGACGGATAAACTTAAAAAGGATTTTTCCGCCGCAGGGATAGACGAATCGGACGCGGAATGGATCGTATCGATCGTTTCGGGGATAAAACGCAGCGAACTCGGCGGCGACAAAAAACTCAGATCGTCCGAAATCGATAAAATCAACGAGCTTGCCGCCCAAAGGCTCACGGGCAAGCCGCTTTGTTACGTTCTCGGCAATTGTGATTTTTACGGCTACGAAATTAAGGTAGACGAGCGGGTTTTAATCCCTCGTCCCGAAACGGAAGAACTCGTAAGCGAAGTTCTGAAAGTCGCCTCGCGCGATAAAACCGTTCTCGATTTATGCACGGGCAGCGGCGCGATCGCTCTCGTTATAAGCAAAAAGAGCGGCGCAAAAGTTGTGGCGACGGATATTTCGGAGGGCGCGCTCGAAGTCGCCAAAGAGAATTTCAAACTGTTCGATGCCGATATAAAAACCGAGTTAATCGACTTATACGGCGACATAGATGATAAATTCGATATAATCGTATCGAATCCTCCGTATATAAAAACAAGCGATATGGACGAGCTTGACGACGTTGTTAAAAACTACGAGCCGCATCTTGCTCTCGACGGCGGCGCGGACGGGCTTGATTTTTACAGACGTATATGCGCCGGCGCGAAGGCTCGTCTTAACGACGGCGGAATGATTTTCCTCGAAGTCGGAGCAGGTCAGGCAAACGACGTAAAAAAGATGCTTGACGAAGAGTTTAACGTGGAAATAATCAAGGATATTTCGGGCGTGGACAGAATCATCAGGGCGGAACTTAAATGAATCGGAAACTTGAAGAAATATATCAGAGATACGAAAAACTCGGCGAACTTTTAGCCGACCGGGCAACTCTTTCCGATATGTCTTTGTGGCAGAAGTACGCAAAAGAAAGGTCGGATATAGAGGAAACTGCGAACAAATACGCGGAATACAAAAACGCGGAAAACGAATCCGCAACTCTTGAATCGGAATTGAAAACAGAATCCGACAAGGAGATGAAGGACCTACTCGAGTCGGAACTCGAAGATTGCAAAAAAAGGCTTTCCGCGATAAAAGGCGAGTTGAAAATTCTTTTATTGCCTAAAAATCCCGACGACGATAAAAACGTCATAGTCGAAATCCGCAGCGGGGCGGGCGGCGAAGAAGCCGCGCTTTTTGCGAGCGATTTATATCGTATGTATTCGCGTTATGCCGACAGAAACAGGTGGAAAACGGAAGAAATCGACATAAACGAAACCGAACTCGGCGGCATAAAAGAGGTTGTCTTTTCGATAAGCGGAAAGGGCGCGTACAGTAAACTTAAATTCGAGAGCGGCGTTCATCGCGTGCAGAGAGTTCCGGAAACGGAATCGCAGGGGAGAATTCAGACGTCCACGGTGACGGTCGCCGTTTTGCCCGAGGCGGTTGACGTCGAAATCAATATAGACGAAAAAGATTTAAAAATCGACACTTATCGTTCGAGCGGCGCGGGCGGGCAACACGTGAATAAAACGGAATCGTGCATCAGAATGACTCATCTGCCAACCGGCATAGTAGTAACTTGTCAGGACGAAAGATCCCAACTCAAAAACAGGGAAAAAGCCATGAAGGTTATGAAGAGCAGACTTTACGATTATTACAACACGCAATATCGCAACGAATACGCAGAAAATCGAAAAAATCAGATCGGTACGGGCGATCGCTCGGAAAGAATAAGAACGTATAACTTCCCGCAAGGAAGAATCACCGACCACAGAATAGGTTATACGGCTTATAATCTCGACGAGTTTTTGCTCGGAGATATCGACGAGATGGTCGAGGCTCTTACCATTGCGGACAGAGAGGCAAGGCTTTCGGGCGAGGAAGAGTAAAATTCAGTCCGGATATTTTTTTTCGCCGGGATGTTTGTCGCACTCGACATATATTGAACAGCGAATGAGGAAAACAAACACGAGAGAAAAAGTAGACAATCGAAAAAAAATGTGATATAATCAATAATCGTCGAGAAGGTTGTACGGTTGCGGCAGAGAAATCTGACGAGGAAAGTCCGAGCTCCGCACGGCAGGATGCCGCCTAACGGACGGTGAAGGTGACTTTAAGGAAAGTGCAACAGAAAATAACCGCAAGGGCAACCTTGTAAGGATGAAAAGGCGAGGTAAGAGCTCACCGGCGACTCGGAGACGAGGCGCGCTGTGTAAACCCCATCCGGAGCAAGATAGGGGCAATCCGTAAGACAGCCGGTCGGGATTGTCCGCAAAACGTCGCTTGAACTTGTCGGCAACGACAAGGCTAGATAGATAACCGTATTAAATGACAGAACTCGGCTTACAGACCTTCTCGATATTTTTTTAAGCAGAACCGCGGAACAAACCGCGGTTTTTTATTATGACAAGACAAACGACAGCCGGTGAGCCTATAAATACTTTAAACAGTCGGTGAGCCTATAAATACTTTAAACGGTCGGTGAGCCTATAAATACTTTACAAAAAATAATAATTATTATATAATATAACGGAATTAACACAATCCGGCGGAATTATGAAGAAATTTATTCTTGCAAGCGGTTCGCCGCGCAGAAAAGAAATATTGCTCCGAGAGGGATATGCCTTCGAGATTATGAAGAGCGACAAAGAGGACGCGTTCGATAAAAACTGTCCGGCGGAAAAGTTTTCGGTCAGGTGCGCGCTCAGCAAGGCGAGGGACGTTTATTCCCGCGTTCCCAAAACGTCGGTCGTTCTCGGCGCGGATACGGTCGTCGCGCTCGGCGGCGAGATTCTCGGCAAGCCCGAGAACCGTGAAGAAGCGGAAGAAATGCTCAGGCGGCTTTCGGGAAAAACTCATCGCGTCACCACGGGTTACGCCCTTTTTGCCGAAAACTTTTCGGAAACGGGAAGCGTAACGACGGAAGTCGAGTTTGAGGGCCTTCCGGAGCAAACGATAAAAGCCTATCTCGACAGCGGTCTTTGGCAAGGAAAAGCCGGAGCGTACGGAATACAGGACGGATTTCCGCTTGTAAAATCGTTTAGCGGCGACAGGGATAACGTGGTCGGATTGCCGATTTCGGCGATAAAATCCACGCTCGATTTACTATTGAAATAACCACAAATTTTAACCGCATATCATAACAGGAGAATTATATGAGAGGAAACGTCATCGCAATCGACTTAGGTTCGGTGAATACCGTAATTTATCAACTCGGAGCAGGCGTAGTGCTTTTCGAGCCGAGCGTGGTGTTGATTGACGAACAACAAAAGAGAAGAATAAAAGCGGTCGGGAGCGAAGCGAAAAGGCTGATAGGAAAAACCGCGGGTAAAAGTTCCGTCGTTTTTCCGATAAACGAGGGACTTATCGTTGACGAAAAAGCGGCGGCTTCCATGCTCGAGAGTTTTCTGAATAAAATCACGTTGAAGAAACTCAGTCTTCGTCCGCAGGTTTTGCTTTCCGTTCCGTGCGGACTCGATAACGACGAGATAAAAAAATATCTTCGCGTGCTTGCGGGGGCGGGAGTGTATTCCGTCGATCTCGTGGAATCGCCCATTTTAACCGCGCTCGGTTCGGGCGTGCCGATAAGCGAATCCACGCCGTGCTTTATCGTGGATATCGGCGGCGGCTCGACTAACATCGCGGCGGTTTCGCTCGACGGAGTTATCGCGGGCGTGAGCGTCAATATGGGCGGAAGAAATATCGACGCGATGATAATGAGGCATATCGAGGAGTATTTCAATCTTAAAATAGGTACGCTTACAGCCGAATCGATCAAAATTCAGATCGGCAGTCTTTTTGAAAACGACGTCGCGAGGATTGTGGCGAGCGGAAGAGATCTGACGAGCGGAAAACCCCGTTCGATTTCCGTTTCTTCGCAGGATATTTATTTCCCGATTAAGGCGTTTTACGATAAACTTTTCGAGGTTGTCGAACTCGTCATGGCAAAACTCCCCGCGGAAGTGTCCGCCGAGATAAGAAGAAACGGCGTTTACTTTGCGGGCGGGGCGAGTAAAATCCCGGGGCTTGACGTTTACTTTAAAGACAGAATAGCTATAAAAGCGAACGTGGACGACGAACCCGAAATCGCTACGGCGACGGGCGGCGGAATGGTTGCGGGAAACGTCGCGCTGTTGAAAAAAATCAGAATCGTCAAGAGTTGACGAATTGCTTGATTATAGTATATTTACCCTGATAATCGACTTATAGACAGGTTTATGAATAAAATTAATTACGATTCCGAAATGAAGAAGATAATCGGAACTTTCGGGGGCGAGAAAAAAACTTTGCTTCTGCACAGTTGTTGCGGGCCGTGTTCGACGGCGGTTATCGAAAAACTCGAGCCGTTTTTCGATCTCACGGTCTTTTATTTCAACCCGAACATAACCGAAAGCGAGGAATATAACCTCAGGCTTAACGAACAGAAGAGATTTTTAACGGAAGCCTACGGCGGCAAGATAAAAATAATCGACGGCAGGTATAAATCGGTCGAGTTTTTTGAACTTGCGAAAGGGCTTGAAAAAGAACCCGAGGGCGGCAAGCGTTGCGAGGTGTGTTTTGCTTTGCGTCTTGCCGAAACCGCGAAAATCGCAAAAGAGGGCGGCTACGAATATTTTTGCTCCACGCTTACGGTCAGCCCGCACAAAAACGCGGAAATTATCAACGCCGAGGGCGAAAAACAGAGCGAAACGTTCGGTGTGAAATATCTGCCTAACGACTTCAAAAAGGAAAACGGTTACAAACGTTCCGTCGAGATTTCGACCGAATACGGACTTTATCGCCAGCATTATTGCGGTTGCATATATTCTAAATACGCGTCGCTTCCGGGGTTGGAAGAAGCGGAAGAAAGCGAGGGCGAAAAATGAGGATCATTGCCGGAAAGCACAGAGGCAGAGTACTTAAAGAATTTAACGGCAGAGATATCCGTCCCACTTCGGACAGGGCGAAAGAGGCTCTGTTCAATATTTTGCAGTTCGACGTTGCCGGTTGTTCGTTTCTCGATCTTTATTCGGGAACGGGCGGAATCGGTTTAGAGGCGATTTCGCGCGGGGCGGAAAAGGTTGTTTTTGTCGACAACTCGCGCGAGAGCGTTAAACTTTTAAAGGAAAATCTCGCGTATCTTAAGGAAAAAGCGGAAATTTACGAGGGCGACGCGCTCGCTTACGTTGCCGCTGCGGTAGGAAAGTTCGATTTTGTTTTTCTCGACCCTCCTTATGCGATCGACGCGAAAGACGTCGTGAGTTCGGTTGCGAAAAACGGCTTGCTGAAAGAGGGCGGAAGAATTATTTACGAACATTCGGGCAAAAGCCTCGGTGATATCTATGGCGTTCGGCTTGTCGATTCGAGGGTTTACGGAATAGCGGTTTTCGATTTTTACGAGTGTTTGTAATTACCGATTAAACGAATACCGGTCGGGAATAAGAGAGGTAACATTTTGAAAAAATGCGTGTTTGCCGGGACGTTCGATCCCGTTACGAAAGGACATGAAGAAATAATCGCGAAATGTTCGTCGCTGTTCGACGAGGTTATCGTCGCGATATGCGTAAACGTGAACAAAACGACGATGTTTTCTGTCGAAAAAAGACTTGATTTTTTGCGCGCGACCTGCGCGAAATACCCGAACGTAAAGGTTTTGTTTCACGAGGGGCTTCTCGTCGATCTGCTCAAAGCCGAAGGCGCGATTTACAACGTGAGGGGACTCAGAAACGGCAGGGATTACGAATACGAGAACGAAATGAACTTCGTCAATTCGGAGTTGATGCCCGAGATTGTTACGATTTATATTCCCTGCAGCGACCCGAACGTGCAGATCAGTTCGTCCGTTGTCCGTGAACTTTTGAAATTCGGAAAGAATGCCGATAGGTACGTCCCCGCCGAAATCAAAGGGAAACTTTCCGATGAAATCAAGGGGAAACTTTCCGATGAAATCAAAGGGAAACTTTCCGCCGACATAAAATCATAAAACAACAAACGTAAGCGCAAGCGTGAGAAGAAAGGATATAACGGTCTGAATTGTTTTAGCAAGCAGAAAAACCGGAATTTTCGCGTTTGCCTTTTTTAAAAAACATACCGATTGAACGAGGACGGAAACACCCCCGAATGCAATCAATGAAGATGCAAAAGCAAGGCTATAAGTCGATAAACCGCATAGAGCGAGCATTTTGCAGCCGCGTGTACATTCGATTAAACCATAAGAAAAAGCCCGTGACAGCGGTTCGTTTTTCGTGACGAAAAACAGTGTTTTCCAAATCGGACGGAGAAGGTCGAGATTCTGAAAAATGTCCGCGACAACGTAAAAGACGCATATGAACCCGCCGACCGTCGCTATCGAAATAACCGACGAGTAAACGCAGTCGTAAAGCGCGTTGCCGTTTGCGGCTCTTGTTTTTGCGGGAGAAACCTGCGGGCGAACGGGTTGCGGAGCATTTCTATTCGTTCGGGTTGTCGTAATTTCAGCCCGACCGAAAAATCTGAAAATCAACCCCGTGATTAACGCGGAAAACGCGTGAACGATAAACAGCAATTTGCCGGCAGCGGCAGAGCCGAACATTCCCACGCCGACGCTCCCGACGATGAAAAGCGGACCGGACGTGGAACAAAACGATGACATTTTCGTGGCGTCGGTTTCGTCTATCAATCCGTTTTCGCCGAGATCGCCGATGATTTTCGCACCCACGGGATAACCCGAAAGTATGCTCATCAAAAGGGCGTAAGCCGCGTAACCGCTCGTTCCGAAAATTTTTCGGCAAGGATTTGTAAGCGTTCGCGCTATTCTTTCCGTCGCGCCGATTTTCGCGAGAAGCGACGTGAAAAAGAAGAACGGCAAAAGCGACGGCAACACCACGAGCGCCCACAGTTTCACTCCCTCGAGCGCGGAGGCGACGTATACGTCCGGGCGGATAAGAATTATTACCATACACGCCGAAATGCCGAGCGTAAGCATTATCTTTGAAAATTGCTTTAACGTAATTTTCGGCGGCTTGAATTTTTTGAACTTGAATCTTTTTGCGGTCGATATTGATCTCATAGTTTATCATACTCGCCGAAGAAAGGAAAAATGAGGAAATATGTACGATATTTTTGACGCAATAAACGAAGAAAAAAACAAAGCGAACGCTCCGCTTGCCGAAAGGATGCGTCCCGTTTCGCTCCGCGAGTTTCTCGGACAGAGCCATATCTGTGAGAATAACAGTCTGCTCCGCAGGGCGATTTCGCTCGATAAGGTCGGCAGTTGTATCTTCTGGGGGCCTCCGGGAACGGGCAAAACCACGCTCGCGAACATAATAGCCAACTCCACGAGCGGAAATTTCGTCAAGTTGAACGCCGTTTCGAGCGGCGTTGCGGACGTCAAAAAAGCGGTGGACGAGGCGAGAGAAAACCTTAAATTATATGGTAAAAAAACCTATCTGCTGCTCGATGAATGTCATAGGTTCAGCAAAACTCAATCGGACAGTCTTTTGCCGGCAATCGAGAACGGAACGATAATCTTTATCGGTTCGACGACGGAGAATCCTTACGCATCGATGACGCCCGCAATCGTGTCGAGATGCAGAGTGTTCGAGTTTAAGCGGCTGGACGACAACACCGTTAAAAAAGCCCTCTATAGGGCGATTAACGATAAAAAACGAGGTTACGGCGAACTTAATCTCGAGGTAAAAGAAGAGGCGATTTCGCATATCGCGGCGATGAGCGGAGGGGATCTGAGAACGGCTTATAACGCGCTCGAACTCGCCGTTTTAACAACCGAAGCCGATAAGGACGGAAAAATCACCGTCACGCTTAAGGACGCGGAACAATCGATACAGAGAAAGGCTCTTTCTTACGATGAAAATTCTTATTACGATATGCTCAGCGCGTTCTGCAAATCGCTCCGCGGAAGCGACAGCGACGCCGCGCTTTATTACGCCCACAGGATTATTTCAGGCGGGGGCGATCCTCTCCTTATTTTCAGAAGATTGCTTGCTCATTCCGCCGAGGACGTGGGAATGGCAGACCCGCGCGCGTTAGTCGTTTGTTCGAGCGCGATGACCGCTTTTCAGAATATGGGTTACCCCGAGGGGCTTCTGCCGCTTTCCGAGGCGATAATTTACGTTTGCGAAGCGCCGAAGTCGAATTCGGTCGTCGTTGCGATGAACGCCGCCAGAGCCGCCGCGGAAAGCAATAAGGACGACACCGTGCCGATGCACGTCCGCAACGCGGTTTTCGGCGATAAGGACGCTAAGGAAAAAAGCAGACAATATAAATATCCTCACGATTACGGCGGTTACGTCGAGCAGCAATATCTGCCCGATTCGCTTGCGGAGAGCGTTTTCTATAAGCCGGGAAATAACGGTTTCGAGAAACAGGTCAGAGAAATCCGCAAAGAAAAAGGCGTGAAAAAGCCGTATTGACGAAAAATGCTTTACTTTGTATTTGCATTGTGTTAAAATTATTAAAATAAATCTTAAACGGAGTATGATATGGAAGAACGCGACGTTTTGCGGGAAGAGAACACGCTTACGATAAGCAATCTCTGGGCAACCGCAAAAAAGAAAATTTTGCTTATTCTTGCCCTGGTCGTCGCTTTGGCGGCGGTCGGCGCGTTGTATTCGTTTTTTTTAGTTCCGCAGGAATATACGGCTACGGCTTCGCTCATCGTTTCTGTCAAGCCCGAAAAAACGGTCAAGACGATAACCGGCTCGGACGGGAAAACGTATACTATCGTCGACGACAGCGACCTGAACGCGGAAAGCGCGGCGCTTTCTTACGCCTGCTCGATCGCATATAATTCGCTTGCGTTTTTCAGCGATGATAACGACGTTATTTATCTTAACGCGATGAAACAGTATAAGAGCGGCAGCGAGAACGCCGCCGACGTTAAGATAGAAAGCGTGAAAAAATCTCTCACGGTATCCAACCAGTCGTCGCAGATATTCCTTTCGTATAAGTCGACGCTGAAAGATCCCGAAAAAATGCTCGGTTGCATAATCGATTCGTTTTTGGGAAAAGTCAACGAAAAAAATTCCGAAGGCAAACCTGTATTCGAATCGTTTGCAGACAGAATTACGGTTTTGTCCCAACCTTATCTCAACGAGAGTAAAGGAAAACTCGGGCAGGTAGCGAAATACGCTCTGGTGTTTGCCCTTCTCGGCGTGGTAATTTCGTTCTGTATAGTCGTTATCGCAACGTCGAAAAATCTTAAGCCGCAGGTTCTGAATAAAGACGAGCAAAAAGCAGAATAAGTTTCATTGTGTTAAATAAAACGTAAAAAAAGCGAAGCGTGTAATCCGCGCCTCGCTTTTTTGTTTGTGATTAACCATAATAATGTTACGATAATCGGCTTATAGGCAGGGTAATATGACAAATTAAAGGCGG
>URKE01000051.1 GCA_900548285.1 uncultured Eubacteriales bacterium | reverse complement strand
AGAAACATATGAAAAAAGTAATTATCGTAAGAGTGTGCGAAATTTTCCTTAAAGGGAAAAACAGATTTTATTTTGTAAACCTTCTCGAATCGAATATTAAAAAAGCGCTTGCAGACGTTAAATTCAACATCGTAAAACTTCAGATGAGATATCTCATAGAGGATTTTGACGAGAACGATTACGAACTTATCGTGTCGAAACTTCTTAAAGTCAGCGGAATTCATACTTTGAGCGAGGCGTTGTGCGTTGAGAGCGACGTAGACAAAATTGCCGAAGCGGCGATAAAAATCTGCGACGGGAAAAGCGGTACTTTTAAAGTCGAAACAAACAGAGCGGATAAAACTTTCCCGATGCACTCCGTCGAACTTTCCGCGGAGGTCGGCGGGAGGGTTCTCGAAACTTATCCGGGCAAGTTCAAGGTCGACGTTAAAAAACCGGCTTTTGTCGTCCATATAGACATAAGGGAAAACGGCGAAACGCTCGTTTATTCGGGTGTTATCAAAGGCGTCGGCGGTATGCCCGTCGGTTCGTCGGGTAAAGGATTTCTGATGCTCTCCGGCGGAATCGACAGCCCCGTTGCGGGATATATGATGTGTAAGCGCGGAATGAAACTCGCCGCGGTGCATTTTCATAGTTATCCTTATACCGGCGAGGCGGCGAAAGAAAAGGTTATCACTCTCGGTAAAAAGTTGGCTGAATATTCTTCGGGAATGACTCTGTACGTTGTTAAATTCACTCATATTCAGGAAGAGATTCATCAGAAATGTTCCGAAGAATTTATGATTACGATGATGCGCAGATTTATGATGCGTATAACCGAACGTCTTGCCGAAATTCACGGCGGTCAGGCGATTATCACAGGCGAAAGTTTAGGGCAGGTTGCCAGCCAGACAACGGAGAGCATTACCTCGTCAAACTCGGTTGTGAAAATGCCCGTTTTCAGACCGCTCATTGCGTTTGATAAACTTGAAACGATTGAAATAGCCAACAAAATCGATACCTATGAAACTTCGATTTTGCCTTACGAAGATTGTTGCACGGTGTTTCTTCCCAAATTTCCGGTTATCAAACCGAGAATGGATAAAGTGCTGAAAGAGGAATCGAAACTCGACGTTGAAGAACTTGTCCGTTCCGCGATGAACGAAGTCGAAGTAATCGAATTATAATTTTTAACGCCGGCGTCTGATTTGCGTCGGCGTTATTTTTACGTTATTCTTCCCACCAAGGGGAATCGACAATCGGTTTATTTCTTCCGTCCGTTTTAACGGTCGGAAGTTTTTTTAACTCTCCTTTTATTTCTTTACCGCCGTCGTTTGTCAGATATGGTTGAACATAAAACAGGTATTCTGTATCCGCTTCAAGATTTGAAATTATATAGTCGGCAGATTTTTCCGATTTAAATATAACGTTCATTTTGTTGTCGAGAATGTAAAATCCGCAACTTTCATTCGTCGTGACCGAAATTGTAATTTCTCCGTTATTATAAGAGATTTTATAATCTTTTATGTCAGGCGAAATTTCTTTGGGTTCGTACTTTTCCGTCGGTAAATTGTCTGCGGAAAAATAAAACGATAACGAATTTTTATCGTCTTTTCCCATTACGGCGATCTTGTGATTTTTTTCATACTCGTCTTTTGCGATAAAAATTTCACGAACGGAATCTGGTATGATAAAATCATTCGGACTGTGAGTTTTATAAAGATTTTCGAGAATATCTTTAACCATAAGCGTCGGATAATTTCCGCCCGAAATCGTGTTGTCCATTTTTTTGCCGTCGGCATTTCCGAGGCGGACGGCGATTATATGTTCCGTTGTGTAAGCAACGCAGTATGCGTCGACGTTGCCTTGTTTCGTTCCATTCGTCCCGGTTTTGGCGCAAATCGCAAACGGGAAAGAGGAAAGTTTTTTTGCCGTACCTTTTTTAACGGTTTCTTTTAGCATGTCGTTTATGATAAAAGCAGTGGAATCGGAAAAAACCTGCCTTTCGTCGACGCGCGAAGAGTAGACGACTTTTCCTTTCGGATCGATTATTTTTTCGACGGAATCGGGTTCGTAATATTTACCGTTGTTTATAAAAGGAGTGTAGCAGGAGAGAAGCGACGAAATGGTTATCCCGCCCGAAAGATTTCCGAGTCCGACGGATAAATCGTCGTTTTCAAACTCAACGTTAAGCAATTTTGCGTATTTTTTTATTTTGTCTATGCCGAGCGCGTCGGCGAGTTTCACCGACGGAACGTTATAACTTTTGGACAAAGCCTCTTTCGCGCTTACATAGCCGTGATATTTTCCGTCGGCATTGGAAGGGGAGTATCCGCCGTAATTTATTTTCTCATCGGATATTTTCGTCGCTTCGGAAATCAGTTTTTCTTCTAAGGCAGGAGCGTAAATAAGCCATGGCTTTGCAGCTGACGCGGGACATCTTTTCAGGTCGCCGACGGACGAATCATAAGCGATTATTTTCTTTTTCGCGACGTCGGCAATGATGACGGTATAATCGCAATCGATAGAGTAATCGCTCGGCTTACCGATATAAGAAAGAGCGGGTTTGCTTATAGATGTGTATATTTTATAACCGTTCAGTTCCGCATCGTTTTCAAAACCTAATTTTGAGCAAGCGGACTTTTTTATGATGTCTATCAGTTCGTTATGCGTTTCGTAATCAGTTTTAAAATCGATGATTATATCTTTATTTTTTGAGATATTATATTCAACGTCCGTCAGATAATTCTGTTCTCGCATAAGTTTCAGAATCAGGTTTTTCCGCGACTGTGAATTTTTAAAATTATCGACGGGATTATATTTTCTCGGCGATTTTATAACGCCCGCGAGTATAGCCGATTCGGCCGCGTCGATATCTGAAACGTCCTTGCCGAGATATCGTTTCGCCGCGTCGGATATTCCGTAAATCCCCTTTCCGAAGTAAATCGTGTTCAGATATATTTCGAGTATTTTGTCCTTTGAGTATCTTTTTTCGAGAAGCCTTGCGAGTTTGATTTCTTTAAACTTTCGCATCAGAGTTTTTTCTCCGGAGAGGTATGCGTTTTTCACCAATTGCTGACTTATCGTCGAGCCGCCCTCTTTAAGTTTCCCCGAAAAAATATTTCGCGCGCCTGCGCGGAGTATGCCTTTAAAGTCGACGCCGCCGTGATTATAAAATCTTTTATCTTCGGTCGCGATAAACGCCTTTTTCGTTATATCGGGAATTTTATCCGTCTCGACGTAATTCGTTTGCACGCTTTCCTCGATAATGCTGCCGTCGTCGGCGTAAATAACGCAGGCGGGCGTCCGGACAGCGAGTTTTTCCTCATCGAGTTTAACGTCTGAGGTTAATATAAAATATGCGACGAAAACAGCCGCAACGACGGTTGCCGCAACGATAAAAACCGCCGCGATGATTGCCGAAATAATTTTTAAAGTTTTCACGGTAATATTATGTATAACCTGACGTTTAAAATACTTGAAAAAAAAAGATATTTGCTGTATAATACTTTATTATGAGTAAGAACTATATTATACATACGTACGGGTGTCAGATGAACGTTCACGAATCCGAAAAGATTGCGGGGATTCTCGGCGGAATGGGGTACGCCGAGTGTAAAAAGCCCGAGGACGCGGACGTTATTGTTTTCAACACCTGTTGCGTGAGAGAAAACGCCGAACAACACGCTTTCGGCAATATCGGAATGTTGAAAAAACTCAAAAGCGAAAATCCGCAACTTGTCATCGCGGTTTGCGGCTGCATGACGCAGCAGGGCAATTTTTCCGAAAAACTTCTGAAGTCTTATCCTTACGTAGATATGATTATCGGAACGTATAACATAGATAAATTCGGCGAACTTCTGCAAAAGAAAATCGATTCGAAAAAACGCCTCGTGGAAATACTCGAAAAAAACAGCGAAATAGTCGAAGGAATCAAACCTCTTCGTTCGAGTTTTCCCAACGCGTGGGTTAACATTATGTACGGTTGCAACAATTTTTGTTCTTATTGCGTCGTTCCTTACGTCAGAGGCAGGGAACGCAGCAGACAGCCGGAAAACATAATTACGGAAATAAAAAGCCTTCTTGCCGACGGTTATAAGGAAATAACCTTGCTCGGACAGAACGTAAACTCTTACGGAAAAGATCTTGGCGATAAAGTAAATTTCGCAATGCTTCTTGACGAAATCGGAAAAATCGACGGCAAATTCCGTCTGAGATTTATGTCGAATCACCCTAAGGATCTTACGGAAGAAGTTGTCGTCGCGATAAAAAATAACCCGCACGCATGTAAGGCTATTCATTTGCCGGTTCAGTCGGGATCGGACAGGATTCTGAAAGAGATGAACCGAAGATATACGAGAGAGCAGTATCTCGGCGAAATCGCGACGATCCGTAAATTAATTCCGGATTGCGCTATAACGACCGACATAATCGTGGGGTTTCCCACTGAAACGGAAGAAGAATTCATAGATACGCTTAGTCTTGTCAACGAAGTCGGCTTCTACGGCGCGTTCACGTTTGTCTATTCTCCGAGAGAGGGAACGAAAGCCGCCGCCATGGAAGGGCAGATCGACGCGGGTACAAAAAAAGACAGAATCATGCGGCTTGTCGATGCGCAGAACGAAAGAAACCGCAAGGATTCTTTATCGTATATAGGCAAAACGGTCGAAATACTTTTCGAGGATTACGACGAAAAGAAGAAAACTTATATCGGACGCGACGAAAAAGGCAGAATGGCGTATTGTCAGAGCGCGGTGAACGTCATCGGAAAATTCGCAGACGTTGAAATTACATCCACGGGCGGAATGTCGCTTCTCGGAACGATTAAGAAAATTTACAAATGAGGCGTTGAATGGCTAAAGGAAAAACCTTGTCACCGATGATGGTGCATTACAACAAAATAAAAGAAAAATATCCCGATTGCGTCGTGTTTTATCGTCTGGGGGATTTTTACGAGATGTTTTTCGACGACGCCGTGCGCGTTTCAAAAATGCTCGATCTCACGCTTACGGGCAGGGATTGCGGTCTTGACGAAAAAGCGCCGATGTGCGGCATACCGTATCACGCGGCAGACGAATATATTTCCAAACTCGTGGGGCAGGGCGAAAAGGTTGCGATTTGCGAGCAACTCGAGGATCCTTCGCAGGCTAAAGGACTTGTCGAACGCGACGTAATAAAAATCGTCACGGCGGGTACCGTTACGGAAGAAAGCCTGATCGACGAAAAAGAAAACAACTTTATCGCCTGCGCTTATTACGGCGAAAAGGGTTCGGCATTATCCTGGTGCGACATAACCACGGGAGAATTTTATGCGAAAAAATGCGAAACCGCCGACGTTTTGAACGAATTATCCGATAATTTAACGCGTATCAATCCGTCGGAAATTATATGCAACGAAAAACTTGCGGCTGTTTCGGACGATTTACCGGTAGTTAAACACAGGGTTATTCCCCGGCCGAGAAAATATGCCGACGATAATTTCCTATTTCGCAACGCAGAGATTGCATTAAAAGAGCAATTCGGCGTCATCTCCTTCAAGGCGTTCGGCATCGACGAAAACGACGTAGTTCTTATTACGGCTTCGGGCGCGCTTATCGCATACCTTAAAGAAACGCAAAAGCGCGCGCTTATAAATATCAACGGTATAAAACCGGAAAAGAACTCCGATATCATGGGGCTTGACTATTCCGCGCTCAGAAATCTCGAACTCGTAAAGAGTATGGGGGAAGGCAAGCGTTACGGCTCGCTTTTGTGGGTTCTCGACAAAACTCAGACGCCCATGGGCGCGAGAATGCTCGGCAGTTGGGTAAAAACGCCTTTGCAGGATATCGATAAAATCAATTACAGGCTCGACGGCGTGGAGGAGTTTTTCAAAAATCCATTGCTTCGGAGCGGCGTTACCGAACAACTGAAGTTTATCCGCGACACCGAAAGAATCGCCGGAAAAATATCCAACGGAAACATTAACCCGAAAGATTGTCTTACGCTCGGGGATTCTTTGTCGGCTCTTCCGAACGTCAAACTTCAACTTTTCGGCGTTTCTTCCCGGATTCTGAACGATATAAACGATAATATCGGCGATTTCGGGGAACTCGCGTCCCTTCTTCGCAACGCGATCGATCCTTCGGCGTCTTCGATTACTAAGGACGGGGGTTATATTAAAAAGGGATTCGATTCGGAACTCGACAGATTGCGTTCGATAAAAGAGAACTCTTCGACGCTTCTCAAAGAAATGGAAGCGAAGGAGCGCGAGGCAACGGGAATCAAAAACCTGAAAATAAACTTTAACAGAGTATTCGGGTATTATATCGAGGTCACGAATTCATTCAAAAATCTCGTACCGTACAATTACATACGTAAGCAAACCCTTGCGGGCGCGGAAAGATATATAACCGAAGATCTGAAGAAACTCGAAACGGATATTTTGTCGAGCAACGAGCAATCGATTCGTATCGAAGCGGATATCTTCGCGAAGATAAAGCAGGTTCTTGCCGAGAACGTCAAAAAAATTCAACGCACGTCAAAATCGATCGCTTGTCTGGACGCGCTCGCGTCGCTTGCGAACGTTGCCAAGCGCAACGGTTACACCCGCCCGGAAATAGTTAAGTCGGACGAGCCTATGGATATCGTCGGCGGCAGACACCCCGTCGTTGAAGCGGTATCGAACGAGCCGTTTGTTTCAAACGACACTTATCTCGATTGCGACGAAAACAGAGTTTTGATAATAACAGGTCCGAATATGGCGGGAAAAAGTACGTATATGCGGCAGAACGCCCTTATAGCCGTTATGGCGCATATGGGAAGTTTCGTGCCGTGTAAATCGGCGAGAATACCGATTATTGACAGGATATTCACGAGAGTAGGGGCGAGCGATAACCTTATTTTCAATCAGAGTACGTTTATGGTCGAAATGACAGAAGTCGCGTCTATTCTGATAAACGCAACAAGCCGAAGTCTGCTTGTTCTCGATGAAGTCGGAAGAGGAACAAGCACTTACGACGGTTTGTCGATAGCCTGGGCGGTTGTGGAGTTCCTTGCCGAAAAGACAAAAGCGAAAACTCTTTTCGCAACGCACTATCACGAACTTTCCGAACTTGAAGGCGTTATCGACGGCGTAAAGAATTACAAAATCACCGTAAGAGAACAAAACGGTAAAATCGTATTCTTAAGAAAAATCGCCAGAGGAAGCGCGAACAGGAGTTTCGGTATCGAAGTCGCGTCGCTTGCCGGCGTACCCAAAACGGTAACGGACAGGGCGAAATCGATTCTTAAAAAACTCGAAAAGAACGACCTTGCCAAAAGACCGCAAAATTCCGAGCCGGACGATACCGATTCGATATTGCCGGAGGAATTTGTAAACGGGCCGTCGGAAGTAGAAAAAATTCTTGCCGAAACAAACGTTAACGAAATAACGCCTTTTGATGCGTTAAAACTTTTATTCGATTTAAAAAATAAACTCAACGGATAATATATATGGCAAAAATAAACATTCTGGATAAAAAGATTTATAACAGGATTGCGGCGGGCGAAGTCGTCGAACGCCCGTATTCGGTAATCAAAGAACTTATCGAGAACGCAATAGACGCCGGAGCGACGGATATCGACGTTACCATTGAGGACGGCGGGAAAAGACTTATGCGCGTCAGCGATAACGGTTGCGGCATTTCACGCGAAGATCTGCCGAAAGCGTTTCTTCCGCATGCGACGAGTAAAATCAGCGCCGTCGAAGATCTCGATAAAATTCTCACGCTCGGGTTTCGCGGGGAGGCTCTCGCGTCAATCGGCTCCGTGTCAAAGGCGACGATTCTTTCAAAAACCAAAGACGACGAAATGGGCAATATCATTGTCTGCGAGGGCGGCGTTATCGGCGACGCGGACGTTTATCCGTCCGATACGGGAACTACCGTATCCGTCGAAAATCTTTTTTTCAACACGCCCGCGCGCGCTAAATTTTTAAAAGCGAGCAAGAGTGAAGAAACGGATATAACCAACATTATAACGAGGCTCATTCTTTCTCATCCGGACATTGCTTTCAAGTATACTTCGGACGGAAAAGTTATGCTTCAATCGTTCGGCGGAGGACTTGACGAGGCTATAATAGAGATTTACGGTTATAATACCATAACGGACTGTATTCCGATAGAAACCGAAAAAAACGGCATAAAAATAAGCGGTTTTATCGGTAAGAATTATTTCACGAAGCCCAACAGAACGTATCAGACGGTTATTTTAAACGGCAGATACGTTGTAAACAATACTATTCAGTCGTCGATGCACAACGCATACGCCGCGTATCTTATGAAAAGGCAGTATCCTTTTTACGTGCTGAAAATCGATATGTCGCCGGAAACGGTCGACGTAAACGTTCATCCGAACAAAACAGACGTAAGATTTATCGATAATCAGGTTATCTATTCAACGCTTTATTCTGTCGTTACAAAGGTTCTGGACGGTTCGGCTGCCGCGCTCGAAATTGTCAAACCAAACAACTATGTTCCTATCGACGAGGGTTCAAGACCTATTATTCCGCAAAAACCGATTACGCCGGATGAAATCGGCGAAGCGCATTGCGACAGACCGTTTGTGTCCGGGTTTAACGAAGAGTTGCTCGATCAGACGATCTGGGGCAGATATAACAAGAGCAAATCCGCCGAAAAAGAGGAGGAGTTTGAAAAGACGTTCGATGTGGCGGATAGTCACGACGATGAGCCCCGGGAACTCGGCGGCAATAAAATCGACGATATTTTTGCCGAAAACAAAAAATACATAGCGGAAATGGAGGCTAAAAAAGCCGCCGAAGAAGCGGAAAAAGCACGGCAGGAAGAGTTGAAAGTCGAGCCGGAATTCAAGGTAATAGGTCAGATTCTCGCAACCTATCTTATTCTCGAAAAGGAAAACGACATTTATTTTATCGATCAGCACGCCGCGCATGAAAGGCTTTTATACGACAAGTTTATCGAAGAATATAAAAGCGGTAACGTTGCCGAACAGACGATGCTCGTGCCTTATATTTTCCGCGTTAACGAAAGCGAATCGGAGTTCATTATCGGCAAATTCCCCGAACTGAGAAAGGCGGGTTTCGATATTTCCGAATACGACGTAAACGAATTTGCCGTATATTCCGTGCCTGTACTGTTGTTTGATATGGATTTAAAATCTTTTTTCGATGATTTACTTTCGGATATAAGTTTCAAAAAGGAAACCATGCCCGAACTTATTCACGATAAAATCGCGATGAAAGCCTGTAAAGCGGCTATCAAATCGGGAAAAATACTCAGTGAGGACGAAATTGACGCATTGCTTAAAGCGATGAAATACAACACGGCGTTGCGTTGCCCGCACGGCAGACCGGTGACGGTTAAAATATCGAGAACGGAGATCGACAAATGGTTCAAGAGAATCGTTTAAACTCCGGACAAAAGAAAAAAATCATCGTAGTTTGCGGACCTACGGCTTCGGGCAAAAGCGCGCTTGCCGTCGAAATCGCGCTTAAATTCGGCGGCGAAATCGTATCGGCGGATTCTGTTTCCGTTTATAAAGGATTGGATATCGGCTCGGCAAAACCGTCCGAAGAAGAGAAAAAAGGGGTTCCGCATTATCTTATCGACGTTGCGTCGCCTAAGGATTCGTTTTCCGTGGGCGATTATGAAGAGTTGGCTGTTCCCGCCGTCGAAGATATTTCAGGTCGTGGTAAAATCCCGATAATTTGCGGCGGAACAGGGTTTTACGTCAATTCCGTTTTGTACCGCATGAGTTACGGCTTATCGAAAGGCGATATCGGAATAAGGCGAAAGTACGAGCATGCGGCAGAAGAAAAGGGCAGAGAATTCGTTTATTCGATTCTGAAAGAAAAAGACCCGGAAACCGCCGCGAAGTTACACCCGAACGATCTCGTCAGAGTTATCAGGGCTCTTGAAATATTCGATGCGACCGGCGTTAAAAAATCGGACATAAAAGACGAGATGGTTCCAAGGTATGATTTTATCGCGCTCATGCCAACGCTGCCGAGAGAAATTCTTTATGAGAGAATCAATGCGAGAGTTGACGATATGATGTCATGCGGGTTGACGAGCGAGGTCAGAAGTCTGCTCGAAAGCGGCGTTACGCTCGAAGATCAATGTATGCAAGGCATAGGATACAAGGAAACCGCAGAGGCGATTCTGAGCGGAACGGAAATACCGACAGAACAGATAAAGATGAATACGCGTCGTTACGCTAAAAGGCAAATCACTTTTTTCAAGAGATTTCAGAATCTTTATCCGATAGATTTCACAGATGACGACAAGATTGAAAAAACTTTCAAAATCATTGATAATTTCTTAAATTCTTAAATGTTTTATGTCAAACAAAAAAGTTCTCGGGTTGCCCTGAGAACTTTTATTTTGTTTTTATTTTCACAATTTCGTTTCGTAATATCCGGCGAGAAAAACCTTATCGTTAAAAAACAGATTTCTTTCATATCCGACGAAATTTTCAAATTCTTTCAACGTCATTATCGTGATTTTCCGCTTTTTGATTTGATCTACGAGAAGTTTGCGTTTGTCGTTATCGTTCTGATCGTTGATTACAAACACGGAACAAGCGTCGGCGTCGCGGGTGAACGAATAACCTTTTTCAACGAGTAGTCTTATCAACGTCCGCGTATAGTTGACGTCGAGTTTTTCGACCTTATATGAAAAACAGATTTTGCCGCGACCTCGTTTTGCGGGTAAGCGAGAAGTAAATTCGCAGAACAAAAGAGATTGAATTTTCTTGCTTCTTTTCAGTCCGAATTGTTCGGTGTTGAGCGCGTCGGAATAATTCATATGGTATCCCTCCGCGTCGTTCACACCCATATGCGCGCCAAACTTTTCAAGAGCCCCGTCAAGCGTCATTTTTTCCTCGTCGAGAAATGTTTTGAGAAGCATAACGGAAACAGCCGCGTCGTCGTCCGAACGGTGTTCGGTGTACGCCAGATTATATTTTTCGCCGAGCGTTTTTAAACCGACGGAATTTGCCTCGGGGTGAAAAAGTTGGTATATAAACTGAGTGTCAATAAATTTGAATTCAATCCGCGGCAAACCGTACTTATCGCAGGCGTCGTTAAGGTATTTAACGTCGTTGACCATCGCGAATCCGATGACGGTTCTGTTTTTAAAAAGAGATTTCACGAAGTCGTATCTCTCGTTGAACCTCGGCGCTTTTCTGAAATCTTCGATTTCGTATGCAAACGTAACCCCGGTTCTCCTGGCGTTGCTTTTATCTCCCACGGAGAATCTTTTCGGCATCGGGTTAAAAAGCACGTCCTCGCGTTCGGTTATTTTAAGTTTTTCATTGCAGATGCAGTATCCTATAGAACATAAACTCCCGTCATCGTCCTTTCCCGTGCAACTTTCCGTATCTATAACAAGATATTCCATCAGTATTTCCTTATAAGCCCTATAACCTTACCGAGAATGCTTACGTCGTCAACGATTATATCGTCGTAAGCGGCGTTTTCGGGGTGAAGAATAAATTTGCCGTCGCGTTTAAAAAATCTTTTAACGGTTGCCGAATCGTCTACGAGCGCGGCGATTATTTCGCCGTTTTCGGCGGTTTCCTGTTTGCGGATAATCACTTTGTCACCGTTGAAAATGCCGATTTCTTTCATGCTGTCGCCTCTCACGTTGAGCATAAAAGTTTCCGCCGAGGATTCGAAATCTCTCGACAAAGGGTAGTATTCTTCAAGATTTTCCACCGCGAGAATGGGTGCGCCGGCGGCTATCGAACCGACAAGAGGTACGGAAATACAATCCGCTTTCGGTTTTGTGAGCATAATGGCTCTTTTCTTGTTTCCGCTGACGGTTATCAAACCCCGATCTTCGAGTTTTTTTAGATAACAATGGCACGTAGCCGTGGATTTGATTGATAAATCGCGACATATTTCGCGGACGGACGGCGGGTAGCCGTAATTGTTGATATAACCTTCGATATAAGAAAAAACATTATTGATTTTTTCGTCTGTTTTTGCCATTTTCATCACCTGCGAATATGATATATGAAATTATATCATATTTATTTTTATAAATCAAACATTTGTTTGTATATTTTTCTCGATTATTTAATTGATAAATTGAAAATTACGTGTTATAATTTTTTTAGGCATTGCATTTCTTATCACTATTTATTTTTACGGTGATAAACCGATTTATGCGGATGCCGAGCAAGAATCGAATCCCATCAAGCCT
>URKE01000050.1 GCA_900548285.1 uncultured Eubacteriales bacterium | reverse complement strand
CATAAATCGGTTTATCACCGCAAAAATAGTTAGTGATGACGAATGGAATCCCTAATGTAGTATATATGAAAAAAGGACGCTTTTCATAGCGTCCATTCTTTTGGTAAAGTAAAAACTATCCGAATACCGCTTTTTGAAACAGCAGTGTTCGGATAGTCCTTTCTTGGTGGAGATAGTCGGGGTCGAACCGGCGACCTCTTGAATGCCATTCAAGCGCTCTACCAACTGAGCTATACCCCCACGGCAATTATTTAATCAACGTTGTTATCATAACATATTGAAGAAAAATTTGCAAGCATTTTTAACTCCCGAAGAAAATTTCCCGAAAACGATTTAAAAAGTCAAAAAATCGCGTTCACGGCAACGTAAACGAAAATATCGGCAACGTAAACGCAAATGTCGGCAACGTAAACGCAAATGTCGGCAACGTAAACGCAAATGTCGGCAACTTAAACTGTAATATCGGCAACGTAAACGCGAATATCGGAAAACGATTGAATTTTTTTTTCGTTTGTGCTACAATAAAATCGTGTTATAATCAATAAATTCAGGTCAACAATAAGGAAATGCTTATGAATGTAAAAACCGTTTTAAAAGATAAAATTTTTCCGTTTTTCGTTAAATATTACGGATTCTTTTTTATTCCGCTTTTTGTTTTCGCGGTGTTTCTCGTCGCTCAGGCGTCTTTCGGTATTTATCCGTTCGGCAGCGCGGTTATGTCGAGTTACGATATGCTCGCGCAGGAAAATCCGTTCATAGAGCATTATTTTTCGGTTTTAAAAGGCGAAAGCGGGCTTTTTCACACGTTTTATATCGGTGGCGGAATGGATATGTTCGGTTCGCTTGCATACTGCACGATAAGTCCGTTCACGTTTTTGTTTCTTCTCGGCGGAGAAGGGTACAGTTTCCATATGGTCAGTTTCGTGCTTCCTTTAAAGGTCGCGTGCGCGGGTATTTCCGCATTTTGCCTTTTGAGAAAGTATTTCAGGTCGATTCCCGATTATCTCTCCGTAACGCTCGCTCTTTTATACGCTTACGGCGGGTATTTATACGTCGCGAACACCTATATCGTCTGGCTCGATATTTCGATTTATATTCCCGTGGTAATCTGCGGATTTATAAGGCTTATGCAAAAGGACGACCTCAAACTTTTTTCGATAAGTCTTGCCTGTATGATTTACGCGTGTTTTTCGATCGCGTGCTTTTCGTTTTTCCTGTTGTTTCCAACGCTCGTCGCTTACGTGATATTCTGCGTCGACAGAGACGAAAGGAAACGTAAACTCACGAGAATGTGTTTCGGTTTCGTCCTTGCGGTGGCTATGGCTCTGCCGCTGATGTTTCCCGCGCTTTACGCTTACACGAAAGCGGGCAGAAACACGGGGATTTTTTCGGAGATTTTCAGGTTTTATACTCAAAGTCAGATTAACGACGGAAAACTCGTGGAGCATGTTTACGAAAAATTTACCTATATTCTTTGTAATTCCACGTTTATTTTCCTCGGCGGGTATTATTTCGTCTGCTCGAAAAAAGGCGATAAATTTGCGCTGTTTTCCGTCGTCGCGTTTTTGATTCTCGTTCTGCCGTGCATCGTGGATGAGAGTATGTTGCTTCTCAATATGGGTTCGTATATGTCCTACGCTCTCCGTTTCGGTTTTCTGCTCGACGGATTCGGGCTGATCGTTGCGGCGAAAGGACTTTCGCTGATGTGCGAAAAATCTGCCGAAAAAAACGCGGCGGAAAAAAGCGAAGCCGTTACCGACGATGACAAAGAAAACGAGAAGAAAACGCGCAAACCGGCTCTAAGGCCGACGATAGGCATAGTTATAGTTTGCGTTCTTGTTTGTTCGTGCTTGTTCTTCACGTTCAGATTTTTCAATTTCGTTTACGACGGCGATTATAAAACGAGCAAGCTCGTTTCCGCGTTTATGAAGTGGACGTCCATGAGCGAAGGAAATATGCCGTTCAGTAGTTTTTTCCCGTCGTTCGCCCATTCGGAAGGCGGCCTGGAAGTTACCGGGATTTTGTTTTTCGCGGTAACGCTCGTTTTTCTGCTCACGCTCGTCTGCGTGAAGTATCTCAACGTAAAATTCAGGGATATCGTCAGCATTTTGTGCGTGTTGTCGCTTTCGCAGGCGGTGTTTTTCAATTTTTCGCTCGTTAAGGGCGACCGTCAGGGCGGCTCTATGGAAAACTATTCGGCTTATAAGGAAGTCGTGGACGGCGTGAACGACCTTTACGGCGAAAATTATTACAGATATAAAAATTACGATTATTTCATCTCGTCGGATTCGCCGCTCGTCGTGCATAGTTACGGACATTCGCTTTTCAGTTCGATGGCGGACGCGAAAAATATAACCGTTCAGACGAAATTCGGCTATGCCGGCAACGGGCAGAACAGCACCAAAACCCACAGCGGAAGCGCGTTTACGGACGCTATTCTCGGTTATAAATATATCGTTTATAACGTGTACGACGGCGATGAAAGCGACGCGAACGGGAAGAGTTATTACAAAAACGCCGGCGTTTACGGCTTTGAAAAACCATGCGCGGAAGTCGTTAAAAACGAAGGCGACGGCGGTTATCGCGCGGCATCCGTTCTTTTGCCCGAGGGCGATTTCGAGGGTTTGATTCCGCATAAGGACGTGACGCTCAGAATAGAGAAAACCGCGGACGGATACGATTGCCTTATAAACGGAAAATCCGTTTACGCCGCAAAAGCGAATTCCGGCGTGCGGATGATTAAAGTCGTGGGGCATAAAATCACGGCGGAACTGAGTTCGCTCAAAATCAACGACGCAGACAGGTTTGCCGACATATCTTCCGACAAATGGAAGATGAGCGGCAGCGTTTATAAGGTGACGGGTGATTCTTCGGCTTACGTAACGTTCACCGTAAGTAACTTTGAGAATGCCGAAGCGGTTGTGAAATACGGCAAATCGTCGGGCAATTCCAACGCGTTCGTCGCGCTCAGAATTTACCTCGAAAACGGCGAAGAGATCACGCTTCAACTCAACACGCCGAAATTCGTCGTTTACGAAAATAAAAACGTCCTGCCTATGTGCGCCGTCGTGGACGGAAAAACTATCGACGCGGGGCTTACGGATAACCTTGGTACGTCCGAAAGACGCAGACTTTGCGAAGTTGCGACGTACGATTTCCTTATGGGTAAAAACTCGGGCAAAACGAGTATTTCGAGAAACGATATAACCGCATTGAAGAATTATCTCGAACCGAGAAAAGTGGAGTATAAACTCGCTAAAAACGAGATAATTCTGCCGAAGATAACGGCGACGGCGGGGCAGAGCCTTTATCTGAATTACGTCGATCTCGAGGGGTACGAAGTCAAAGTCAACGGCAAAAAAACGGAATTCGTCGAAAACGATCTCGATTTTATGATAATTCCGCTCGAAGAGGGCGAAAATACAGTCACGATAAAGTATAAATCGCCTTATTATAAGTTTATCGCCTTAGGGTTTATCGTCGGCGGGCTTATCGTCGCGCTGTACGTTTTGCTGAAGAAAAAGGCAGGGTTTGCGCTGGAAAAGGCGGAATACGTAATTCCCTATATGGCTTACGCCTTAGCGGCGGTTTTGTTATTGTTCTTCATCGTGTTCCCGATATTCGTGTTCCTTTATAAGTTCTTATTCAAGTATCTGAAGATGATATTCAAATCGGCGACGTGATTTTTCTTCGGTAAATCTTCGGGGCAATCGGCGGCTACGTCGCGGAGTTATACGAGATATAAAAAAATCGCAATATAAAACCTTGCGAAAATTTATTGCTTATTTTCATTGAAAGTAATATAATACTCCCGTTGTGCTTGCGGGGCGGAATTTTCCTCGGCGGCAAAACGGCTATAAAAGGTGAATATGAAAGATAAATACGTAAGTCCGCTTTGCGAAAGATACGCGGACGAAAAAATGCAAAAAATATTTTCGGCGGATAACAGATATTCCACCTGGAGAAAACTCTGGATAGCCCTTGCCGAAAGCGAAAAAGAACTCGGACTTTCTATCTCCGACGAGCAGATTTCCGAGATGAAAAAACATATTTACGATATAGACTACGAAAAAGAGAACGAATACGAAAAGAAACTCCGTCACGACGTGATGGCGCACATTTACGCGTTCGGCGATCTTTGCCCAAAAGCGCGCCCCATTATTCATCTGGGCGCGACTTCTTGTTTTGTGACCGATAACGCCGACATTCTGCTTATCAGAGAGGGTTTGCTCGAAATAAAAGCCCTTCTCGTCAACGCGATAGACGCGGCTTGTTGCTTTGCCGATAAGTATAAAGACCTGCCCATTCTCGCTTACACGCATTTTCAGGCGGCTCAGCCCACAACGCTCGGCAAAAGGGCGACGCTCTGGGTAAACGACCTTGTCGAAGATCTTAAAAGGCTCGATTTCGAACTCGATAATCTCGCCTTTTTCGGGTGTAAGGGTACGACGGGTACGGGCGCGAGTTTTCTCCAACTCTTCGACGACGAGGATAAAGTTTTCAAACTCGAGCGACTCATCGCGGAAAAATTCGGGTTTAAAAAAGTCGTTCCCGTTTCGGGGCAGACGTATTCGAGAAAAACAGACAGTTTCACGCTGAACGTTCTCTCGGGAATCGCTCAGTCTGCGGCAAAGTTCTCGTCCGACGTTCGTCTTATGTGTCATATGAAGGAAGCGGACGAGCCTTTTGAAACGAATCAGATAGGTTCTTCGGCAATGGCTTACAAGAAGAACCCGATGCGCAGCGAAAGAATCGCTTCGCTTGCAAGATACGTCATCATCGACGCTCTCAACCCCGCCGTAACCGAGGCTCAGCAGTGGCTCGAACGCACTCTGGACGACTCCGCGAATAAGCGTATATCCGTGCCGGAAGCCTTCCTTGCGACGAGCGGAATTCTCAATTTGTATATAAACGTAATATCGGGAATGAAAGTTTATCCCAAGGTCATCGAGAAAAATCTCAAAGCCGAACTGCCGTTCATGGCAACGGAAAACGTGCTTATGTATCTCGTGACGGAAAAGGGTTTCGACCGTCAGTGGGCGCATGAAAAAATCCGCGTTCATTCTATCGCCGCAGGTATCAACGTAAAGGAAAAAGGCGGCGATAATGACCTTATAGACCGACTTCTGCGTGATGATGAACTTCATTTAACGAGAGAAGAGATTGAAAAAACAATGGACGCCCACGGGTTTTGCGGGCTTGCGAAACGGCAGACGGAAATATTTATTTCGGACGTGAGAAAAAACATAATCGAAAAGAACGCAGGGCTTCTCGGAGTAAAGGCCGAAGTCAACGTTTAAAAATTTTATCAATAAACATAGGAGAAACAAAAAATGCTTACTGCAATCGTTGGTATCAATTGGGGCGACGAAGGAAAGGGCAGAATGGTTGACCTTCTTTCGGAAAAGTACGACGTGATAATCCGTTATCAGGGCGGCAACAACGCCGGACACACCGTCGTTAACGAAAAGGGCAAATTCGCGCTCAATCTTCTTCCGTCCGGTATTCTCAGGGACAAAACGGTTAACGTTATGGGGCCGGGAATGGTTATCGACATAGAACATCTCTGCGGCGAGATCGGAAAACTTCGCAATGCCGGAATAGAGATTACTCCGAAGCATCTTAAAATAAGCGACAAAGCGACAATCTGCATGCCTTACGACAAACTTCTCGACGGACTCGAAGAGGACAGGCTGAAAGACAGAAAGTTCGGATCGACGCGTCGCGGAATCGCGCCCGTTTATTCGGATAAATATATGAAAAAAACGTTCAGAATGGGCGATTTAAAGCACCTTTCGGCGCTTAAACAAAAAATAGCCGACATCGTGGAATGGAAAAACCTGCTCGTAACGGCTTACGGCGTTCCCGCGCTCAAAGCGGAGGATATGTACGCGTGGCTCGAAAAATTCGGCGCGCCGTTCATCGATTACGTCTGCGACGTTGGCGAATATCTCGACGAAGCGGTTAAAGAGGGCAAGAACCTTTTGTTCGAGGCTCAACTCGGCGCGCTCCGCGATATAGATTTCGGTATTTTTCCTTACACTTCGTCCTCTTCGACGATTGCGGCTTACGCGCCCATCGGCGCGGGCATACCCGAATACCGGCTCGACGACGTCGTGGGCGTAATGAAGGCTTATTCCACCTGCGTTGGCGAAGGACCTTTCACCTGCGAAATGTTCGGCGACGAAGCGGAAGAATTGCGTAAGGCGGGCGGCGAATACGGCGCGGCTACGGGAAGACCGAGAAGAGTGGGCGGATTCGACGTCGTCGCTTCGCGTTACGGCGTTAAAATTCAGGGCGCTACGGCTATCGCTCTTACAAAAATCGACGTTTTGTCGTATATGAAGAAAATTCCCGTCTGCGTCGCTTACGAAATAGACGGAAAGAGAGTTGAAAAATTCCCGTTCGGCGAGGACCTCGACAAAGCCAAGCCGATTTACGAATATCTCGACGGTTTCTGCGAGGATATTTCCGCTTGCAGAAAAGCCGAAGATCTTCCCGAAAACGCGATAAAATACATTCGTTATATCGAAAAAGCCGTCGGTTGCAAAATTAAATACGTTTCCGTCGGCGCGGAACGCGACAGTTATATAGAATTGTTCTGAAAATCGGGGATAGATATCGAAAATGTCGAAACTCGATTTTAAAGGCAAACTCTTCGTCGTTTCGGGCGCGTCGTCCGGATTGGGGAGAATTCTCACCGAAAAACTCGTTTCCGACGGGTGCAAAGTTATCGGAATAGGCAGAAACGAGGCGAAATTCGTTGATTTCAAGGCGACTCTCGGCGATAAGTCGGACATGCTCGAAACGGAAATTTTCGACGTTTCCGACGAGATCGGATGGAAAAATCTCGCCGCGAAACTTGCGGCGAGGGGCGATGCTTTAAACGGACTTATCAACTGCGCAGGAGTATTTCCGCCGTTCGGAAAGGCGGTGGATTTCACTGTTTCCGATATCGAAAGCGTGATGAAAACGAACTTTTTATCCGCCGTTTACGCCGTGAAAAATCTCTTGCCGTTTCTTGAAAAATCGGGGTTTCCGACAATCGTGAACGTTTCGAGCGCGGCGGCGCTCGCGTCGATCGTCGGCACGAGCGGTTATTCGGCTTCGAAATCCGCGCTGAAAGCCTACACTGAAATTCTCGCCGAGGAACTCCGCGGCAAGGCTTACGTCGGGCTTGTCATGCCGGGTTTTGCGAGGACGGACATAATGCGCTCGCAGAACACCTCTTTCGACGAAGACAAACTCGTGAAAAAAATGAGTATGCCGGCGGACAGAATGGCGGGCAAAATTTTCAGGGGAATAAGGAAAAAGAAGAGAAGAATGATTTTTGGTTTCGACGCGAGAATTCTTAACTTTTTCTATAGATTAATGCCGAAAACCACCACGCGCCTTGTCGCCGTGGTTCTGAAAAAATCGAAAATGAAACTTTTTGATGACGTGTTCAAGTGAAAATCTGTTCAGGTGACGTTACGTTTGCATTATGAAATAATCAAAAAAAAAGACGAAGTTTCGGCTTCGTCTTTTGTTATGACCGATTAAGTTAAACGGTTTTCATTTCGAATTCGTTGGTTTTCGTCTTTGCCACGAAATCGAAAATTTCAAGCGCGTCCACGTCCGTCAAAAAACAGTCTTTCGCCACGCCCGAAAGTTTTTTGCAGTCGCTTTTTCTCGTAATCACCGGTACGTCGTTCTTGCCGCGAATCGCCGATAAAACGTCGAGTTTATCCTTATTTACGGCGAGAATTTTGAGATAAAGTTCGGAATTAAGACATTTCCGAATGAAACTTTCTTCGATTCCGAGCATATTCGCGAGCAGAATTCTTTCGAGCCGCGTTTTCGTGTAACGCTTGGTTTTGATTTTTTCAACGAGTTTGTCCAGCCCGTCCGCGTCGCGCGTGAGGGCTTTTATTCTGTTTTCAAGCCCCTCGGTGCAATCGAGAACTTTTTCTAACTCTTTCGGGGTGGATTTTATCGCCGAAAAGAAAATCAGGTCGTCCGCGTCGGGCAGTCCGGCGGGCAGATCGCGAAAAACGTAATTCGGAACGCATTTTTTTATCTGTCTGCGTTTTCCGTCGTTCACGGCTTTTCTTATCGCCGCCGCCGAGGAAAGATTTTTATACATCTTATCGTCGTTATAAGCCGCGCCCTGCCTTATCACGGGGTGAATTTCTACGTCCGCTTTTGAACTTAAAATCGCCTTGCAGTATTCTATGCCGAGAATATTGTTCGGCGTTTTCAGCAGTTCGAAGTCGAGGTTTTCCAAGTTCATTTTTTCGAGCGCGGCGCATTTCGCCTTTATTGCGGTAACGCCCGTTTTCAGTTCTTCTTTATAGAGTTTTTTGAATTCGCGGCTTTCTTCCAAAAGAGCGGCGGCGGTGGAGAGCAGTTTTGTTTTTTCGCCGCTTTCCGTGCCGAAGCAGATATGTTTTTCCCCGCCGCAACAGTTTATCAGTTTTATCGCGCCTTTCGCGAATATTTCGGCGTTAGCCGTGGCGAAAACGGTGGGAAGTTCTATCACCGCATCCGCACCCGCTTTTATCGCGTGAGTTGCCCGCGTATACTTGTCCATAACGGCTATTTCTCCGCGCTGCGTGAAGTTTCCGCTCATAACGATTACGGTGTAATCGGGTTTTATTTCTTTTTTGATATAGTCGAGGTGATAAAGGTGTCCGTTGTGGAAAGGATTATATTCGCAAACGGCAAAACAAATTTTCAAAAGTCGCTCCTTTCGATTGATATTTATCGTTGATTGGTGTATAATGCAAGTATAAACTTGTAAGTATATATTATACCAACCGACAGAAAATATCAACCGTTTTGCGCGAACTTGCCCGTCGGCGGTAAAAGGAGTTTTAAAAATGTCAAAAGTACTTGACGACATCAAAAAAAGAGCGGTCAAACTCAACAAGCACATCGTTCTTCCCGAGGGGGAGGATAAGAGAGTTGTCGAGGCTGCCGCAGTTTCCGTTAAAGAGGGCGTGGCGAGAATAACCCTTCTCGGCAATCCCGAAGAAATCAAAAAGAACAACCCCGAAACCGATCTTTCCGGCGTTACGATAATCGACCCGAAAACCTATGAAAAAACCGAAGAATACGCTCAACTTCTGACCGAACTTCGCAAGGCTAAAGGTATGACTATCGAACTTGCGAGAGAAACCCTCGCAAAGGATTACACCATGTACGGCGCGCTTATGCTTAAAGCGGGCGACGTGGACGGCATGGTTTCGGGCGCGTGTCATTCCACGGCAAACACTCTCCGTCCGGGGCTTCAGGTTATCAAAACCGCAAAGGGAACGCCTATCGTTTCGGCTTATTTCCTCATGATCGCTCCCGAGGGCGGTAATAAATACTGTGAGGACGGTTGCTATATTTACGCCGATTCCGGACTTAATCAGAACCCGACGAGCGAAGAACTCGCTTACATCGCTCAGTCCTCCGCGAAGAGCGCGAGAGCGATTGCGGGAATAACCCCGAGAATAGCGTTTATTTCCCACTCCACGAAAGGTTCGGCGAAGCACGCGGACGTAGACAAGGTTGTGGAAGCCGTTAAAAAATTCCACGAAATCTGCCCCGAAGAACTTGCGGACGGCGAACTTCAGTTCGACGCGGCTGTCGTTCCCGAAGTGGGAGCGAGCAAAGCCCCCGGTTCGCCCGTTGCGGGGCATGCGAACGTAATGATCTTCCCCGATCTCGACGCAGGCAACAGCAACTATAAAAACACCGAAAGACTCGGCGGTTTTCAGGCGGTCGGTCCGCTTTGTCAGGGACTCGCGAAACCCATAAACGACCTTTCGAGAGGCTGCCATATGGAAGATATCGTCGCGGCGGTCGCGATAACCGCTTTGCAGACGCAGATTTAAAATAAGATAAGAGGTGAAAAAATGAAGGTTTTAGTTATCAACGCGGGGAGTTCTTCGCTCAAATATCAGCTTATAGACATGGCTACGGAAAAAGCCGTGGCAAAAGGCGGCTGCGAGAGAATAGGTATCGAAGGTTCTTTCTGCAAACATAAGGCTAACGGAAAGGAAACCGTTATAAACGCTGCGATGCCCACGCATAAAGAGGCTATCAAGGTCGTTCTCGAAGCGCTCGTCGATAAGGAATACGGCGCGATTTCGTCGATGAAGGAAATCGACGCGGTCGGGCACAGAATAGTCCACAGCGGCGAAGTTTTCAACGACTCCGTTCTTTTAACGGATGACGTAATGAAGAAAATCGAGGAACTTTCCGAACTTGCTCCCCTTCATCAGCCTGCCAACATAATCGGTGTTCGCGCTTGTCAGGCTATCATGCCCGGCGTGCCTATGGTAGGCGTTTTCGATACGGCTTTCCATTCCACCATGCCCGAAAAGGCATATATTTACGGTATTCCTTACGAAGCGTATACCGATTTCAAAATCAGAAGATACGGATTCCACGGAACGAGCCACAGATTCGTTTCGCAGGAAGCGGCCGAATATCTCGGCAGAAAGGGCGATAAGGATTTCAAAGTCGTCACGATGCACCTCGGCAACGGTTCGTCAATTTCCGCGGTCAAGGGCGGAAAGAGCGTCGATACGTCGATGAGTTTCACTCCGCTCGGCGGCGTTCCCATGGGTACGAGATCGGGCGATCTCGATCCCGCGATTGTCGAATTTCTGGCGAACAAATACAATATGACGCTTGCCGAAACCCTTAATTATCTCAATAAAAAATCGGGCGTTAAGGGCTTAAGCGGCGTGTCGTCGGACTTCAGAGATTTAACCGAAGCCGCGAACGCAGGCAACCACAGAGCGGCTCTCGCGCTCGACGTGTTCTGCTATAGTTGCAAAAAATATCTCGGCGCTTACGCCGCGGCTATGGGCGGAGTAGACTGCGTTGTGTTTACGGCGGGCATCGGCGAACACGACGGCGAAGTGAGAAAAGCTATCGCGTCCGATATGGAATTTATGGGCATTGCGATCGATAAAGAGAAAAACGATCATCTCGGCGACGGTATCTGCGATATAACCGCGGAAGGCGGGAAAGTCAAAGTGCTCGTTATCCCCACGAACGAAGAACTCGTCATCGCGCGCGACACCGAAAGACTTGCGAAATAACGCGGATAAGACCTGCGGAATAATGCAAAATTAGTTAAATTTTTGCGATAAAGTCTTGCAAAAAATTTGACAACGAAAAATAAATAATATATAATTGTAAGGCTACGTATGGTTATTGACGTAAGAAAGTTAAAAAACAGCGGTAAGGACGGTTGTTCGTTCTGTTTTGAATACGCAGCGGACGATTCGTTGATTACGCTTCCGTATGCGTCCTTCAAAGAACCCGTTACGGTAACGGGCGAACTCGAACTCGCGGGCGATAAGGTTTACGTAAACGGCGAAATATCCTACGTTTTAATCGCGCCTTGTTCGAGGTGCGGCGAAAAGACGGAATATCGCGGTTTAACCCGTTTCGACGAAGCGTTTTCGGACGATCCGAACGACAAGGAAGAGGATTTTTATCCTTTTTCGAGAGGTCTGGTCGATCTTACGAAAATGGTTTGCGATACGCTCGTGATATCGTTTCCTTACACGATTTATTGCGAAAAGGATCAAAAGGATCAAGAAGAAGAGCAGTAAATCGCTATAACCGTATTTACCGAAAGAGAATAAAGAGAGGTATAGAATAATGGCAGTTCCTAAGCATAAAACTTCCAAGATGAGAGCAAGAACAAGATTTTCCAACAATTCCAAGTTGGCTGCGCCGACTTTGGTCGCATGCCCTCAGTGTCATGAACTTAAAGCGCCGCACAAGGTTTGCCCCAAATGCGGATATTATGACGGCAAAGCAGTTATCGAAACCGGTAACGCCGATTGATGAATTAATTTAATAATAAGGCGGATAGCGTGGCTATTCGCCTTGTTTTCGTAATTTAAAAATTGTTTTAACGCCGCAAAAGCAGGTAGTTATGACGAAAAATATAACGTAAAAGAGAAATGCTCGGAAAGAGTGGTTAAAAGGTAAAGCAGGCGATGGAAAAAAGAGAGAGAAAGCATGATTTAATAGGTAAATTGTTGATTTTTTCCGCAACTTTGGTTTGGGGAAGTTCTTTCGTTATCTTAAAAGATACACTTTCCGAACTCGGAAACGGACATTTTACCTTTTTCGTTCTTTCGCTCAGATTTATCATCGCAAGCGCGATTTTCGCCGCGTTTTGCGCTAAACGATTTTCAAAATTCAACAAACAAATTCTTTTCGACGGCATGGCTCTCGGCGGAATTCTGTTTCTGGCTTACGCCTTTCAAACCGTCGCGCTGAATTTCACAACCCCGTCGAAAAACGCGTTTTTAACCGAGGTTTATTGCGTTCTCGTTCCTTTTTTGTCCTGGCTTATCTTCAAAAAGAAGCCGTCGGCGAAGAACTTCGTAGCAGCGTTCGTTTGTCTTGCCGGCGTGGTTATCATTGCGTTTTTCGGCAAAACGGAAAAGGCGTCGAACGAGACTCTCGGCGACAGTCTTACGATTCTTTGCGGATTTTTTTACGCCTTGCAGATGATATTCATATCGTTCTTCACCGAAAGGGACGACGTGATGTTGCTTCTTTTTGTGGAAATTTTCACGGTGGCGATTCTCTGTCTTGCAACGAGCGCGGTGTGGGAATTTCCGCGGCATGCCGGAGAACTTGTTATGAGCGGCGAGGCCGTATGGAAAATAATTTATCTCGGCGTTCTCGCAACGGGTTACGCGCAATTTGCGCAGACGTACGGGCAGAAATTCACGTCTGCCACCACGACTTCGATAATTATGTGTTTCGAGGGCGTTTTCGGCGTAGTGTTCGAGTTTATTTTCGGGCAGAACAACCTGAACGCGTTCATAATCATAGGTTTCTCGCTTATATTCCTTACGCTTATAATAAACGAAACGGACGTAGGGGCGATATACAGGAAGATCGAAGATCGGAAGAAATGCGTTGCAGGCGATATTGCGGAGAGTGCGTCGGGCGGCGCGCCGCAGGGAAAAAAGCAAGATGAAAAAACGGATGAAGAAAACAATTAAAAAGACGGATACGGCGGATTTGTTTTTAAACGTCAGCGACGATTCCGAATTTTCAGGCTAAGACGAGGCACGCGAACGGGTTAATACTTGACGTATAAGCCGCGAGCGT
>URKE01000049.1 GCA_900548285.1 uncultured Eubacteriales bacterium | reverse complement strand
TTGTCCGTTTCAGCGCGTCCGCTTTTTGTTTTTGTTCTCCCTATGGAACATAAACCTTAATTTACGTGTTCTTTGGCTTTTAAACGGTTAAGCGCACGGGCGATTTTGATTTCCGCCGACAAAACGTTAAACCGACTTTCCTTTCTCGCGATTTCGTCTTTCGCCTCCTTAAGCGCGTTCTTTGCCCAGGCTTCGTTTACGTCTTTCGCGTTTTCGCACGATTCGACAAGCATAAGCACTTTTCCGTTTTCGATTTTCACAATCCCCGAAGCGACGAACGCCACGATTTTTTCTCCGTTTTCCGCCTTAACTTCCGCAACGCCCGGAATGACGGCGATAACCGCGTTACAGTGATTTGCGAGAATCCCGTACTGTCCGTCCGCGGAGGGAACGACGAGAGAGGCGCACTCTCCGTCATAAAAAACCTTGTCCGCGGCGAGAAGCTTTAAAGAAAAAACTGCCATCAGATTTCACCTTTCCTGATTTTTTCGGCTTTTTCGTAAACGTCCGCTATCGTTCCGACGTTGAAAAACGCGTTTTCGGGCAAATCGTCGACTTCGCCGTTTACGATTTTTTCAAACCCGTCGATCGTGTCTTCGAGTTTTACATACACGCCTTTAAGCCCAGAAAATCTTTCGGCGACGTGCGTGGGTTGCGACAGGAATTTCTGAATTTTTCTCGCGCGATAAACGCTTTTCTTGTCTTCCTCGGAAAGCTCTTCCATACCGAGAATCGCGATTATATCCTGCAATTCTTTATATTTTTCAAGCGTTTCTTTGACTTTCATCGCAACGCGGTAATGCCTTTCTCCGACGATATCGGCTTCGAGGTTTCTCGACGCGGATTCGAGCGGGTCGACGGCGGGATAAATTCCCTGCTCGGCGATTTTTCTCGACAGAACAGTCGTTGCGTCGAGGTGTGTGAACGTTGTTGCGGGAGCGGGGTCGGTAAGGTCGTCCGCAGGGACGTAAACGGCTTGTACGGAAGTTATCGATCCGTTTTCCGTGGAAGTAATGCGTTCCTCGAGTTTACCCGTTTCTTCCGCAAGCGTGGGCTGATAGCCGACCGCCGAAGGCATTCTTCCGAGAAGCGCAGAAACTTCGCTGCCCGCCTGAACGTAACGGAAAATATTATCAATGAAAAAGAGTACGTCTTTATGTTCCTTGTCTCTGAAATACTCCGCCATCGTAAGACCCGAAAAAGCCACTCTTTGTCTTACGCCGGGAGCTTCGTTCATCTGCCCGAAAACGAGCGCGGTTTTATCGAAAACGCCGCTTTCTTTCATTTCTCCGAAAAGCTCGTTACCCTCTCTCGAACGTTCTCCGACGCCCGCGAAAACCGAATAACCGCCGTGAACCATTGCGATGTTATGAATAAGTTCCTGAATAAGAACGGTTTTGCCTACGCCTGCGCCGCCGAACAGACCGATTTTTCCGCCTTTTGCGTAAGGCGCGATAAGGTCTATGACTTTTATGCCGGTTTCGAGAATTTCCGTGGACGGAGACAACGAAACGAATTTCGGCGGTTTTCTGTGAATACTCGCGCGCTCGATATTTTCGGAAAGCGGCGGCTCGCCGTCTATCGTGTCGCCGAAAACATCGAACATTCTTCCCAGAACTTCTTTGCCGACGGGAACGGTTATACCGTTTTCGAGAGCCTCGACGCTCTGCCCCACGAACAACCCTTCGCTTTCGGAAAGCATTACGGCTTTTACCGTGCGTTCGTTTACGTGCGCCGCAATTTCGGCGTATTTTATTTTTCCGTCGGTCGTTATTTTTAATGCGGCGTCTATTTTCGGGAGAGTTCCCTCTTCGAACGTCGCTTCTATGACCGATCCGTTGATTTTTGTTATTTTACCCGTCATTTTTTCTTACTCCGTTGAAATTTCGCGCCCGAAGACACTTCCGTGATTTCCGTCGTGATTTCGTTCTGTCTTGCGTGGTTAAACTCGCGGCTTAAATCCGACAAAATCGAACTTGCGTTGTCGCTTGCGGATTTCATTGCGACAAGCCTTGCGTTCTGCTCGACGCAATAACTGTCCACGAGCGAACTGTACACATAACCGCATACATAACTCGGAACGAGGTTATCCAGAACCACCTCGCGCGAAGGCACGAATTCGAATTCCTCTTTGATTTTATCTTTTTCCGCTATGAATTCCGCGGTGTGGAAAGGAAGTATTCTCGTCGATTTGATTATTATTCCGCCGTCCGCCATATCTGTGTACAGAATAAACAGTTTCGAATAATCGCCGTTGACAAACCCATCGAGGAGAATATCCGCGATTTTTCTCGCCACGGCGAGCGTCGGACGGAGAGCCTCGAAAGAAAAATCTTCGGCTACGTTATATCCTTTCGCCGAAAGGTATTCTCTGCCCAGATCACCCACGACGAAAAGTTTGGAATTTTCGTGCTTTTTTATTTCGTTTTCCACGCGTTTTATAATGTTATGGTTATACGCGCCCGCCATTCCTTTGTCCGCCGTGATTACGAGATAGCCGCAAGCCGCGTCTTGCATATGGTCGTTTTCGGGATAAAAATACTTGCTTTCGATATGATCCACCGTTTTGAAAATGGATTTTATTTCTTTTCTTATCCCTCTGAAATAAGGCGATGTTTTTTCGAGTTCCTCCCGCGCTTTTCTTACCTTTGCGGAAGAAATGAGATACAACGCGTTAGTGATTTTCTGCGTTGCCGTAACACCTTTTATTCTGTTTTTGATTTCGTTGATTTCAGACATTGTTTTCGGATAAAAACTTTTTCGCTTCCGAAACGATTATTTCCTTATCGTCGTCGGACAGCGTTTTGCCGTTTTCGATATTCGATATCACGTCGACGCGACATTCTTCGAAATAAGGTAAAAACCTGCCGAAAAACGGACGTATTTCTTTCACGCCGAGACCCGTCGTGATTTTAGCGAGCGATACGACAAGAATTACTATCTCTTCCCATTCGCGATAAGGTTTCTGAAGCGGTTGCACGAGAATTTCGGTAAGCGCTCTGCCGAATTCGAACTGGCGTTTCACCGACTCGTCAAGATCGCCTGAGAACTGAGCGAACGTTTTCATTTCGCGGTACTGCGCTAGCTCGAGACGAAGCGAGCCGACCGCCTTTTTCATAGCTTTAGTCTGCGCGCTTCCTCCGACTCTCGAAACGGAAAGACCGACGTTCACCGCGGGGCGTTGTCCCGACAAAAACAACTCGCTTTCGAGGAACAACTGTCCGTCGGTTATGGAAATTACGTTTGTCGGAATATAAGCGGAAATATCTCCGCCGAGCGTTTCGACAATCGGGAGCGCGGTCATACTTCCGCCGCCTTTTTTCTCGCTTAAATGAGCCGAGCGCTCTAAAAGTCTCGAATGGAGATAGAATATATCGCCGGGATAAGCTTCACGCCCCGGGCTTCTGCCGAGAAGAAGAGAAAGAGTTCTGTAAGCCACGGCGTGTTTGCTAAGATCGTCGTAAACGATAAGAACGTCTTTCCCTTCGTTCATAAAGTATTCGGCGATGGCGCAAGCCGAAAACGGAGAGATATATTGAAGCGAAGCCGAATCGGACGCGGCGGAAAACACAACGACGGTGTAATCGAGCGCGCCGCTTTCTTCGAACATTTTTACTGTTCTCTTCACCGTGCTTGCTTTCTGTCCGATCGCGCAGTAAACGCAGATGACGTTTTTGCCTTTTTGATTGAGTATCGTATCGGTTGCGACGCTCGTTTTTCCCGTCTGACGGTCGCCGATTATGAGTTCACGCTGACCTTTACCGACTGGGAACATCGCGTCAATTGTTAAAATACCCGTTTTAAGCGGTTTATTTACGGGGCTTCTGTCTATAATGGCGGGCGCGGGACTTTCGATCGGCATATATTTGTTTGCCGCAAAAGAACCTTTCCCGTCTATGGGTTCGCCGAGCGCGTTCACTACTCTTCCTATTATTTCTTCGGACACGGGGATTCCCGCCGTTTTGCCCGTTTTATAAACGTTTTCGCCCGCGACTATGTTGTCGCCGTCGAAAAGAACGCAACCCGTTTTCTTTTCGGAAAGGTCGAGCGCAAGTCCTTTTTCGCCACCTTCGAAAACGAGGATATCGCCGTATTTAACGCCGCTGAGCCCCTCGATTTCGGCAACGCCGTCGGCAACCGAACAAACCTTGCCTATTTCCTCGGGCAAAGCGCGCGGCTTCCATTTTCCGACCGTTTCTTTCACGAGCGAGATGTAATCGCCGCTTTTATCCGTTTCGTCGATCGCCGTTTTAAGGCTTCTTAAAAGTCCTTCGGGTGTGTTGTCGTAGACCTCGTTAAGAATTTTCAGAACGAAGCCTTTTTTTACGCTTTCGTCCTTAACCCACACGATATCGACGGGGCGATCGAGCTTTGTCCGAAAGAATTCGGCGAGCTTGATTTTTTCTTCCGCCGTCGGTTCATTAACGGACAAAAACTCGCCTATAACACGATTATCAGCCATTTTTTATATTCTCCGATATAAATCCGTCCACCGAGCAAGCCGCCTCGATTTTCTCTTTCGCGGCTTTCGTTATAACATCCGAAAGTTCTTCTTTCGCCTGTTCTTCGGCGCGCTTTTTTACCTCTTCCGCTTTTATATTCGCCTTTTTCAGCGTGTCGGAAGCGTCCTCTTCGGCGGACTTTAAAATCCTTTCGCTTTCCGCTCTCGCGTCGGCTATTATAAGGCGTTTCTTTTCCGCAGTTTCTTCGTCGACTTTGCTTAAAAGCTCGTCGTAAGTCTCTTTTTTCTTTTCTGCCGCGGCAAGGGTCGCTTTGCTGCGCTCGTCCTGTTCTTCGTAATATTTTTTGCGTTTTTCCATAAATTTCTTCACGGGGTTATAAAGCAAAAAATAAAGGATAAGAAAGAGAATGACGAGGTTAAGCAAATGCAGAAGTATCTGCCGCCAGTCTATATTCAGCGGGATTCCGCTTAAAAGGAGATTATACATAACTTTCACCTTACAATACGAATATGACGAGGATTGCAACTATAAGCGCGTAAATTATTGCCGTTTCTATGAATACCAGACCGAGCATAAGACCCGATTTTATCTGCGAAGTCGCTTCGGGCTGACGGGCGATCGCTTCGTTGGACTTAGCTATCGCAATACCCATTGCAAGCGCGCCGAGCGCAGCCGCAAGACCAACGCAGATACCCGCGGCTATTGCTTTGCTTCCTTTAGAATTGTCCCGATTTTCCGTAGCCGACGTTTCGGTTTCTGCCGGGATTACAACTTCGTTTTCCGCATAAGTCACCGCTTCGGCTTGTTCGTTATTTGTAGCATACGCAACGGATTCCACCGCGGGAACGGCGATAACGGTCAAAAGCGCAACGGCGCAAAGAATCAATGAAACACGTTTGAAAATTTTAAGCATTTTTTATTACCTCTTTCTTATTTTTTATATTTATCATTTTCTTTTCCGAAACTTCTCCGTAGAAAAGAGAGGTTAGCATCGTTAAAACGTAAGCCTGAATGAGCGCGTGCAAAAGCGTGAACATAACGCCGACCACGACGGGCAGGACGAACGACAACGCCGAGAAATAATACACAAGCTCGGTTACGAGCGCACCCGACAAAAGCGCGCCGAACAGACGAAAGCTCATAGATATGGGCAGCGAGAAATCTTTTAAAGTTTTCCCTACTCCTTTGATACCGTTGGAAACTATTCCCCCGCCCAGAATCACGAGGTACGATACACAACCCATCGTTATCGCACCGTTTATATCCGCAAGCGGCGCGGGAAGCGAAACCGAACGGTTAAGTGTCGTTACAGCCTGAAGTCCCAGAAGCTCGAACAGCGTTCCTATGAATATATAGGCGGCTGCCGTAAAAATGTACGCTCCCAGAAATTTGTTTCTGCCGGGACTGCTGCTCTTTGCCATATCGTCGAAAGTACCGACCGCGGTTTCTAAAACGAGCTGGAATTTTTTCGGAACGTAAGTGAATTTCGGGATAACGAAAATCCTTACGATAAGCGAAAAGACAAATATCACGCCCGTTACCGTAAATGCGGAAATAAGTCCGGGATTTACTTCAAGCCCGAAAAGATTTATCTTATTCGTTTCGTGCAGAACCTCGTCGCGCATGGTTCCGTTTATACTCTCGCCGTTTTCTTTCGCGGGGATAAGGAATATCCCTACAAGAAGCGCGGCTATGATTATAAGCCCCGTGACGAGAACGATTATTTTTTTCTTTTTCATAAGTTCACCTCGTCTGTATCCGATTTTTCGGCTTCCGCTTTCCCCGTTTCCGCCCCGTTCTCTTTATCGGCGTTTTCTTTACCGATAAACGCGAGCGACGCTATAAACGTAAGCGCGGCGGAAAACATAATCGCATAGTTTCCGAAAGCTTTCTGCAGAAGATACCCCGCGCCCGCTCCGACGGCGAATATCGCGACGACTGCGAGATACAATCCGAAACGCTTTAATGCCGATTTATCTTTTTTTGCGATCGCCGTAACGAGCGAACCCGACATACGGACGATATTTCCGATACACATCGTGCTTGCGAAATCGTTGCCGTAAATCCGGTCGAACGAAAGCACCTGCATCGCGCAAGCGAGAGATACGAGAGCATTGGCGTACAGATTCATACTTTGCGGCATAAACCCGACCGCAAACAGCGTAACCGATTCGACAAGCAGAACAACCTCTTTCCAGAATACTTTTCTTTTGTCGAACAGGAAAAAGAGAGTTTTTGCGAGAATCGCTCCGAACGCAAAAAACGCTACGGGAACGAGGTATTTCAGTACGCCCGCCATATCTCCGTTTACCAGATTAACGCTTAAAAACACTATATTCCCCGTCTGCGCGTTCGCAAAAACGCCGTCGCGGCAAAAATAAGAATAAGCGTCCTGCAATCCGCCCGATATTATAATGAATACGAGCATTAGCATAGATTGCGAAATTTTGTTTTTTGTCTTTTTCATAAAACTTCCTTGACATTTCTTACGCATTACAGTATAATCCTTTCGTAGATATCTGTAAAATATATATTTATAATGCTTGCCATTTATTTTTGATATGGAGAAAAGTCAAAGTGAACACTAATTTCGAAAACTATAAAACCTTTTATTTCGTAGCGAAATACGGCAATATCACCGCCGCGGCGGAGGCGTTATACTCCGAACAACCCAACGTTACGAGGGCGATAAAAAATCTCGAACGGGATCTCGGGTGCGTGTTGTTCACGCGCTCTAACAAAGGCGTTACGCTGACCCCCGAGGGCGAAAAACTATATAGGAGAGTTTCTATCGCATATGAACAGATCGCCGCCGCAGAGGAAGAACTTTCGCGTTATAACGGTTTCGAAGAGGGAATTTTAAGAATAGGCGTTTCGGAAACCGCCCTGCACGAAGTTCTGCTTTCCGCGCTTTGCAAGTTTCACTCTTTATACCCTAAAATCAAATTCAATCTTATCAACCTTACCAACGCTCAGGCTATCGGCGCGGTTAAAAATCAGGCGGTGGATTTCGTGCTTATCGCAACGCCTTTCGACCTCGATAACTCCCTGAAATCCGTTCCGATAAAGAAATTTCAGGATATCGTCGTTTGCGGGGAAAGATACAAATATCTCGCGGGTGAAAAAGTAAGGCTGGAAGAGCTTACGAAACACTGTATCGTCAGCCTTAACAAAACAAGCAAAACTTACGAATATTACAGAAAAATATTCGGAAAATACGGGCTCGAATTTTTGCCGGACATCGAAGTTTCAACGTCAAATCAGATTCTGCCGATCGTTCAGAACAATTTAGGGATAGGATTTATCCCCGCTTCGTTTGCCGAAAAGGAAATCGCAAACGGCGAAGTTTTCAGGCTCGAAACGAAAGAAACAATTGCCCCGCGCGAAGTTTGCCTTATAAAACGCGCCGATTTTTCCTTATCCGTCGCCGCCAAAGAATTTGAAAAATTATTGACTGAATCTTAAAAAAACGGTTCTTTTGAAAGAACCGTTTTTTTTAATTGAGAAAGTTTTTTATCGCGAGATATTTAAAGTTGTTCGGAATATCCGTTGGAATAAGTGAATACATATCCGTCTGCGAGTTTTCCCGCAAGAATATACGACTTTTTGTTGTTGATTTCTCTTTTTATGTCGAATTTATTTTCGGAACGGCGAACGATTTTATATTCGACCCCGTCGGATTTCCCGTCTTTTTCCAGCTCGAATTTTATCTCGGTTTTGCCGTCTTTTTCCTCTATTTTAAATTCGGTTTCCTGAATTTTTTTGCCGCCCTCGTAAATTTCGCACTCATATTTGGTTTCGTTTTCACCTTTTTCGTTTTCCGTTTCGTAAGTGAATACGACAAAATTCGATTCGCTTTTTTTCACGGCAAGTTCGAGTTCGAATTCTTTCTCGTCAGCCTTGGTCTCCTCTTTTCTCTTTCCCGCAGTTTCGAACGCGTTTTCGCCGACAACCGAAAAACGCAGTTAAAACTTGAATTTTTGCAAAAGAAAAACCTAATCCGAACACTTTCGTATTCGATTTAGGTTTTGATTGGCGGATGATAAAGGAGTTTGTTTAAACATCTGCTTTATTGTATTGCCTTAATAAAATTCGAATATAGCACATCATAAGTTTCGTTAAATGATTGCTCTAAATCATAAGTCAAACAACAATTCAAAACGTTATTTAATCCGTATTCGTTAATCAAATATTTCACAAATAAATACGATTCCGGGTATGTGAGATTGTTGCCTTTATCGCCGGAAGACGAATATCTCAAATCTTTCACGCTTGTTGTTGCATAAGGGAATTTGATTTTATGTTTATATTCCGGCTTTGTCAAAGTAACGTAGGCAATCGACTGTTCAAGCAAATAAAATTCAAACACGTCAAAACTATCGAAACTTCCGCCGGAACTTTTATATTGCGTTTTTACATCTTCGACAAAACTTTTCAAATCTACCGTTACATCGGAAGCGACGAACGAATGATACATTCTGTAATCCACATCGGAAGTTACACCGCTGATTTCACGAGATAAGTATTCTGCTATTCCTTCGGCAAGCCATGCGCCGTCAACCCGATTATTATTCAACGTCAAAATATGTGCGGTTTCATGAACGAATTCGCTCGGATCTTTCAAATATACTTTTTTGTTGTTGACGTCGGCTTCCGTGCCTATCTCATCAGATGAAATATAATACTCTATTTTTGCTTCGGCGTTTTTTTGAATCGTATCCGAAGTGTTTTTTGTTGCGTTTGATTTTATATATTCTAAGACTTTATTAACACCGGCGTTTCCGTTTGACAAATGCTCTATAACGGCTCTTGGGCGATCAAATGTTGCACTGCTGCGTTCGGAGTGAAAACTATCAAGGTAATAGACTCTGTTTTTCGTTTCGATAACGAGAGGGTATTGTAAGAGTTTTTGGGAATATACAGCGCCGCTAAGCCACGACAAGTCAAACGGAACGTCAAACGAAGTGTTTATACCGTTTTGGGATAACCATTCGCATCGGTAATCCGTTAAAGACGCATTCAAAAAGTCGTCGAACGAATAGTTATCGATGATGTATTTTCCTAAACTGACGGCTGTCATATTGGCTATATCTATAACTTCGTCCGAGGCAAATGATGCATTAAAATAGCCCTGAAACAACGTGAGCAGTAAATCGTCTTCATTTTGCGCATAATAGTCTTTCAGTTTGGAAATGTCTACGCTTGCCCCTTTGTTGAAATAATAATGAGTTGCGGCAACTTGTTTCCATGTTTCAGTTGTTTTCATATACGCGCCCATAAGCGCCGTTTTGTATTTTCCGTTTTCAAATGCGCCTGAATTGCATAAGACTATACCATCATGATAGATAAATCCGTTGTTCGATGACAAAATATATTCGTCGGAAATTATGGCTACTTTAACGTCGGACTTTAAGTTCAATGCAGATTCGAGAGTTTGGTAATCTTTCTCTATCACGTCAAAAAGTTGCATTTCCTTTTGCTTTGATAGGGAAAGCGACGTTTCAAGATATAATATTATTCTACCTTTTTTGATAGAATTCATTTTTGCGTTATGATAGCCGTCGATTTGCAGGTATTGTTGTTCTTTATATTGTTTAACGGTGGCGTTGTGATAAATCAAGACACCTACAAAACTACATATGACTAACAAAACGCATATAATCAATGCTATTTTCTTGTTCTTTTTCAATGTTTTCCCCCTCTATACGAATTATAGTCAGCGATCAACTTAAGTGTTGCGAGTGCCTTTGAAACAATAAGCATATTCTTTTTTATAGAGTATAACATATTTTTGCAATTTTTTCAATCTTTCTCGGCATAGAAAAAGCCGAGCGATACAATTCGCCCGGCTATCCGTCGTAAGTATTCATAATTCAATTCTGATACCGAAATAATCGTTAGAAAAGAATAATACGAACCCCGAATTTGTCTCGGTGTTCGTATTATTTCCTTTTGGCGGCACGCGGTAAACCCCAACTGAACATTTATTTTTTCGAGATTTTAATATATACTTTGTATATATTAACGAGCCGATTTTTATCTAACTCAAAATCGAAAAATGCACATTCAATGGGTAAAAAACAAGCTTGTTTCACACTAAAACTTTTTTAACGACTATTTTTTAATGCAAGCAATTTGCGTAAACTTGCTTTTGTATTATATCATCTAAAAAGTTGTTTTCCAACTGTTTTTATATCAAATATTTTTTTAAGAACGAAAATCTTAAAATGCACAGGCTTATTCAAAATCTTGGTGCATTTTTTTCATAAAAAAAGACGACGTTTTTATCCGACATCTTGGTTAAATTGAAAGAACTATTTCGTATTCGATTTCAATCGGCGGCTTACCGAGTCTGTGTTGATCAATCACGACGTTTTTCTTGAACGAGTAAAAAGAAAAGGCCCGATGCTTTTCGTCATCAGGTCTTTTGGCTTCCGTGTAATTGAAGTGGATTTCTATTTTGTCGTTGTAAAGAACGACGTTTTTGATTATCAGTTGTATCATTTGTCGCGGCTCTTTCTTTATAGCCGTTTTTAGGTATTTGACTATATCGTCACGCTTAACAAGTAATTGTGCTTTTATTTTCTCTATCGCAATTTTATTTTGCAAAACCGCTTTTTCTTGCTCAAGACTGTTCAGTCGGTCTTTTGTTGTTTGGCTTATGATGCCTTGTTCCATTGCTTTTATCAGATTGTTGATTGAATTTTCTATCGAAAGCATTTGTTCTTCGAGAAGATTCAGACAAGAAGCGTCTTGCATTCGTTTTTTATGAGCGCCCATTATTCTGTCGGCAATATTTTCAATCAGCTCCGGAGTTGCCAACGCTTCGTATGTAGCGTCGATTACGATTTGTTCAAGAAGGTCTTTTCGTATAGGGATGTGGGGACAAGATTTGTTTTTTCGTTTACCGACGCATTTATAGTAACGCATTACAGCTCCGCTTTTAGAAGTACCGGCATCGGAATTTACTTGTTTACCGCAATAACCGCACTTCACTTTGTTTTTAAGCAAATAAACGATATTTGGTTTATGCTTTCCGTATTTGTTTGCTTCGGTTTTTGCCCTTACAATATTAAACAACGTTTCGGATATAATTGCCGGATAGATATTCGTGTACACTTCGCCGTTGAATCTGTATATGCCTATGTATTTTTCGTTTTTGAGCATATTGTAAACGGTTGTTTTCGCCAACGGCTTTCCGTTAAAAAGTATACCTTCTTCGTGAAATTCTTCAATAAGATCGGATACAAGTTTTCCTGCGGCAAATTCTTCAAATAATCTTCTTACAACGGCGGCTTGGTTTTCATCTACGTGGACTTTAACACCTGTTTTTCTGTCGCCCGTTTTATAATAACCGAAGGGCAGATAACCGCCCGTAAAGTTACCTTTAATGCGAGATTCGTTCATACCACGCTTTACCTTTTGAGATAACTCTGCCGAGTAGTATTCAGCCATGCCGACGTACATATTTTCAAGAATAATACCGTCAAGGTTTTGCGAACCGTCGATATTTCTCGACGTTTTTTGCGTTGCCGATATAACGATCTTACCTGTTTTTTGTAATTTGTACTTATTTATGGCTTGCTCGATAGAGTTTCTTCCGAAGCGGTCAAGCGCATATACCAGACAAATTTCCCATTCTTTGGTGTGTTCGCTGTCGCTCAGCATTTGTTGAAAGTCTTTACGGTTATCGTTTGTACCCGTCATAGCGCGGTCGATATATTCGTGAACGATATTCAAATCGTTTCTCGCCGCAAATTCATAGCAAACTCGAAGTTGACCTTCTATAGATTGCTCGGTTTGTCTGTCGCTCGAATAACGAGCATAAATTACACAATTTTTCATTCAAATTGACTCCTTTTGATTTTTTGTTTTAAGGATAAACCCGAAAAATCGCAAATACAAGGACATCGGCGTAGCAAGTTTGTGCCCGGTTTGTGACTCGACGTAACCGTGCCGTAACCCGATTGTGATTTTGAGAAACCTTTATGTAACATCAAGGAACACCTCCTTTGTCGATTTTTTCTTTCGACAGAGAAGATCCATCAGGAAAGAACGCGGCAAGTCAAGGAAGAAGAAATAAATATTGCATAGAAGTCGTTTTTAAGTATCTTTTTAAGCGATATTTATTTCCCTTGACTGCAAGGTCTTTTCTGATAACATCTAAACCCGAAAGGACATAAGTCGATATTTCCGTCTTTACTTTAGCAACAAACGGCACGGTTACGTAAAGTTTTTGCTATTCGCTAAAATTAGTCAAAAGCAGAAGTTCTAACCCTTGAAAAACTTTCAAAAAAATGCTATAATGGAAACAGTTTTATGAGTGAGGTTCGGAAAATGCTTTTTCAGGAAACCGAAAGAACAGAATTAAAGAAGATATTAAACGATACGTTGCAGAAGGAAATCGTCGCGTTTTTGAACAGTTTCGATGGTGCGATTTATATCGGCGTAGATGATGACGGAACAGTGATCGGCGTAGATAACATTGACGATACGCAAAAACGCATTGCCGATATTATTACAACGCAAATCTTGCCTAATCCGCAGGCTTTTGTTGAACTCGGGACAAAGTACGTTGACGGCAAAAACGTAATAGAAATTAAAGTGAGTAAGGGCAAAGCACTTTACTATATTAAAAAATATGGTCGTAGTGCCGCAGGGTGTTTTATACGCGTCGGGACAAGTTGTCGCAGTATGACGGAAGAACAAATCGAAGAGAAATATGCCGAAACCGTTTCTATTCCCGAAAAATCTATAAGAGATATTCCGGTATTGCGAGATAACTACACTTTTAACAAGCTGAAGCAATACCTTGTTTCTCACGGCATACATATAAACGAAGAGTCTTTTTATAAAAACTTCGGTTTAATTACTGCCGACGGGAAATTCAATATTCTTGCGGATATACTTGCCGACGAGAATATGAACTCAATAAAAGTCGCCGTATTCAAGGGAACGGATAAATCGGTGTTTGTAAAACGCAACGAATATGGTTTTACTTGCCTTATAGAATCGCTTGAAAAGGTTATCAACTATTGCGACGCATTAAACGAAACGTTTATAGACGTATCCGTTCGCCCGAGAAAAGAACAACGCCTGTTTAATAGCGAAGCATTCAAGGAAGCTTGGATAAACGCTTGCGTTCATAATAAGTGGTCGGAAGAATTGTCCCCCGCCGTCTATTGGTTTGACGATAGGCTGGAAATAGTGTC
>URKE01000048.1 GCA_900548285.1 uncultured Eubacteriales bacterium | reverse complement strand
ACAGACAAAAAAGACGGCTTTAAGGCTTGATGGGGTTCAAATCTCTCTCGGCTACCGCTCTGCCGCATCATCTTCCGCTTTCGTCCGGTTGTCTGCTCCCTTCGAGCGTTATTCCGCGCAGGGGCGAATATTCGTCCGTCACGAGCAACTTTCTTTCGAGCATCTTTTCGCCGAGATACTTCTCGATAACGCCCGCGCTCTTCATTCCTTTTTTGGCGAAAACCATTCTCTTCGTTTCTCCCGCGAGCAATTCGTTCGTGCGGATAATTTCCTCGGGAAGCGGCTCTATAAGTTCGTTAACGACCGAAATTCGTTTGTATCGGTAAGGATTCGGCAAGCCGTAAAACCGCACTCTCACCCTTTCTCCGTCCGCGTCCGCGACGATAAAAACAGACTTTCCCGTGTCGTTATAAAAACGCAGATCGGCATAAGAATAACTAACCATCGCGTCGAACGACGGCTCGACGTAAGACACCGCAAGGCTGTGCCTGTGCCGCTCGGTGACGGTAAGCCCGGACAAAAGAGCGCAGTTATACACCGTCGACGACACCTGACACACTCCGCCGCCGACTCCCTCGACGAATTTTCCGTTTTCGATGACTTTCGCAGTGGAATAACCCCGCTCTTCCGTCCTTTCGCCGACCGCAGCATTGAACGAAAACTCCTCGCCGTTCGCGATTTCCGTAAGATTCAACTGCCTGCACGCAAGGCTTATATTCTTTTTGCGCGAAGCCGCGGAACTTGAATACCGCGTGGAAAACTCTCCTCTTTTTTTCATCGTAGACTTGAGTTCTTCGCGCGTGACGCGCGGCTTGACTTCGACGTATTCCGTGACGCAAAATTTTCCGCCGCCGCGCTCGAGAGTTTTTTCGATGCCCTTTAAAAGCGCGCGTTTATCGACTCCGAACCCGACTTTTTCGGCGACGAATACGAAAGGTTCATCTTGTTCGGGATGGCAGACAAACGTCGCGTCGACTGGCGGAACGAGCGACGAATAATAAATATCCTCGACGACCTCGTCAATTTTTTTGAGATACGGTTTTCCGTTTTCAACGTCGATTTCGGGATAGGAATACTCGAAAAATTTTCCGTTGGCTTCGACGGTGAGGCAGACTTCGGAGCGATTAAGAGCAAAAGCGGGTGTTTGTCCGATTTTCGCCGAAGCCCGAAACGCTCCCCTTGTTTGCAAACCGAGCGAGAAAACGCACGCGCACACCGCCGCCGATAACGAAATTATTTTTTTCGACACGTCCTTACGTAAAATCATATACCGCAAGTATGCGTTTTCCGCCGGAAATTATGCCGGATTATGCCGTATACACAGGAAATTATACCGGGAATTATTACGAGGAGTTTACCGCGAGTATATATAATATTGTTGACAAAACGACGATTAAAGTTTACAATATATAAAACACTTGTTATAGAATATATCTTTCGGAGAATATATGGACGATATAATAAGGATTGACGGACTTGAAAAAAGGTTCGGCGAAGTTCACGCCGTAAACAATCTTTCGTTCAGGGTTAAAAGGGGCGAACTTTTCGCGTTTCTGGGCGTTAACGGCGCGGGCAAATCGACTACGATTTCCATAATGTGCGGTCTTTTGGAAAAGGACGACGGCAACGTCGAAATCTGCGGAAAAAACGTCGGAACGGATATGAGAGAAATCGCGAAAAAACTCGGAGTGGTGTTTCAGAATTCCGCGCTCGACGCCCGCCTTTCGGTTAGGGATAATCTCGTTTCGCGGGCGGCTCTTTACGGAATTTACGGCGCGGAAGCGAAAAAACGCATAGACGAACTTGCCGAAAAACTGTGTTTTAAGGACCTTATGACGCGGACGGTGGGCAAACTTTCGGGCGGGCAACGCAGACGGATAGACGTGGCGCGGGCGCTTCTGCACAAACCCGAAGTGCTGATTCTGGACGAACCGACCACGGGACTCGATCCGCAGACGCGCAAAACGCTCTGGGGGGTTATCCGCGATTTGCGGCTTCACGACGGAATGACCGTTTTCCTCACCACCCATTATATGGAAGAATCAACGGACGCGGACTACGTGATAATTCTCGATTCGGGCAAAATCGCCGCAGAAGGCACGCCGCTCGAACTGAAAAACAGATACACGGGCGATTTCGTCACCGTTTATAACGCCGACGAACAGACGATTAAAGACCTCGGATTCCCTTACGAAAAGATTCGCGACGCCTTCAGAATTTCGGTTAAAAACACAGCCGAAGCGCGCGACCTGATAATTAAACACCCCGCCGTGTTTTCGGATTTTGAAATAACGAAAGGCAAAATGGACGACGTTTTTCTTGCGGTTACGGGCAAAAAACTTGCGGGAGGAAACTGAAATGAAAACGTTTTTCGCTTTGACTAAAAGAAACGTAAAAGTCTTTTTCAAAGACAAAGGCTTGTTTTTCTCGTCGCTCATAACGCCGATAATACTGCTCGTTTTGTATTCCACGTTTTTGGCGAACGTATACAAAAAATCGTTCCTGGGTCCGGACGGCTTCGAGATGCCGGAAAAACTGCTCAACGGGCTGGTTACGGGCGAACTCGTTTCGTCGCTTCTCGCGGTTACGTGCGTTACCGTGGCGTTCTGCTCCAACCTGCTGATGATTCAGGACATAACGAGCGGCGCGCGGAACGACCTGCTCGTTTCGCCGATTAAAAGCCCCGTTTTATCCGTTTCGTATTTTACCGCAACGTTCCTCTCGACGATAATCGTAAGCCTTACCGCCGCGGCGGCTTGCTTTGTTTACACCGCGATAAAGGGCTGGTATTTATCGTTTGCGGACGTGACGCTGATTATTTCGGACGTTGTTCTGCTAACCCTTTTCGGAACGGCGCTTTCGTCCTGCGTGAACGTGTTTTTGACAACTAACGGTCAGGCTTCGGCGGTCGGCACGATAGTTTCCGCCGGGTACGGATTTTTGTGCGGCGCGTATATGCCGATCGCGAGTTTCAGCCCCGCGCTCAGAAATATAATTATGTTCCTGCCCGGGACTTACGGCACGGCTCTCGTCCGCAATCACGCGCTTTCGGGCGCGCTGAACGAACTCGGCTCGCTTATCGAAGGAGACGCGGCGCGGGCGGAAGTACTCAAAAACATTAAAGACGGCGTGGACTGTAACGTATATTTCTTCGGCGACAAAGTTGAAATATGGGTTATGTATCTCGTCCTTGCGGGCGCGACGCTGCTTCTTCTCGGGCTTTACGTCCTGTTGGGAAAACTGCTGAAAAAACATAAATAAAAAAACGCTTACGACGTTCAAGTAAACGTAAAGGAGAAAATAAAAAACATGAAATCACTCGAAGTTATTCAGAAAATCGTTAAAGTTCTGAGAATCCTCGCCAAAATCGCTTACATACTCTGTATAATCGGCGCGGTTGCAAGCGCGATCGGAGCGGCTTCGCTTTTCGCGATCGACGAGAATTCCGAAATATGGAAAAAGGCGCTCGAAGCGATACAACCCGATACAATCGACCTCGCCGCCGTGCGTTGCACGTGCCTTACGGGCGTTTTCGTTTGCGCCGCGGGCGCGGTTCTGAGTTGGTTCTCGAAGAGGCTTTTCGAGGACGAACTCGCCGCAGGTACGCCGTTCGACAGACATATCTGCAAAGACGTGCTTAAAGTCGGCATTATATATCTCGCCGTTTCGGTCGTTTCCGGAATAATCATTGCGATAATTTACGCCTGCTTCAATCTCGACGCGGACGGGAGCGGATTTTCGGGATTCACCACAGGCATAGTATATATAATATGCTGGCTTCTGTGCCGTTACGGCGCGGACGTTAAAGAAGGCGTCGGCGTTGACGCAAACGGAAATAACGGGACTGCCGGCGTTAACGGTGTTAACGGCATTAACGGCGGCGCGGAAACGACCGGAAAAGTTGCGACTTCGGAAGAAAGCGGAAATAACGGCGACGATTTGTTTTAAGAATTTCAGTCGCAGATAATTACAAAACAAAACGCCGCCGGGCGGAACGAAATCGTTCCGCCCGGCGGCGTCATTTACGCGTAAAAACATCGATTAATCGACTTATACAGGCGTTTTGCGGTATGATTGACAAAACAATATGCGTTTTTGATTTTCCTCGCGGACTGTTTACAAAACTCACGTACCGGTTCGAAAAAAATATGCTTTAAAATTTTTACGTAATTTTTATAACATTTTTGCGAGACGTATGATATAATCTATTAAAAGAGGCGTAACGCCGGTTCAGAACAAAGAGGTCAATATGTTTTATTTTATTTATTACGCGTCCTTCATCGTAGTGTTGCCGGGCATTCTGTTCGCCCTTATCTGTCAACTGCTCGTCACGATCAGGTTTAAAAAGTATTCGCGCGTTCAGTCGTCGTCGCAGTGGACGGCGAACGAAATGAGCGACATGCTTTTGGAAAAACAGGGCATCAGGTCGGTAGAGATAAGGAAAGTCGACGGTTCGCTCACCGATAACTACAACCCGTCCACGGACGTTTTAAGCCTTTCGGAAAGCGTTTATTCCGGAACGGACATCGCGTCGCTCGGAGTTGCCGCGCACGAATGCGGACACGCGGTTCAAAAACACACAGGTTCGTTTTTGCTCACGCTCCGCTCCGTTCTCGTCCCCGTGACGAACATCGGCTCGCGGCTTGCCGTTCCCGTTGCGGCGGTCGGAGTTCTGCTCAGTTTCCTCATTAATCCCGACACCGCAAACGTTATTATCGCGATCGGCATCGCGCTCTATTCGCTTTCCACTTTGTTTGCGCTCGTCACTCTCCCCGTTGAATTCGACGCTTCGAGAAGGGCCATGCGCATGCTCGCCGAAACGGGCGTTATGAACAACGACGAACTGAAAAAAACGAGAAGGGTGCTTACTGCCGCCGCTATGACTTACGTGGCGTCGTTACTCGTTTCGCTTTTATATCTTCTCAGGTTCATTCTGATCGTCGGCTCCGTAAAAAGCCGCAGAAACGACTAATCGATAATTTTTTTCAACAAAAAACCTTACGGCACGGGAATTCGTAAGGTTTTTATTTTGTCTTAAATTTCTGCTTGTAAATATCCGCTTGTAAATTTTCCGCTTGTAAATTTCCGCCCGCCGATAATTTGCGGGCGCGTTATCAGCCGATGAGAACAAGCGAGGTCTTTTCGGAAAGTCCTTGAGGAATCAAACCCGAGCGGACGCCGTTTTTAAATTCCGTACCGAACGTGTTCTGCCGCGTGAAGGCAAGGGTTATCAAGAGTTCGCCTTTCGTTACTTCAAACTCCGCGTTTATAGGCGGAAAAACTGCGGGGACTCCGTTCACAACGCACGCCGCGCAAGGCAAATCATCGGCTATAAGTCGATAAACACCGTTTTTGAGCGACGAACGAAGAGAAACCCTCCCGCCGTAATATTTAAGCCCCTGAACTGCAAAATCGCCGATTTTCAGTTTTTTAGGCAGACCTTTCAACACCTCGGTTTCATTATCTCCGTACACGCCGAAATCGCCGCATAAAAACGCGCCCTCGATATCGTACCGCTCGTTAAAATCAAACGCGACGGTTATTTCGTTTTTTCCGACCTTTAAAAACTCGTCGGCAACGGGAATAACGCGGAAACAACCGTCGATCTCCGTTCCGTGTGACGTTTTCCCGTCGAGAAGATTGCCGTTCACCCTTATTTCCGCGTTTTCGTCCTCGGTCATAAAGGCAACTCCGCGAACAGGCTCAGCCGTCTTAAAGGAAAATTTAAGCGTGACTTTGCATAAATTTTCGGGCGCAGGATAAAATTTATCCTTAAACCAAGGCTGAACCATCTCGCCGTGGCGTTGTTCGAGTCCGAATTTTTCTCTTATTTTTCTGTCGATTTCCAGAACGTCGCCGCGGGCGAAAAACTCGCCGTCGAGATAACAATCGGCAAAATCGAGCGGAAGAACGTTCGGTTCTTCGAGTTTATAGTCGAATTCCTCCGGAAAATCGGTCGGTTTTTCGATAATTTTCTTCTCTTTTACCTTTTCGCCGTTGCAAAGCAAAACCAGAGCGCCGTCGTTTTCAAAGTTGCGTTCGATAATTATTTCGTCGCCGCGCCTTGTGAACGGAATGAAAAACTTTTCGCCCGTATAAAGGTTTATTCCGACCGGATCGACGGCGTTTTTTATGACTATCGTCACCCGATTTCCACTCAAAATCGCATCGTCTTTTTTTGCATCGTCAGCCTTATTAAGGAAGAAATACACCTTACCGTCGTCGAAAACGCGGGTTTCGGAGATTATATTTCCTTCCGAAACGACAACTTCGTCCGATTTAATCAGTTTCAGAACTTTTTCGGGGTTAAACCCGACGTTTATCGCGCCGTTCAGATCTTCGGAAAAATCGTGACGGACGCCGTCGAGATACCGTGGAAGTTCGCCCGCCAGAATAAGCGTTCCGCCGTTGCGGACAAATTCCTTTAACGCGGAAAGCGTTGTCGAACGCAGGTTGTAATTGCCGTTTAAAATTATTTTGTCGTATCTCTTTTTTCCGACGACGAGCCGACCGTTTTCGACTTTTCCGTGCTTAGCGAAAACGCCTTCGTCGATATAATCCGCCGCGCCGCCGTTGAGCCTTATAAACTTGAAAAGTTCGTAATATTCACGCTCTAATCGACTTATAAGCGGACTTGTCGTTCCGAAACAGTTGATATAAGACCGCTCGTTGGTAAGCCCCCAGAGCGATTCCACGGGGTTGATTATCGCAACGTCCGTTTGCTCCTCGCCGACGTTCAAGAGATATTGAAGCCTCGAAAAATAGTCCTCGAGATACTTATGTTCGGGATACCAGGCGGACTGATGCAGGATACTTGCGGGATAATCGCGCTTCGCCTGACCTTTCATCGTGTACCAGGAAAGATGTGGACAGCGGAGCGAAACGCCGCCGAAACTCTGCCAGTTTCCGGTACGTTTATAATCGGCGAGAGTCATTTTCCAGCCCGTCGCGGCGTACAGTTCGTCGAGAACGAATTTTTTGCCGAGTTGCTTTGCCACGGAATTCACGAGCGACGGAACGTTCACGGCAAAGTTATCCTCGCAAAGATTGTCCATTCCGGGGTAATCCATATATTCGTAATACCGCATCACGCTTCCGCACATTGTCGTCTGCGCGGCAAGGTTATCCTCGTGCAGAACGTGCCCCGTTACGAGAAGCCCGTGAGCGCGGCACCATTTATGATAAGGCGCGGCGAAGTTTTCGAGAAAAAGTTCCTGCTCCACTTCGATAAGGTCGTAAGTTTCCTTGCAGAAATCGTTTTCCGCGTCGCCGAACCACAAAAGCGGCAGCCTTTCCTCTATTTTATAGCCCTTGCGTTTTTCAAACTCTTCAAAAAGTTTATAGGTGTAAGGTATTTCTCTTTCGGCGTTTTTTTCCTTTCTGCCGAAGCCGTTGAGGAAGGGGTTTCTGTGCGGCTCGTCGGTGAAAATGCCTTTTATCGCCGTTCCGAACAGTTCGCCGAACGCTTCGAAGTATTTTTCGTGAGTAAGTCCGATAAAACGCTCGGTGGCGGCTTTGTTCATCGTGTCGGCGTAAGTGTAACCGTTATAGAAACTGTCGGGTTGCATATAGTCGAAATAAAAGGCGAACACGCGCTCGTTTTCCTTTTTTTCGCTCGGCGTGGCGATTTTACGGTAATTTTTCGCCGCTTCGCCGTCAAATTCAACCGCGAAAAGCCCGAGAAAATTCTCGGGTTTTTCAAAATCTTCGCCGTTTCCCGAGTTGTCGCTTTCACGCGCGACGTCGTCGCTCACGACTTCAAAGTAAGTCATATATTTCGCGCGGAATTCCTTGGTTTCGGTTACGTAACCGCCGCAAGTTCCGCTCGGCCAGCGATCCTCGTCGTAAAGATACGCTTCCAATCCGTGTCCGGCAAGTTTTTCGGCGGCGCGGCGAACGAGTTTTAACCATTTTTCGCCCATATATTCCGTCTTAAGCCCCGTGCGGGAGTGAATGAACGCCCCGCCGAACCCCATTTTTTTAAGACATTCGATCTGGAAATCTATTTCTTTTTCATCGATTTCGCCGTTCCATGCCCAAAACGGTTTTCCGCGCAGTTCGCTCGTAGGATTTTTCAGTATTTCATAGTCGATTTTCATAAGTCGATTATACACTTTTTCTCGTAAGTTTACAACTGTTTGCGACTATTTCGACTTCCTTCGGCGCGGTTATTTCAACTTCCGTTTCGCTACCCGCCCGCCTTACGCGGATTTCCGCCTTGCCGTATGGCGTGGGAATGCTTCCGTCGGCAAACTCAAGCCCGCAGAGCGACGGCTCGACGGTTATCTTTTTCCCGCCGTCCGAAACGCGTACGCCGAGAACGGTTTCCGTTAAAAACGCAATCGGTCCGCAACTCCAGCCGTGGCAAAGCGAATGACGGAAACCGGTGTAACAAAATTTTCCGTAGTCGCCGTGAATATCCTTTTGTCCGTCTTTCGGAAGATCGTCTATTCTTCCGCTATCCTTTATCCATTCGACGTCGAAATCCTCCCAGAAAGAAGTCGCGCCCTTGTCGAGCATTCCGCCGTAATAGTCTTTGAGCATTTTCACGGCGGTTTCCGCGCCGCAGCACCGTTTCGCGGCGGTAAGAACGTAATAACTCATAAAGGTAGAAAGTCCCTTCGCTCCGCCCGCCGCGAGTTTTTCGGCAGCGGCGTTTTTATCTTCGTTGCCGGCAAGATAATTCATCGCGACGGCTTGTTTCGCCACGGGTTCGGCATTGTTCGCCGAGGCGAGTTTTCTTACGATTTCCCTCGCGGCAAAATCGTCCTTGCCGAAAAACCTGAGAAGTTCGCCGCCTTTTTCCGCCGCTATTTTCAAAAGCGCGTTGCAACCGATAACCGCGTCCGCAGTTCCGCTCGTGGGCCAATCGAGAAAGTAATTCGGGAAATCCGTTTCTCCGTTTTCGCTTACAAATTTGTTGGTGTTCCCGATTAATTTTGCCAGATAATCGATATATAGCCCTACTTTTGCATTGTCGCCGGTGAAGCGATGATAATCGTAAAGCACGAGAATCCACCAGAACGAATAAGCGGTATGTCCGTTCATCCAGTCCGTCGGCGGGGTTTCTTCCGCGCCGAAATCTATGCAGTTCGCCACGTTTTCCGCATCGGCGGTCGTATATAAAACGCCGAGCGTTTCCGGGTGCAGGTCGCCTATCCACACGAGCCTGTCGCGCTTTATTCCGTCCCAGATCATCCCGCCTTGCAAGCACAAAAGCAGGGTTCTTTGCGCCACGGAATAAATCTCGTTGAGCCTTTCGTCGCTGCAGCGAAAACTCCCCGCAATTTCACGTTTTTCGGTCACGCTCTTCGCGTAAACGTTTTTCAAGCGATACGTTCCGCCGCCGAATTCGAGGCAGACGAATCTGAACCCGGTCTGCCCGTAGCACCCGTCCGAAAGTTGCGGAAGCGAAACGGAAAAATCGCGGAGCGAATGGTCGTTCGTGGCGTTTTTAACGCCGAGCGGCGCAAGACTTTCCGTAAAGGACTCGCCGAAACGAATCCTTACGGGCGAACCGTTTTCGATATAATGCGTCAAAAGGCGGACTCCGCCCTGAATTTCTTTGCCGAAATCGAAAACAATGCGGGTTTTTCCGCGGATCGTGGCGACGTCGTTTTCGCCCAGCCCGATTTGTCTGGTTTTGCTTTTTAAAAGGCTTTCCGTATTTTCCGCGCATCCATCGATCGGATGAATTTTCACGGGAAGCAAATACTCTGTGTTTTCAACCATTTTCTTTTCCTTTGATAAGTTTTGACAAGGCAAGCGCGGCGGCAAACAAGCCGATTACGGCAAAACAGACCGCCGAACCGCCCGAGCCCGCCCCGAAAAGCAAGACCGCGCCGCAGCCGCCCGCGTTTCCGCCGTCCGCGTTTCCGCCGCCTGCCGAATTTTCGGAATCGTCGCCGGAATTTCTCGTCGAAACGATAAATTTCTGAGTGTAAAGTTTTGTTTCGAGGTAATATTCCTGCGGATAATATTCCGCGATGACTTCGTAGTCGTGGTCGTTTTTCTCCGTAACGTCGATGATTTTGCCTTTGACTTCTTTCGTCCTGCCGCCGTATTCGGTCACGGTCAGTTTTATCTCTCCGCCATTTTGGGGAACTTTATCGGTCGTTGTCTGCCCTTCGACGCAAAGCGGGATATTTTTAAGACTGTCGGCGTAATTGTTCGTTATGCCGGTAACATCGCCGCGAGCGTACCCGAAACGGAGTTTTCGTTATATTCGTTCGGCAGTCCTCTGTGCGCAACGTTGAAAGGCGTTCTCGTCAAGCCGCTTAGCCCCGCGATTATTTCCGAATGGTTGAATTTTATGGATTTTCGGTAGATTTTATGGGTTTTTGGCGTTTTTACGCGGGTAAATTTTATCCAAAAAATAAAACTCACCGTTTTCGCCGAAATTTTCTTTTCCCCTTACTGTTTATCTCTGCAAGCCGCAATGCTCTCTCTGTAAACCGTTTTCGCTTTAACCACGTAAATATCGCCGGAATAATCCGTTCCCTCGCTCATTCTCGAAATGATTCTTCTGCCTATTTCCGTTCCGTAATCCTCTTTGTCGAAGGAAATCGACGTGAGCGACGGGATATATTCCTTGGAAAGAATGATATCGTCGCAACCGATAACCGAAACGTCGCGGGGGCAATCGTAGCCGAGTTCTCTGAGAGCGCGCATCGCGCCGAAAGCCGCTATGTCGTTCATAACGAAGAGCGCGGTTATTTCCGGGTGAGCCGTCATCAGCCGTTTGGTGAGAACGTAACCCGTTTCTCCCGACTCTCTCGTCATGTCGTCGTTAAACATTATGTAATCGTCGTTTTCGTCGAAGCCGAATTCCTTGCGGCGGGCGGTGAAAGTTTCGCCGCGTTCGTCCGCGTAAAAATACGGAGCGTCCGCAAGACTGACGTAACCCGCCTTTTTATGCCCGAGCGAACTCAGTTTGCGCATGCAATCGGTCATCGCGCCGGTTACGTCGTGATGAACTTCGATATCGCTCACGTTTGCGAAGTTGACGAGTATCGTTCCCCTCTCTTTCAGCATTTTCAGAAGTTCTTCCGAATAAAGGTTGGACGAAAAGTTCACGAGCGCGTCGAACTGCCTTTCCCCCAGAAATCTGCAAACGGTGTTCGCGTCCTCTTTAAAATCGAAAACGGTCATCATAAACCCGTGCGCGGTTACGTATTTGCCGACGTACTGCACTATTTCCATATGATACGGGTTGGTGAACTCGTTGATGATGACGCCTATATGATAAGAAAGTCCGAGCGACAGACTTCTCGCCGTGTGATTGGGGAAATAATTGAGCTGCTTCGCCGCGGCGCGGACTCTTTCGGCTTTTTCTTCCGATACGGTGAGCCTGTTTGAAAGCACGTTGGAAACGGTCGCAACCGATACCCCTGCTAATTTTGCAACGTCTTTTCTTGTCGTCATTTTTTCGTTATCACCATTTTTACCCGAGTAAATTTATCTTCAAAGACATATTAACACACCCGAAAACGTTTGTCAATACTTTTTGAAAAATTTTACGTCCGAATTTTTCGACGCGGACGGAATCCGCTTTTCCGGGCGTTACTTCCGCGCGCGAATTTTGTTATTTTTATTGACATAACGCCTGCGCGATGATATAATTTACGCATTGCACGACCTTGGAGGCGGCGTTATGGAGATTAAACTTACCCGAAGGGTTTCGGGCATAGCCGAATCGGCTACGCTCGCGATATCCGCAAAGGCGAAAAAACTGAAAGCGGAAGGCCGCGACGTGGTGAATTTCGGCGTCGGCGAACCCGATTTCAACACGCCGGATTATATAATCGAAGCGGCGATAAAGGCGATGAAGGAGGGAAAAACCAAGTATACCCCCGCATCCGGGATTCCCGAACTTAAAAAAGCGATCGTCGAAAACAGAAAACTTGCCACGGGCGTGGAATATTCGCCCTCACAGGTCGTCATCGGCGCGGGAGCGAAACAACCTTTATATAACGCTATAGCCGCGCTTGCGGAAGAGGGCGACGAAGTTATCGTTCCTTCGCCGTACTGGGTGACTTATCCCGAACTTGCGAAATTTTGCGGCGCGAAAAACGTTTTTGTGGAAACAAAACCGGAAAACGGCTATAAAATGACCGCCGAAGAACTCGAAAAGGCGATTACTCCGAAAACAAAATTGCTGATTCTGAACTCGCCGAACAACCCCACCGGCGCGGTTTACTCCCGCGAGGAACTTTCCGCGATTGCCGACGTTGTTTTAAGTCGCGACGGAATATTCGTCGTTTCGGACGAAATTTACCGCGATCTCGTTTACGACGGGGAAAAACACGTTTCGATCGCCTCGCTCGGCGAAGAGATAAAATCGCGGACTATAATCATCGACGGAATGAGCAAATCTTACGCGATGACGGGCTGGAGAACAGGCTGGGCGATCGCGCCCGAAAAAATCGCGAACGCGATGACGAGAGCGCAGAGCCATATGACGTCCAACGTCAATTCCATAGCGCAGTACGCGTCGCTCGAAGGGCTGACGAACACGGAAAAATCGGACGAATTCATTGCGGAAATGCGTAAAACGTTCGATTTCCGGCGGCGCGCTGCGGTTAAAATTCTCGAGGATCGCGGAGTGAAATTCATTATGCCGAAAGGCGCGTTTTATATATTCGTCAACGTTTCCGGAACTTACGGAAAAACGACGAAAGGCGGAAGCGCGATTGAAAATTCCGCGGACTTCGCGAACGCGCTCCTTAACGAAAAAGAAGTCGCCGTCGTTCCCGGTTCGGCGTTCGGCGCGGATAATTATATAAGGATTTCTTACGCGATAGACGAATCCGCGTTGAAAAAGGGAATAGAAAAACTGTGCGTTTTCATCAACGAAACCGCCGAGGGAGGGAATAAATGACAGACACGAAAACGAATAAGAAAATGAAAACCGACATAGAAATCGCGCGCGAATGTAAAATGAAAAAAATCTCCGAAATCGCCGCAGAACTCGGAATCGACGAGGATTGCGTGGAATATTACGGAAAATACAAGGCGAAAATAGACCTTTCGTATTTTGAAAACAAAAAACGGAAAGGCAAACTCGTTCTCGTGACGGCAATCACGCCCACGCCCGCGGGAGAGGGCAAAACAACCACCTCGATAGGGCTTGCCGACGGACTTAAAAGGATAGGCAAAAACGTTGTCGCCGCTCTCCGCGAGCCGTCGCTCGGGCCGGTGTTCGGCGTTAAAGGCGGCGCGGCGGGCGGGGGTTACGCGCAGGTCGTACCGATGGAGGACATCAATTTGCACTTCACGGGCGATTTCCACGCGATAGGCGCGGCGAACAATCTTCTCGCCGCCATGCTCGACAATCATATTCAGCAGGGCAACGAACTCGGAATCGACGTCAGAAAAATCACCTGGAAAAGGTGCGTGGATATGAACGACCGTCAACTCAGGTTCATCGTGGACGGGCTGGGCGGCAAGCCGAACGGCACTCCCCGGGAGGACGGTTTCAAGATTACGGTGGCCTCCGAAATTATGGCTGTTCTTTGCCTTTCTACCTCGATAATCGACTTAAAGGCCAACTTATCGAAGATAATCGTGGGCTATACCTACGACGATAAACCCGTCACGGCGGGCGACTTAAAGGCTGCGGGAGCGATGACCGCTCTTTTGAAAGACGCACTCAAACCCAACCTCGTTCAAACGCTCGAGGGAACTCCGGCGTTCGTTCACGGCGGACCTTTCGCGAACATCGCGCACGGGTGCAACTCCGTCATCGCGACGGACGGCGCGCTTAAAACTGCGGACTACGTTGTGACCGAAGCGGGATTCGGAGCGGACTTGGGCGCGGAGAAATTTCTCGATATAAAATGCAGAAAAGCGGGGCTTGAACCGGACGCGGTTGTCGTCGTGGCGACGGTGCGCGCGCTGAAAATGCACGGCGGACTTGCAAAAACCGAACTCGGGACGGAAAATCTCGAGGCGCTCGGCAAAGGAACGCCCAACCTGCTCAGGCACGCGAGCAACATCAGAAACGTTTATAAACTGCCGTGCGTGGTGGCGATAAACCGCTTCCCGACGGACACGGACGCGGAGATAAATTTCATCATCGGAAAATGCCTCGAACTCGGCGTTAACGTGGTTTTGTCCACGGTGTGGGCGGACGGCGGAAAAGGCGGCGAAGCGCTTGCGCGCGAAGTCGTAAGGCTTTGCGAAGAAGAACGCGGCGACTTCACTTTCTGCTATCGCGACGAAGATCCGATTGAAGAAAAAATCGAAGCGGTGGTGAAAAAGGTTTACGGCGGCGACGGAATTACGATAACTCCGCAGGCGAAAAAACAAATCGAAACGCTTAACGCGCTCGGATTTTCGCGGTTGCCGGTGTGCATAGCCAAAACGCAGTATAGTTTTTCGGATAATCCCGCTCTTCTCGGCGCGCCGGAAGGATTCAAAATAACGGTCAGAAACGTGGAAGTTTCCGCAGGGGCGGGATTCATCGTGGTCCTGACGGGCGACATTATGACGATGCCGGGGCTTCCCAAAAGACCTGCCGCCGAAAACATCGACGTAAACGAAAAAGGCGAAATCGTCGGCTTGTTTTAATCAAAGCAGCCGAAGTATCTCGAACGCGACAAAACCGGAAACAACGGCGTTTTGGCGGGTCCTGAAGCAATTTCTCTCGGCTAAAAAAATCAATCATTGCGGGGCGGCGGCGTTTTTTGTTCAAAAACGCCGCCGC
>URKE01000047.1 GCA_900548285.1 uncultured Eubacteriales bacterium | reverse complement strand
TTTGCCGTTTTTCAATTTTTAGTCGTTTTTGCGGAACTTACCTTTACTTTTGAGCCGCAAAAATTAAATGAGAACTACTTTACGAATTTAGGTGTCACGGCGTTATGGATTTCGTCACCCGTACGGAACAGCGATTATATCGATCCGTCAAACGGCTGCGCGCCTTATCATGGTTATTGGGGGCGAGATTTCTTTGTTCCGAATCAATACTTCGGTACGATGGAAGAGTTTGAAGAACTTGTCGATACCGCCCATTCTAAAGGCATAAAAGTTATAATCGACTTTGCTCCGAACCATACTTCTTTTGCGGTATATGACGGCGTAATCCAACCGAATGACGGTGTTCTTTACAGAAACGGCACGTATGTAAGCAGTTACAGCAACGACACGAACAATATATTCAATCACGTTTCTGATCAATGGGCTGAATTTGATACGTGGGAACATACGGTTTATGCTCCGTTGTTCGGGCTGGCAGATCTGAACCAGCAGAATGCGACGACCGATCAATACCTGAAAGATGCTATCAGAGTCTGGCTGGATGCAGGCGTTGACGGGATTCGCGTCGATGCGGTCAAACATATGTCTTCAGGTTGGCAGAAGAATTGGGTGAACAACATATACGATTACAAACCGGTATTTATTTTCGGTGAATGGTCGCACAGCGCAACGACGTCCGAACCGAATATGGAAAATTTTGCAAACGAGAGCGGAATGAGCCTGTTGGATTTCAGATATAATACAGCCATTCGCAACGCTTTGTCCAATGCAATGACGAGCGGATATACAATGGTTGATTTCCATAACACGATGACGGCGATGGAACAGGATTATGACTTTATCAACGATCAGGTTACTTTCCTGGACAACCATGACCAATCCCGCTTTATGACAGAAGCCGGTTACAACGAATTAACTTTGGATATTGCTTTCACGCTGCAAATGACGTCTCGCGGCATTCCTTGCATTTATTACGGTACGGAGCAGTATATGGCGGATGCGGCCGGCGGTAAGAGCGATCCTTATAATCGCGCCGATATGACCGGATTCAGTCAGACCGGGAGGGCTTTTCAGGTTATATCCAAATTGGCTCCTTTGCGCAAAACCAATCCGGCGCTCGCCTATGGTTCTACACGGCAGAGATGGTTAAATAACGACGTCTATATTTTTGAAAGAGTGTTTGGTGACAGCGTTGTTATGACGGCAATCAACAGGAATCAGAGCAGCGGTTATCAACTTGAAAACCTGATGTCAGGTCTTCCGAACGGTACTTATTATGACGTTTTGGAAAATCTGCTCGGCGGCGGCAATATTACGGTAACAAACGGCAGCGTATCTGAGTATTATCTCGGCGCCGGTCAATGCGCTGTATGGCAATATACGGCAAATGAAGTGTATCCGATTATCGGCAACGTCAATCCGAAGATGAGCAAGCCCGGAAATACCGTTACAATTACGGGCCGAGGATTCGGCAATTCAACGGGAAGCGTGACTTTCGGTACGGCGAATGCGCAGATTGTATCTTGGTCGGACAGCATGATAAAAGCCGTTGTTCCCGGCGGGGTGTCCGGGGAAGTCGCGGTTGTTGTTACGAATGCCGGCGGTGTATCGAGTGAGGCTTTTGCCGGATTCGATATTTTGTCGGGTGCTCAAGTATCGGTTCGTTTTAAGGTGAATAACGCGAATACGGATTATGGGACGAACGTCTATATCGTCGGCAGCGTACCCGAACTCGGAAGTTGGGATTCGACAAAAGCAATAGGACCGCTGTTTAACGATACTCCGACGATAGGCGTATATCCTACATGGTTCTACGATATCAGCGTACCCGCAAATACGCAGATAGAATATAAATTTATCAAGATTGACGGAGCAGGTAACGTTATTTGGGAAGGCGGCATGAATCACGTTTACACAACGCCCGCAAGCAATACCGGCGAAATAACGGTTAACTGGCAGTAAAAAACAAAAGAGAGAATCCATTTTTTGGATTCTCTCTTTGCTATTTATTAGGTAACGGTTGAGGAGTCAGCTTGAATGTATGAGGCTCTGTTTCTTTTCGCTGTATTGCATATTGAAGCATTTTAACAGCGCTTTGTACTTTCAAATCAGAAGGAAGATAAATCGGGGTTAATTGCTCTGAAGGTAACAAAATGTCTTTATCATAACACAATACGGCTGTTTTGTCGGGGTTGATATACGACAAGCAGAACGCAGAGAGAGAAACGTCGCTGAAAACAATTGATTCGTCAGGGTGTTGCAACAAGAACTTAATCAAATCCGTGTACGTCTGAACAACGTAAAGAGTATCGTTTGTCAATGCTCGTTTTAACTTGTTCATATACGGCTGATTCTGGTATTTGCTTGTTATAAATATGAGGTGAGAAGTTTGCAATTTCTCTTTTGCGTATTGAATAATTGCGTTAAAATCATTGTATGACTTATAAAAAAGCGAGTCCTTTATCGTCATATCAATGGCAACAATCGGAACATAATAACTTTCTTTTAAGGTGTAAAATTGTTCTTCTGTCAGATCGATACAGAGTATACCGTCGATATTCTCCTGTATATGGATTGATCCGGATTCAATGGGGGACAGAATTTGCGTGCGGTAATTGTGTTCGAATAAACAGTTCTGAAGTTTGCAAATCAAGTCGAGCGTTTCCGCGTTGCGATAAAAGGTGTAAGCCCGTTGGTTAAAATATATGCCGATGACGTTATCGGTACTGCTGTCGGCGGATATCAACGCTCTTGCAATCGGAGAAGGGGTGTATTGGCGCAGATTGCATATCTGTAAAACCTTTTTTCGGGTTTCGTCGCTTATTTTAACGTCTTGCCTATTGTTGATAATATAGGAAACGGTTGCTTTGGAGACGCCCGCTTCTTTTGCAATATCGCCTATAGTAACGGTTTTTTTATCCTTTATGCGTTTGCGGGTTGCGCCCTTTTGATAGTTGTATTTCCGGCATAACTCCAAAATCTTTTGTTTTGTTTCTTCGGCCACTTTCTTATCGGTGCGTTGATTGATTACGTAAGAAACAGTTGCGGTAGAAACATTCGCCAATCTGGCGATTGTGGCAATGGTAATAGTACCGTCTGCAATAAAATCTTTATCGTTTTTCATGGTTATATCATACCCTAAAAGGTCCGGATTGTCAATATAATTCTAATTTAATCGGTTAAATAAAAAAATTTCAGAAATTTACCATTTTTTTTAAAAAGGGTATTGACAAATACAAAATCTGTGTTATAATTTATTTAACCGATTAGATAAATCGGATTAAATTAAGTTTTTTTAAAGGAGGACAGATTTCTATGTTGAAATCAAAACTAAGGAAAGTTACGGTCATACTGACAATTATAATGCTCATGACTTTAACTTTGGGGTTGGTCGCCGCATGCGGTGAGAATCCATCGGATTCCGTTACATCTTATAAGGTGACCTTTTATGACGGTACTACCGTGATTACAACTGAAACGGTAAAAGAGGGAAAGAAAATCGAGAACTTTATCCCTGCGGATAAGGGGTATAGCAAAGAAGGTTACGCCTTTAACGGTTGGTTTGCCACCTCGGATTTTACGCATGACTGGAGTTTTGATACAGCTATAACGAAAGACACCAACGTATATTCGCAATGGCAGTCAAGTAAACAGGACACCCGTCAATGGACGATTGCGGGCAGTTCTTCAGCCGGCGGCCCTTTGGCGGAGATCGGATGGAACGGCGGCCCGATTGCGGGGAAAAATATTCTTACGAAAACAGAAGGGAAAAACGAGTTCAAAATCACTTTGAACCTGTATAAAGGGGATCAGTTCCAATTCTGTATTCAGGATGCAGAGGGCAACTGGAATACCAACGACGCTGAAGGCGGCGGCGCGCGCGGCGGTCAGTATTTGAAAGAAAACGAGTATATGGCAGCGCCCGGTACCGGTCTTGGCGACGGTCAGGTAAATATTACGGTAAACGTGAGCGGCAATTATACTCTTACTTTGACGACGGATGCGGATGATAAGAACGTCGGCGCTATTACGGTTGTTCGCAACGGAGACGCCCCGGCTGTTACGATTGACAGATCGGATTATACTTGGTATATCTATGGTAATTCCAAAGCTACGACAACAACAGAATCTGTATTGTCGGGTACGAATTGGGGCGCAGAAGTAGATAAGTTGCAGTATTCTCCCTACGAGATGTTCAAGATTTCCGATAACGAAGCAGACGGAACGGGAACGTGGATGCAAACGTGGACGTTGGCAGAAGGCGATGAGTTCCTGTTGGCTTATTGCACGCTGAAAGAGGAAGGCGGCATCAGAGCAGAAGACGGAACGATGTTCTACTATACGAATATTACCGAATTCAACGGCGACAATGCGTGCTTCAAAAAATCGGACGGTATGGGCAGTAACATCGTTGTGGTAAAGGGAGGAACTTATACTTTTACTTTAACGGTTACTTTGGACGCTACGACCAATACTTTGAAAGGAGCTATTGAAGTAGATAAAACTTCCGATATTCTTGTTTCGGATCAGTCATGGAAAGTTTTAGGCGGGCGTTTGTCGTATGCGGATGCGACAAAAGAAACGGTCGGTAATCTCAAAATAGAAGAGTCTGCATATAACAGCAAAACGTCGGTCTTTAAGGATAACAACTTCGGCGCAGGTTCAACAGTTCAAACATTGGAAAAAGTTGCTACGCCGGCCGAAGGAATGGCTCAGGAATATACGATTACGTTAAATCTTGTTGAAGGGGATTACTTCTATCTCTGCATTCCGGTTGCTGTTCATGCACCGTATCGTCCCGATACATACTACACTCCGGGATATACTTCTAAATTGGCAAAAGCAGCTGATTTGCCTGAAGGTATAACGGATACTTGGGGATGGGGCGGCAATTTCCTTTGCGCAAAAGCCGGAAGTTATACGTTTAAGGTATCCGTATCTACGAGCGGTGCTCTTTCGCTTTCCGTAACGGCTGCAACAAAGTAAAGTCAGATGGTTATTGGGGCGGTAAAGTAATTTGCCGTCCCAATATAACTAAATAAGGAGAAACAGATGAATAAGGCGGCTATATTACATGTTCCGAAATCTCAATATTCTTTTGCATACGGTAAGAAAGAACTCCGTATACGTTTAAGGGCCGCAAAGTCTGAACTTGATAAAGTTGAAATTATTTATGCAGTAAAATACGACTGGTTAAAAGACAGAAAGACAAAAGTAATGCAAAATAGTTATTCGGACGCGCTCTATGATTACTATACGGTTTCGCTTGACGTGCCGGACTCGCGGATTGGTTATATATTTTTGTTGCAAAGCGGGGAGGAAAAGTATTATTATTCGGAAGAAGGTTTGACGGTTGATTATAACCACGAAAAAAGCTATTATAACTTTTTTCAATATCCTTATATCAATAAAATAGATTTACACAATAAAGTTGCGTGGTGCGATAAAAGCGTTTTTTATCAGATATTCGTAGATCGGTTCCATATCGGAAAAACGAAAAAAAATACGGATTATATAAATAAAAAGTGGGGGGAACTTCCCGAACCGAAAGGGTTTTTCGGGGGTGATATAAAAGGCATTACCGAAAAATTGGATTACTTAAACGATTTGGGTATCAATGCAATATATTTAACTCCGATTTTTCAATCACCGAGCAATCATAAATACGATACAATCGATTATGAAACGGTAGATGAAATGTTCGGCACGAATAGCGACTTAAAGGAATTGGTTGAAAACGCGCACCAAAGGGGAATTAAAATTTTATTGGACGCCGTCTTTAATCATTGCAGCTATTTATGCAAGCAGTTTCAGGATGTTTTGCTAAAAGGCAAACAGTCCGAGTATTACGATTGGTTTATCATTCATGGCGATAGACCGGACTTGGACAATATGAATTATGAATGTTTTGCGGCTTGCAACTATATGCCCAAATGGAATACCAATAACAATGAGGTGCAAAACTTTTTACTTCATATAGCGGTAAAATGGATAAAAGAGTACGGTATAGACGGGTGGCGGTTGGATGTGGCAGACGAAGTATCGCACGATTTTTGGCGGAACTTCCGAAAAGCAGTAAAGAACGAAAAGCCCGATGCAATGATAATCGGCGAAAACTGGCACGACGCTTTTCCGTGGCTGCAAGGCGATCAGTTTGATTCTATAATGAATTACTCGTTTACGAAAGCCTGTCTTGATTATTTTGCATTCGGCAAATATTCGGCAAAACAATTCTGCGATAGGTTATCGGAAATCCTGATGCGGAATACGGATCAGGTAAACGAAATGATGCTGAATCTTTTAGACAGTCACGATACGGAAAGATTTTTAACCAACGCGGGCGAAAATAAATCAAAATTGAAATGCGCTCTTGCAGTTATGTTTTTCTTTGTCGGTATGCCGTGTATCTATTACGGGACGGAAATCGGTATGAGCGGTGGATATGATCCCGATTCCCGACGGACGTTTGACTGGAATGAAAATCATTGGGATAAGGATTTATTCCGAACAATCAAGAAACTGATACGACTTCGGAAAGAAAAAATCAAAGGCAAACTTCGTATGTTTACGGAAGGCGAACTTTTTGTAATTGAAAGAGAAAAGATTTTTTTAGCCGTAAACAATACAAAAGATACGCTAAAATATGGTAAAATAATTTTAGAGCCGTATTCCTATAAAATTATAGAGCGGTAAGGGTAAAAATATATATGAGAGGTAAGAGAATGAAATTAGCTAAAACACTTTGTTTAAGTCTTGCGTTGGTATTAACCGGAACATGTTTTGCTGCATGCGGTGGAAGATCTGACGGAGGGCAGACATTTACTTACGAACAAATAATGGCTAAATTTAATGGCGAAATAGAACAAAACGCAACTATTCGCGTCCTTGATAATCAAATGGCCATTGAAACGGGACATTTAAAGGAGGTTTTGGCTGCCTTTAATGAAGAATATAAAGAATACAACGTAAATGCCGTGGACGCGAATATGGATCAATATGTCGACTTGGAACAAAACGGCCCGGACGGTTACGGCCCCGATGTTCTTTATCAGGCGAACGATATGTTGATGCGATATGCGGAAGGCGGGCATGTTTTGCCCTTACCTACGGAGAAACTGGATATCGAACAAATCCCCGGAAACGTAATGGACGCATATAAACTTAAAACATACAATCTCGATTTGTATTACGGCATGCCCGTTGCGCAACAATCTACGGTGCTTACGTACAGAAAAGATTTGTTGCCTGCCGATTGGAAAACGAAATGGGACGATAACGAGAACGATATTCCCGATATGGTTGAGAATATGAACGATTTGTATGCGTACAGCAAACAGGTCAAAGAAGAGTCTGACGGCAGCAAATACGGACTGTATATGTCGCTTGTCGATCAGTATTTTAACAGCGGTTATTTATTATCGTTCGGAGCGTATGTGTTTGGCGAAACGCATGACGACATAGGACTTAATACCGCCGGCTCTGAAGTCGGATTGAATTTGTTTCGTGATTTAGCGGGAGTGTTGGGTTCTCGTTGTATCTCTCAAGATGCGACTACGCAAGTAGCTACCTATTTGACGAGCAAGGACGGTACCGTTTTCTGTACGATAGGTACGCCGGATTGGCTGACCACGTTTCAAGAGAATCTGACAGCCACCTATAAAGCGCAAGGTGATAGCGCGGAAGTGGCTGCTCAAAAGGCAAAAGAAAATCTTGTTGTCGTGGCTCCGCCGAGATTGCCGAAAGACGGCAATATTAAAAAAGAAATTAAGAATATGGATACCGAAACGTTTGAACCTACGACTATGGGCGGGGTAAACGCGTTCGGAATCAGTTCTTACACCAAGTATCCTAAAGCATGTTTGGCGTTTGTCAAATTTGTCAGCAGTTATGAAAATGAAAGATGGAGAAGTGAAGCGTTAGGCGCTGTTCCCGCTCGTACGGATCTGGCCGAAGAAATGGGGGGAGTTTCCGAAATTTTGGGAAACAGAGTTACAAGCGGAAAGGTTTATATGATGCCGTCCACTCGCGATACGCAATATATCTGGTCTCCGCTTTCTTCTATGTTTAATGACGTTGCAACGGATAACACAACTCGTAAAAATCCGATTTATACAACGACGGATGCATTAAAGAAGGCTTTAGACAAATTGGTAAAAGATATAAAATCCGCAATGAGCATTGGTAAGAGCTAAAAAAAAGGGGGGATATGATTGTGGAAGAAAATAAAATTATCGCCAACAACAATCTGAATCCAAAGAACGAAGGGAAATTTTCACCTTATCAAGTTAAGTTGAGCTGTATTTTTATGGGAGTAGGGCAATTATTCTGTAAGCAATTTACAAAAGGAATACTCTTAATTCTTTTAGAAATCGGTTTTATATTGTTTTTAGCCTTTTCGGGTGTCAGCAATATAATAGGAATATTTACGCTCGGTACCAACGAGGGTATTCCTATCATGGGAATACAAGGTGACAATTCCGTAAAAATGCTTGCTTGGGGAATTACCACTCTGTTTTTGTGTGTTCTTTTTGGATTTGCTTACTATGCGAATATTAAAGACGTTATATTTACGACGCAAGAAATTAAAAAGGGGCATCCCGTAAAAAACTTTGCAGAGAGTTGTTCTGCTTTAATTAACGGGAAATTTTATTTTCTTACACTGACAATTCCCTTGATATTTGTTTGTATTTTTAATATAATGCCTATTTTCTTTACGGGATTAGTGGCATTTACGAATTATGGCGGAGAAATTGTCCCCCCTAAATTGGTAGATTGGATAGGCTTTTCAAACTTCAGTATGATTTTTACCGTAAGTGAATATGCCACGACAATTTTAAAAATACTCGGTTGGAACTTTATATGGGCGATCGGATCGACCTTTATAAATTATTTTGGCGGTTTAGGTCTTGCTATTTTATATAATTCCAAATGCTTAAAATGGAAACGGTTTTGGAGAATCTTTCCGATGCTCGCCTATGCGATTCCCGGATTCATTACATTGACGGGATTCCGGTTTCTGTTTAGCGACAGCGGTCCGATTTTAGCTTTATTGCGCGATTGGGGCTGGGTATCGGAAAGTTTTACATTTATAGGTTTTGACTCTAAATGGTCTTTAAGACTTCTCGGTTTCTTTTCTTGCGCATGGATCAGTATTCCGTCGATAATGTTTTTGGCAACAGGCATTTTATCAAACGTCAATCAAGATATGTATGAGGCTGCTACTTTGGACGGAGCGAACGGCTGGAAACAGTTTCTGTATCTGACGTTGCCGTTTGTACTATTCGCAACCACGCCGGTCTTACTGAATTCATTTATCAGTAACTTCAATAACTTCAGTATCTTCTATTTTTTACGACCTGAAATCACTTATGATACTGCAAACTATTTTAACGCAAATAATACGGACTTATTGATCAACTGGATGTTTAATTTAACGGTCGATAAGAAGTTATACTCTCTCGGCTCGGCGCTTAGTTTGATTTTGTTTGCGTTTATGGCAATATTTTCATTGATTGTGTATGTAAGTTCGCCTGCATATAAGAAGGAGGATACATATAAATAATGGAAAAAGTAATCTCTAAAAAATTGAAGATAAGACCTGCAACGACCATGAAGACAGTTATAGTGTATGCGATAGTCTTGCTTATCAGTTTTATATTTGCCTTTCCTTGTATTTGGCTTATTCTATCGTCATTTAATGCGAATGGTTCGTTGTTGACATTAGACGGGTTTTTCCCGGAATCATATAGTTTTGTTACCTTTAAGACCTTATTTACCGAAAAAGTAGAGCACGACTATATGACGTGGTTTGGGAATACTCTTTTTGTCGCAGGAATAAGTTGTGTAATCTCTACGGTTCTTGTACTTGCGGTTTCTTATACGATGTCGCGTTATCGGTTTAAGAGTCGTAAACAAATGATGAAGGTAACACTGTTACTAAATATTTTCCCGAACTTTATGAATATGACTGCCTTATTCGTCATTATGACGCAATTTGATTTAATCAATAATCTTTGGGGATTGATATTGTTGTATAGTAGCGGTGCAACAATGGGATTCTTGGTTCAAAAAGGTTTTTTTGATACTATTCCGAGTACCATATACGACGCTGCAACGTTAGACGGAGCAACGGATTTACGGGTATTTGTTTCGATTACATTGCCTTTATCGAAACCAATGATCGTATATACGGCATTGACGGCTTTTGTTTGGCCGTGGAGTGACTTTATGCTGCCGAAACTTTTGTTACCGGATAAATCACAATGGACCGTTGCAATAGGTTTGAATTGGTTGGATGAGAGTAAATTTTCGATATTTGCCGCCGGTTCTGTATTTATCGCAGTCCCGATTGTTGCATTGTATATTGCGCTCTCCAAATATCTGATTCAAGGCGGTGCAGCAGGCGCAGTAAAGGAGTAACAATGGAGAAACAAAATTATATAGACGCGCTCAAAAGGTTGAATACCGGAGAGAAAAGCGTTTCTCAACTATACAATGAGATCTCTATGCTCGCAATGAGTTATATCCGGGCGGACGAGAAACCGAAACGATGTGCGCAGTATCTTTCGATTGAGTTTTTAATCGGCAGAGTATTTTATAACAATCTGCTGGAACTCGGCGTTTTGAAAGAAACGGCGGGTATTCTCAAAGAAAAAGGGATAGATATTACCGTTTTTGAAGAGATTGAGGACGCGGCGCTCGGCAACGGCGGTTTGGGCAGACTTGCGGCTTGCTATATGGATTCGGGCGCAGCGGTCGGTATTCCGCTGTACGGGTACGGAATCCGTTACAGATACGGTCTGTTCCGTCAGAAGTTTGAGAACGGGTATCAGAAGGAACTTCCGGACGATTGGCAGAGATTCGGGGATCCGTGGAGCATACGGAAAGAGCAGGAAAAACAGACAATCCGTTTTGCGGATATGGAAGTAGAGGCGGTTCCTTACGATATGCCGATTATCGGAAAACGAGTCAATGTTTTGCGTTTGTATCAGGCGGAAGGAAACGAAAACGCTGAAAAAATAAGCGGTGTTTTGTATCCGCCCGACGATACGGAAGAAGGAAAGTTGTTACGGATTCGGCAGGAATATTTTCTTTCGGCGGCAGCCGTCGGCGACATAATCCGCGAATACGAAAAACGGCACGGAAACGATTACCGGCAGTTTGCTTCGGAAAACAGCATACAGCTCAACGATACGCATCCGGTATTTGCCATTCCCGAACTGATTCGCGTATTGCAAGAGAAAGGATTGACGTATCGAGCGGCGCTGAAGACGGCAAAACAAGTGTTCAATTATACGAATCATACGATACTGCCCGAAGCATTAGAGCATTGGGACGTTCGGTTGTTGAAAAAGATATTGCCTGAAATAACGGAAATATTGCTGTCCATCAATACTTCCGCCCGCTATCGTCACAGAAAAGAAGGCTACACGTCGCAGGAGAGCGCCGCTACATCGATTTATGTACATTCCCGCCGCGCTATCTCTATGGCGAACACAGCGGTGTTCGTTGCAAATAAAATAAACGGAGTTGCCGAAATTCACTCGGAAATTATAAAAAGGGATTTGTTCGCGGCGGAATATTCGCATCATCCGGAAAAGTTTACGAACGTTACAAACGGCGTGACGCAAAGGCGGTGGTTGCAACTTGCAAATCCCGAACTGTCGTCTTTGCTTGACAGAAAAATCGGACAGGATTGGCGGGAACGGTTTGAAGAATTGGGCAATCTGAACGAGCATGCCGATACGGAAACGCTTTCGGACTTTATTCAGGTTAAGGAAGAGAAGAAAGCGCAGCTTTTCCGATACGTTGAGCAAACGGAAGGCGTAAAAATCGGCGGGAACCGAATATTGTTCGCGCAAGTCAAGCGTTTACACGAATATAAACGACAACTTATGACGGCGTTTGCGTTGTTACGGTTGTATTATGATTTGAAGAATGGAAAGATCAAGGATTTTACGCCTTCGGTATTCCTGTTCGGAGCAAAAAGCGCACCGTCCTATTTTCGAGCCAAAGGTATTATCAAATACATAAACGAAATCATAAAGCTGATAAATGCCGATCCCGAAACGAACAGTCTGCTTATGGGCGTATTCGTGACTGAATATAACGTTTCGTATGCGGAGAAAATCGTAGCGGCAGCCGACGTTTCGTTACAGGTTTCGACGGCGGGCTTGGAGGCAAGCGGTACGGGCAATATGAAGTTTATGATGAACGGCGCGGTCACGCTTGGCACGATGGACGGAGCGAATATCGAAATCGTCGAAAAAGCGGGCGAGGAGAATAATTATATATTCGGTGCGCGCGTGGACGAGATAGAAAAACTTCGCGAGGGCGGTTACAATCCGAACGCCTATCTGAAAGAACATGCGGACTGGAAAAAAATTGTGCATACGTTGACGGACGGAACGTTTTCAGATGACGGAAAGGGGTGTTTTGATGAATTATATCGTTCGTTGACGGTGGGAACAAGCTGGCATAAACCCGATCACTACTTTATATTCAGAGATTTGGAGGAGTATTATCAAGCCATATTACAGGTAAATCATGATTATAAAAATAGGATAGGTTTTGCGAACAAACAGTTCAACAATACAGCGAACTCATTTTATTTTTCTTCTGATCGTTCTATTCGTGAGTATGCGAAGAAAATTTGGAGTTTATCTTATTAACGTAAAAAGACGCAAAGCCGTTTCGCTTTGTGTCTTTTTGTTTAGGAGGAATGATGATAAAATATAAAAAACGCTCGGCGGGTATCTTATTGCACATATCTTCGTTGCCGAACAAGTACGGAATCGGAACGCTGGGAAAATCAGCTTACGAGTGGATTGATTTGTTGGCTGATTGCGGAATAAGTTGTTGGCAGGTTCTTCCGCTCGTTCAGACAAGCTACGGGGATTCTCCGTATCAGTCCGCATACAGCGGATCGGGCAATCCGTATTTTATTGATTTTGACATTTTGGTAAAAGAAGGTTTGCTGAAAAAATCAGAGTTATCCGTCTGCCGTAATACAAAATCGAAAATCGACTATGCTTTTTTATACCAAAACAAATATGGCGTTCTTCGGAAGGCTTACGAGCGATTTGATATACAAAACGCCGACTTTGTATCTTTTGTCGAGAATGGAATATTTGACGGCTACGCTTTATTTATGGCAATCAAGGAGAAGTTCGGCGGGGTATCCTTTGATCGATGGCCGGACGAATATAAATTCGCCAAAAAGCGGAGTTTACGGAAGTTCAAAGCCGAAAATCAAAAAGAATATTTATTTTGGCTGTTCTTGCAATATGAGTTTTCCAAACAATGGAATACGCTGAAACGGTACGCAAACGAGAAAGGCGTTTCAATCATCGGCGATATACCGCTGTACGTCGCTTACGACAGCGCGGACGTATGGCTGAATCCAAAGCTGTTCAAATTAAATACAGACCGCAGTTTGAAAAAGGTAGCGGGAGTTCCGCCCGACTATTTTTCCGCAACGGGACAGCTATGGGGGAATCCCGTTTATCATTGGGCTGTTCATAAAAAAGATAATTATAAATGGTGGGTGGAACGATTCCGTCAAGCGTTTGAATTATACGACGTAGTGAGAGTCGATCATTTCCGCGGTCTTGACAGGTATTATGAAATCGATGCGGGGGAAACGACAGCCGTCAAGGGGAAATGGAAACACGGCCCGAAGTATGAATTATTCCGCACGGCGGAAAGTCTTTTAGGAAAGCTGAATATCATAGCGGAAGATCTCGGTTCTCTCGATAAAGGCGTTTATCGTCTTATGGACGAAACCGGCTATCCGGGTATGAAAGTTATGGAATTTGCGTTTGACGGGAATAAGAAAAATCCGTATTTGCCGAAAAATATCAAGGAAAATTCCGTCTGCTATACAGGTACGCACGATAACGATACGTTATTGGGTTATATCAGCAAGCTGAAAGACGGCGAATATAAAATTTTCAAGGAGAGTTTAGAGAAGACGCTAAAAGAGGAAAATGTTCAATGTTTTCTTGAAAATAAAATAGAAATGGCAAAAGCGATAATGTTGTTAACAATGCGCAGTTTGGCGTATCTTGCCGTAATACCGATACAGGACATTTTACTGCTTGGAAGCCGTGCGCGAATGAATATGCCGTCCACAAGCGAGGGGAACTGGCAATTTAAGTTGCAACGCATACCGAACAGACAAGATTTATTTAATTTTTGTGAATTGGTAAAATCTTGCGAAAGAAGTCCGTAATTCAATTACAATTTATATGAGAGCATATTTATGGAAATAAAGAAGTCACAATACTTAAAAAAGCAGAAAAAGGGATTTTTGTTTGTTGTCCGATTTGCAAAACGGTGTTAATACGGGCGCAAAAAGGTCTTGACGGCGTAATAAAATGTTCTTAATGCGGCATGTTTGTTCACATTGTAATTGGTGACGAAAGAATTGTTGTAGATTTAGAATGATTAAGAGGTTTTGACAGGGCGTCCGAAGTTTCGGAAGGCGCTTATTTCTTGAATGCAGCCCCATTAAATCTATCCGGTGCGGATGGCTCGCCATGCAGAGCTATACTGATTGTCACCGGGAGATAAATTCCGATTGATAAAACTGCGCAAGGCAGGTGAATAAGTGTATAAACTTGAGAACGATTACATCATCAGATGAATCTCAAGTACGAAATTATGCAGAAAGCTGTTCGTGGAGAGCAGGAAAAACGCTGGCAAGTGCTATGGAGCATAATGAATTCAGCGATTGGGAAAGAGTTATTGTCGCGGTAGATAATGAAAAAATCTGCGGTTACTGTACGGTTTCAAAAACGGGCTGTATTCCGGATGCGGATTGTACACCTTATATCGGCTTTGTGTTTGTTGACGAGGAATACAGGGGTAACAGATTGAGCCGGCAGCTGATTGAGTATGTCGTTGATTATATAAAAAATATCGGCTATAACAAGGTGCATATAGTATCGCGAAGCCGAAACGGTGAAAGATCGTGTAACGGAACAGCTTGCCAAACTGGACGAAAAACTGAAAAAACTTACCCGTATGCGGCTGGAAGACGAAATAACGCGGGAATCGTATTTCGAGTTCAAAAGCGAGATAGAGAAAGAAAAACTCGATTTACTGAGTAAACGGCGGGTGCTGGATGCGGGAATGGTGCCGAACGGAAATCCGGAAGATCCGGCGAAAAAGGCAGAAGATTTTTTGCTGGCATATGAATTTCGACCTTGCAGACAAATCCGACGATATGAAAAGGCTCGTGTGGGAGTTTACGATAGATTATAAAGAGGCAAAATCTTACCGGAAAGAACGGGACGGAATGCTCAGGCAAAATCAATGGCACGACCT
>URKE01000046.1 GCA_900548285.1 uncultured Eubacteriales bacterium | reverse complement strand
CCGCCCGGTATTCGTTTTAAATTTCTGTCATCTTATTCTTTCAACGGCTATCCTGTCGTAAATTTCCATGAATTTATCTCTGTAAAACAAATTCGTTCCGGGCGTCATCACCGAAGCCGTTCCCGCCGCCACCGCGCAACGCAGAATCTCGTCGTATGGAGCGTTCTGCTCTATCATTACCGCCGCCGCGGCAACCATTCCGTCGCCCGCGCCGACCGTGCTGTTGACCGCGACCGTCGCGCTTTTGCAGAAATACGCTTTGTCGCCGTCGGTTAAAATCGCGCCTTTTCTGCCGAGCGAAAGCAGAACGTTTTCCGCGCCCGCCTCGACAAGCCTTTCGCAACCGCTCACCATTTCGTCCATGGAATCGTAATGTTCGCCCGTCATCTCGCGCAGTTCGTCGAGATTGGGTTTTACAAGAAACGCGCCGCCGCGAAGCCCCGCTATCATTCTGTTTCCGCCCGTGTCGAGTATTTTCTTCACGTTTGCAGGGATAACCGACGATAATTTGAGATAATAATCGTCCTCCACCCCGCCGGGGAGCGAACCGCTCATAACAACCACGCTCGCCGATTTTGAAAGTTCGCCGACGAGAGAAAGCAGTTCCGCCTGATTTTCCTGCGAAACGTTCTCGCCTTTATCGTTTATTTCCGTCATCATCGACCGCTTGTCAACGATTTTATAATTAGTCCGCGCCGAGCCTTTGTTCCAGACGAACGTGTTTTTAACGTTTTCGTCGTCCAGCGCGTGGACGAACATTTTTCCGTTTTCGTCAAACATAAAACCCGTCGCGAAACTATCGCCGCCGAGCCTGGAAACGCCTATCGCGACGTTCAACGCCTTCCCGGAATACGTTATTATTTTATTTTCGATTCTGTTAAGTCCGCCGACTTTCAGCAAATCGAGTTCTATCGTGCAATCGACGCACGGATTCGGACACACCGACAATATCATCTATAATTTACCCTCCGAACAAAACCTGAACCGATTTTGCACGATTCAGGTTTTGCGTCGCCGGCAGAGCCGACAAATATGTTACGACTTATCAGGCTTCTTTTTTCTTTTCTGAAATTATTTTATCCTGCAGGTTGGAAGGAACTTCTTCGTAACGTTCGAACGACGTCACGTAACTGCCTCTGCCCTGTGTCATACTTCTCAGTTCGGTTGCGTATTTAAGGATTTCCGCCTGCGGCGCTTCCGCGGTGATAACGGCTTTTCCGTCTACGGAATCCGTTCCGAGAATACGACCTCTGCGTTTGTTCATGTCGCCCATTATGTCGCCCATATAGTTATCGGGAACGGTTATTTCCATTCTCATTACGGGTTCGAGAATACAAGGCGAAGCCTTTTTCATTCCGTCCTGATAGGCGAGTTTCGCGGCGGAAACGAACGCCACTTCCTTGCTGTCTACGGGGTGCGAACTTCCGTCGAAAAGCGTGCATTTAAGGTTTACCACGGGGTATCCCGCAAGAACGCCCTCTTTGACCGCTTCGCGAAGTCCTTTATCGACCGCGGGAATAAATTGTTTGGGAACGACGCCGCCGACTACCGCGTCAACGAATTCGTATTCGCCGTCCTGCGCGCCGGGTTCGAATCTGACTTTGCAGTGACCGTACTGTCCCGCGCCGCCCGATTGCTTTTTATGCTTTCCTTCGCCTTCCGCGGATTTTCTTATAGTTTCTCTGTAAGCGACCTTGGGTTCGGACAAAACGGCGTCCGCGCCGAATTTCGTTTTGAGTTTTTTGCAGATTACCGCAAGATGCGTGTCACCCACGCCGATAAGGAGCATTTCGCCCGTGTCGGGGTTTTTCTCCACTCTGAACGACGTGTCTTCTTCCTGAAGTCTGCGAAGCCCCGAGAATACCTTATCTTCGTCGCCCTTTTTAGCCGCGCCGACGGACATCGCGTATTCTGCCGCGGGCATAGCAACCGGCGGAAGAGTGATTTTTTCGCCGACGTAAAGGGTGTCGCCCGTCTGAACGTCGGAAAGTTTCGCGAACGCGCCTATATCGCCCGCAGGCATTTCGTCCGCGGCAAACTGCTTTTTGCCGAGAACGTGATACATCGCGCTTATCTTTTCGCTCGCGCCCGTTCTCGAATCGGTAAGAGTATCGCCGGGTTTAACCGTACCTCTTATCACTCTGAAAATATTCATCTTCCCGACGAACGGGTCGACTATCGTTTTAAACACTCTCACGAGCGTTTTACCCTTAGGATCGGCGACGAGTTCGACGGGTTTTCCGTTTTCCTCGCCCATAATCGGCGATCTGTCCTGCGGGCTGACGAACGTGGAAACCATCTTATCCATAAGGTTGAAAATTCCCTGATTTTTCAACGCGCTTCCGCCGAGCACAGTTATGGTACTGCACGCCTTTACGCCGAGTTTGACGCCGCGTTCAATCTCTTCGCCGGTAAGGTCGCCCTCGGCGAAAAACTTATCGAGAAGTTCCTCGTCGTTTTCGGCGGCTGCCTCGCAAAGAGCCTGACGAGCCTCGTTATAAGGCTCTAAAAGATTGTCGGGGATAGGATGTTCGTTGCGTTCCCAATCGCGGAGAACGCCGTAAGCCACCTTGACGAAACCTTTCATCTTCTCGTCAACCATGTTCGGGATAATCATCGGCGCGATTTTATTGCCGTATTTTTCCTTTATCGCCGCGACGGTTTTGATGAAATTCGCGTTTTCTTTATCCAGTCCGTTTATAAATAAAAGCGAGGGGATTCTGCGCGAAAGACAATATTCTATCGCCTTTTCCGTGCCGACGGTGAGCGTTCCGCTCGCTCCGGTGACGATAACCGCGTTATCGACGGCCGAAAGAGCCATGTTCGCCTCGCCCTCGAAATCGAAAAAGCCGGGAACGTCTATAAGATTAAACGCGACGTGGCGGTTTTTTCTGTCCGTATACTCACATCTCGAAACCGACAAACTGATCGACGTTTTTCTCGCTATTTCTTCCTGATCGAAATCGCTTACGGTATTTCCGTCGTCAACTTTGCCTTGCCTGTCTATCGCGCCGGCGTTGAAAAGTATTGCTTCGACGAGGGTTGTTTTACCCTCGCCGCTATGACCGATGACAGCCACGTTTCTGATTGTTCCTTCCATAAATTTTTCCTACCTTATCATATAATAATGCGCTTCGGCGAGCGAATTCCCCGTCGGTTTTAACCTAAAAACCGAAAAACGATTTTTATATTCCGGGGGATTCTCTCCGAACTCCCGTATATTATACAATACTTTTCCGACGATTTCAACAGCAAATCGAAAATTTTTACCGTTTTTTTACAAACGCCCGTTTTAATCTTGTCTTGCATGCCGGAAAGATTAAAACAAACCTTGCCCGGTACAGCAAATTTCAACCACGAAAAAAGACGGCTTTCCGCCGTCTTTTATGCTTTCGTTGTTGATTGCGTAGTTATTTCCGCAATTGTTTTTGCGGTTTCGTCAGTTCTTTTCTACGGACACAAACTCGTAACCCGCGTCCTCTATCGCCGCTTTTATCGCGCTTTCGTCTACGTTTCCGTCATAAACGATTGCCCGCTTGCCGGAAAGATCGACTTCCGCGGTAAGACCGAGATTTTTAAGCGTGGTTTCCACGCGTTTTTTGCAGTGTTCGCACATCATTCCGTTTACGTAAATCGTCGCTTTGACTTCTTTCATTTCTTTTTCTCCTTCTTTTTTTACGGTTTCGGCAGTCGTTCCGATCGCTTCCGCTTTTATTTCGTTTTCGGGACGGACGTCCGGCATTTTTTCGGGATAATTCTTCTCGTCCGCCGTCGTTTTGTTAAACCTGACAAGGCGTAATCTCAAAGCGTTGCCGACCACGCACACGCTCGAAAGACTCATCGCAAGCGAAGCGTACATCGGATTGAGATTCACGCCCGCGAAAGAAAACACGCCGCACGCGATCGGGATAAGCACTGCGTTATAGAAGAACGCCCAGAAGAGGTTTTCCTTTATGTTAAGCATTACTTTCGAGCCGAGTTTCAGACATTTCACGACGTCCGTGAGGTCGTTTTTGATAAGCACCACGTCCGCGCTGTCGATGGCGATATCCGTTCCCGCGCCTATCGCCGCCCCGACGTCCGCCTTGGTGAGCGCGGGAGCGTCGTTCACGCCGTCGCCGACCATCATAACCTTTTTACCCCTGCTCTGAAGTTCGGAAACGACTTCGTATTTAGTATTCGGCAAAACCTCGGCTTTATACTCTATTCCGAGTTCGTCCGCAACCGATTTTGCCGCGGATTCGTTATCGCCCGTGAGCATAACCACCTGTTTGCCCATGGCTTTAAGTTCGCCGACCGCCTCTCTGCTCGAAGGCTTAATTCCGTCTTTAATCGACATATAGCCCGCGATTTGTGAGTTGATCGAAAGATATAAAACCGTCGCTCCGTCTTCTTTTTGAGAGCGTTTGACGATTTCGCTTTCTTCGCTTCCGGGAGCTCCTTCGCTCACAAAACGCAGGTTTCCGAGAAGTAGTTTTTTGCCGTCGATTTCACCTTTTATACCGAGCCCTTTAACCGCCTCGAAGTTCTCCACGGGTTTAAACTCAACCCCTTTCTTTTCGGCAAGTTCGATAACGGGTTTGCCGAGAACGTGAGAACTCATTTTTTCGAGCGAAGCGCACATAGAAAGGAAATAATTTACGTCTGCGCCTTCTGCCGTTCCGACGCCGCTTATTTCGGGTTTTCCGTAAGTTATCGTGCCGGTTTTATCCAGAACGACGGCGTTGATCGATTCGGTTTTCTGCAAAGCCTCGCCGCTCTTTATCAGTATGCCGTACTCCGCGGCTTTGCCCGTTCCCGCCATAAGCGCGGCGGGAGTTGCCAAGCCGAGCGCGCACGGACAGGAAACGACAAGCACGCTGACGGCGTTGTTCAGAGCCTTATCCGCGCCCGCGCCGAGAATAATCCACACGATAAAGGTTACGACGGCGATGCCGATTACCGACGGAACGAATATCCCCGCAACCTTATCGGCAAGTTTCGCGATAGGCACTTTTGTGGAGTTTGCGTCCTCGACGAGTTTTACTATCTTATATAACGTGCTATCTTCGCCGACGGAAACGGCCTCGGCTGCAGCGTAACCGCCCGAAAAAACCGTGCCGGCGACGAGTTTTTCGCCAACGTCTTTATAAACGGGAACGCTTTCGCCCGTTATCGCGGACTGATCCGCCCAGCCGCCGCCGCTTATGATAACGCAGTCGCAAGGGATATGCGAACCGTCTTTTAAAACGACGACATCACCCTTTTTGAGTTCGGCGATTTTGATTTCTTTTTCCTCGCCGCCGACAAGCACAACCGCCGTGTCCGGCGCAAGCCCGAGGAGTTTTTCAACCGAACCCATAGTTTTGTTTTTGGACTTCTCTTCGAGGTATTTACCTACCGTTATAAGCGTTAAAATGGTAGCCGCGCCTTCAAAATACAGGTTATCCATAAACTTCATCATAAGTTCGTGATTTTCGGTGAAATGCCCGATCGCTATCATGACGATAGTATAAATTCCGTATAAAAACGAAGCGGTCGCCCCTAACGCCACAAGCGAATCCATATTGGGATGCAAACCGAAAAGTTTTTTGAAACCGACTTTGAAATAATCGAAATTCACTATTATGACCGCGAGCGTCAATACCGCCTGCGCCAGAGAAGCGTACAACTGATATTTCATTTCCATCGCGTTGAGAAACGGCGGAACGGGAATCCCTATCATCGGTCCCATCGAAATATACATAAGCACGACCATCAGCGGCACCGAAATGATAAGCCTCTTTTTCAAAGCCTGCTCTCTTTCTCTGCCGCGTCTGAGCGAAACGCCCTCTTTGATCTTGTAACCCTCGTTTACGACGGCGGACATAATTTGAGCGGAAACGTCCCCGCTCATTTCAACCGAAAGCGCGCCCGTGATAAGGTTTACCGTACAATCGGTAACCCCGTCCACAGCCCTGACGCACCTTTCAACTCTTGCCGAACAGGCGGAACAAGTCATTCCGCTCACGGAAAACTGTTTTTTCATCCTTAAACTCCTTTTCAGCCCCGAAAATACGACATCAACCCGCAAAAGCGAGCCTATAAGTCGATTATCGGCGTGTTTTTGTTTTATTTTAAACCGCTTGGATTCTGTTTGAAACCGCTTTGCGAAACTTCGCTGTTACGGTCTTATCCCCTCGAAAATATAATTGTCGGCGTATTTTTCCGCCTTTTTTCTATCATCTTCGGAACGCGCCGTCCAGCAGATAAGCCGTCTGTTTTTTATCATTTTCCCTTTCACCGGCAGATATTTCACGTTCATATTTATAAAGTCCGGCTTGACGGTGAAATTGAAAAAAGCCATGCCGAGAAGTTTATCCGTAATCCACGAAAGTCCTTCATGCCTGTCCTTATCGACGAGTTGACCGCGAATGAATTGCGGGCGTTTTTTTCTGAACTCGCGGACTATGAACGGATCAAACGACTGCACGACGAAATCGCCCTTGTAATTATCGAGCCTTTTTATCGTTTCGTCGGCGATTATACCTCTGTTCTTTTGAGATTTTAATTCAATGACGATCGGCGTTCTGCCGCCCACGAAGGCGAGAAACTCGTCGAACGTGGGAATTATCTCGTCAGTGCCGGCAAGGCGCATCGCGCGGACTTCTTCAAAAGTTTTATCGCGGACGAAAGCGTCGACGCCCGTCATGCGTTTAAGGTCGTCGTCGTGAAAACACACGAGAACGTTGTCCTTGGTGAGTTGAATATCCATCTCGATGGGATACCCGTTTTCTATCGCGGCGGCGTAAGCCTTCATACTGTTTTCGGGGACGCCGCTCTCGGGAGAATGTAATCCCCTGTGCGCGACCGGCGTTTTCAGAAGCCAGTGATCCTTTTCTATTCTGCATTTTCCCATAAATATCCTCTTGTTCGGCCACAGGCGAACGTTTTCGGGCTTAAAAGCGAACTACTCGCCCGCTTTCAGGTCGTTATTATGCTTTTTCCGCCGAAATTATAAACCCGAGCGCGGCGTTTTGTCAATTATTTGGGGACAACGATTTTTTTACGCCCGTATTATTCACACAAAATCGGATATTAAAAACTTGATTTTTTTTTCGTTTGTATATATAATATAACTTGATTAATTATAGCGTATTGCGCGCGTGATACGTTTGAGGGATATAATGGCGATAACGACCAAGGACAACATACGGAACTTTTGCATAGTAGCGCATATCGATCACGGAAAATCCACTTTGGCGGACAGAATTATGGAATTAACCGGTCAGGTTGCCGAAAGAGATATGGAAAACCAACTCCTCGACTCTATGGACCTGGAAAGAGAACGCGGAATCACCATAAAACTCACGCCCGTGAGAATGGCTTACAAGGCGAAAAACGGAAAGGAATATATCTTCAACCTTATCGATACCCCGGGACACGTGGACTTCACTTACGAAGTTTCGCGTTCGCTCGCCGCGTGCGAAGGGGCTATTCTCATCGTAGACGCAACGCAGGGCATCGAAGCGCAGACGCTCGCGAACTGCTATCTCGCTCTCGACAACAATCTGGAAATAGTACCCGTAATCAACAAAATCGACCTCGCCTCCGCCGACCCCGACGGAACGGCTAAGGAAATCGAGGACGTTATCGGACTCGACGGCGCGAACGCCCCGAGAATTTCCGCAAAAAACGGAATCAACATCGATCAGGTTCTCGAACAGATAGTGGAACTCATTCCGCCGCCGAAGGGCGACGACGACGCGCCGCTCAAAGCGCTTATCTTCGACAGTTATTACGATAACTTCAAGGGCGTTATCTGCTTCGTGAGAATTATGGACGGAACAGTTTCCGCGGGGACGAGGATAAAAACTTTCGCCGGCACGAAACAGTTCGACGTTACCGAAGTGGGAACGTTCAATCCGCAATTAAAGCCGAAAAAATCGCTCTCTGCGGGCGAAGTAGGTTACATCGCGGCGAGCATCAAAAGCATCGAGGACATCGCCGTGGGCGACACCATAACGGACGCGAACAACCCCGCTCCCGCCCCGCTTCACGGTTACAAAAAAGTTCAGCCGGTCGTGTTCTCGGGTATTTACCCGCTCGACGGCTCGAAATTCAACGACCTTAAAGAAGCCCTTTTAAAACTTAAACTCAACGACGCCGCGCTTACTTTCGAGCCGGATAATTCCGACGCGCTCGGTTTCGGTTTCCGTTGCGGATTTTTAGGACTTCTGCATATGGAAATAATTCAGGAAAGAATCGAAAGGGAATTCGACATAGACATAATCACGACCGCTCCGTCCGTTTCCTACCATATTTACAAAACGGACGGCGAAATGCTCGTGGTGGATAACCCCAGCAAATTTCCCGACGTTTCCTATATCGATTACGCCGAAGAACCTATGATAACGGCAAACATCTTCACTCCGCCCGATTACGTCGGCGCGATAATGGACCTTTGCCAGGACAAGCGCGGAATTTTTACGGACATGACTTATCTCGACGCGAAAAGAGTTCGCCTTAACTACACTCTTCCGCTCAACGAAATAATCTTCGACTTTTTCGACGGGCTGAAAAGCCGCACGAGAGGTTACGCGTCTTTCGACTACGAACTTTCGGGTTACCGCAAAAGCGACCTCGTGAAACTCGACATGCTCTTAAACGGCGAAATCTGCGACGCGCTCTCCATAATCGTGCATAAGGACAAAGCGTACGCCCGCGGCCGCGCGCTCGCCGAAAGGCTTAAAGACGTTATTCCCCGCCAACTCTTCGAAATACCCATTCAGGCGGCTATCGGCGGAAAGGTAATCGCGAGAGAAACGGTCAAGGCTCTCCGCAAGGACGTTCTCGCCAAATGCTACGGCGGCGATATAACGAGAAAGAAGAAACTTCTCGAAAAGCAGAAAGAAGGAAAAAAGAAGATGCGCCAACTCGGCTCGGTTGAAGTTCCGAGCGAGGCGTTTATGTCAATTTTGAAGATAGACAGCAGCGATAACAAGTAAAAATATCGTTTAATCGACTTATAGACCGATTTTTGAGGATTAATAATGCCCGGGATTTACGTTCACGTTCCGTTCTGCAAGAGCAAGTGCGCCTATTGCGACTTTGCGTCTTACCCGAAGGAACTTTCCAAATGCGATTTGTATTTCGCCTGCCTTTACAGGGAAATGAAAGGCAGAAGCGAACTTTGCAAAGACTACGTTTTCGACACGGTTTACTTCGGCGGAGGCACTCCGTCGTTCGTCGAACCGAAGTATATCGAAGGCGCGATGCGCCAACTTAAAAATTATTACAAGATAACGGACGACGCCGAAATCACGATCGAAATGAATCCCGGAACGGTAGACGCGGAAAAAGTCGGCCGCTACGAAAAAATCGGCTTCAACCGTTTCAGCGTGGGGCTGCAGACGGCAAACGACGACCTTTTGCGCAACATAGGCAGAATCCACACAAAACAGGATTTTATCGACGCGGCGAAACTGCTCGCCGGCAAGAATTTCAGCGTTGACGTAATGATAGGGCTTGCCGATCAGACAGAAAAGGATATTAAAGAAGCGATAGACCTTGCCGCCGGTTCGGGCGCGAAGCACGTTTCTTCTTACGCTCTTAAAGCCGAGGAAGGCACGCCGATGTACGGCAGATATCTGAACGGCGAATTACCAAGCGAGGACGAGGTTGCCGATCAGTACGCGTTCGCCGTCGAGTATCTCGAAAAACTCGGTTATAAACGATACGAGGTGTCCAACTTCTGCAAAGACGGATATTATTCGCGCCATAACCTCAACTACTGGAAAAGGGGCGAATATATCGGGTTCGGCGTTGCCGCGTCGTCGTTCATCGGCGAAAGGCGGTTCACCAACACCGAAAAAATCGACGAATACGTCGCCTGCATCATGCGCGACAAGGTTGCGGAAATTTTCAGCGAAAACATCGAGGGCGACGAACGCGAATTCGAATTCGTCATGCTCGGGCTGAGAACTGCGGCAGGGATTTCGTTTGCCGACTACAAAGCGCGTTTCGGGTTCGATTTTACCGAGAAATACGCGAAGAAAATGGCTTCCGTGAAAAAATATCTCGACGAAACCGATGACGGAATCGCGATAAAACCCGAATATCTCTTCGTTCAGAACGAGATAATCATTCATTTTATGGACTGAGCGTTTTGCGGAAAACGCTTAAAAAAACAACAACAGAAATACCCTGCAAAGTTAAAAGGATAAAATGGGAAACTTCGTACACTTACACGTTCATACGGAATACAGCATACTCGACGGCGCGACGAAAATAGCCGTCGCGGCGAAAAAAGCCAAGGCTCTCGGAATGCCCGCGCTCGCCATAACCGACCACGGAAACATGTACGGCGCGGTGAACTTTTTCGACGCCTGCGAGAAAGAAGGCATAAAGGCGATTATCGGAACGGAATTTTACGTTTGCGACGATCTGACCGTAAAAAGCGGAAAAGCAAAACTCAACCACCTCGTTCTGCTCTGCAAAAACGAAGAAGGTTACAAGAATATTTCACTTCTGAACGCGATCGCTTTCCGCGACGGATTTTATTATAAGCCGAGAATCGACCTGAAAACGCTCGAGGCTCACCACGAGGGCTTAATCTGCCTTTCGGCGTGCCTTGCGGGCGATATTCCTCAGGCGATTTTAAACAGAAACTTCGACGAAGCGGAAAGGCTCGTATTGTGGTTCAAAAACCTTTTCGGGGAGGATTTTTACCTCGAAATGCAGAACCATATGCTCGAAGAGCAACTCGAAGTGAACAAATACCTGCGTACTTACGCGAAAAAATACGGAATAAAACTCGTCGCCACCAACGACGTGCATTATCTCGAACGTTCGGACGCGGAATCGCAGGACGTTTTAATGTGCGTTCAGATGGGCGCGGATTACGACGACCCGAAAAGACTCCGCTTCCCCAACGACGAGTTCTATCTTAAGTCTTACGACGAGATGGCGGCGCTCTTCCCCAACGACCCCGAGGCTCTGGAAACCACTCTCGAAATTGCCGACAAATGCAATTTCGGGTTCGTTTACGGGCATTATATGTTCCCGCATTACTACCCCGAAACGGGCGAAGACCCGAAAACGTATATCCGCGGACTTATCGACGCCGGCATAAAAAAGAAGTACGGCGCGGAAACCAAAGAGATACGCGACAGAATAGAAAGCGAACTCGCCGTCATCGAAAAACAAGGCTTCATCGAATACTTCCTCATCGTGTGGGACTATATAAACGCGGCGAGAAACATGGGCATTTCGGTAGGCCCCGGGCGTGGTTCGGGCGCAGGCTCGATCGTCGCTTACCTTATCGGCATAACGAACATCGACCCGCTTAAATACGACCTTTACTTCGAGCGTTTCTTAAACCCCGAACGTGTTTCCGCGCCCGATTTCGACGTGGACTTCGAAGATAGCCGCCGTCAGGAAGTTATTGAATACGTCCGCCGGAAATACGGCTACGACAGAGTTTGTAAAATAGTTACTTTCGGCACTATGGCGGCTAAAAACGCGATAAAAGACGTTGCGAGAGTATTAAAAGTATCTTATTCCGAGGCGGACAGAGTTACCAAGGCGATGCCGAACAAACTCGTGAGAAAGAACGCCAACGGCGACGAGTTCGACCTGAAACGCCCGAATATCATTCTCAAAGTTTTCGGCAAATATCACCCGAAAGAGGGCGCGAAGGACTACGGAGTTGACTTCTCCGTTCCCGAACTCGTCAATATGTATAACGACTCGCCCGAAATCAAGCGAGTCGTAGACATCGCCGCAAAACTCGAAGATTCGCCCCGTCAGGCAAGCACGCACGCGTGCGGGGTTATCATCGGCGCGGACATTCTCGACAAGCACATGCCGCTCGGCAGGAACGGCGAAGATATAACGAGCCAGTATACCGGCGTGGAACTCGAACACCTCGGATTCCTTAAAATGGACTTCCTTGGTTTACGAAACCTTTCCGATATCAAGATGGCTATCGATTATATCAAACAGAACCACGGCGTGGAACTCGACTTCGACAAGTCGTCCTATGACGATCCGAAAGTTTTCGATCTGCTCGCCACGGGAAACACGAAAGCCATATTCCAGATAGAATCGGCGGGCTTCCAGAAGTTCATGAAAGAACTCCGTCCGTCCTGCATAGAAGATATAGTCGCGGCGGTTTCGCTTTACCGCCCCGGACCTATGGATTCCATACCCAAATTCGTAAAATGCAAACACAACCCCGAACTTGTTACTTACGCGCATCCTCTGCTCGAACCCATTCTCAAACAGACTTACGGTTGCATAGTATATCAGGAACAGGTTATGAAAATCGTTCAGGCTCTCGCAGGTTACACGCTCGGTCAGGCAGATATGGTCCGCCGAATGATGGGCAAAAAGAAAGTGGACGATATGATAAAGGAAGAAGTCATCTTCATTCACGGCAAGGAAGAAACCGTCGATAAACACGGCAAAGTTTCCACCGCGATAGACGGATGCTTAAAGCGCGGCGTTCCCGAGGACGTGGCTCACGCCGTGTGGAACGAAATGAAGGACTTCGCAAAATACGCGTTCAACAAATCGCACGCGGCGGCTTATTCGCTCGTGACTTATCAGACTGCTTATCTGAAATGTTATTACGAGGCGGAATTCCTCACGGCGGTTCTCAACAACAGAATAACCAACATCGACGAAATAAAGAACTACATTTCTTACGCGAAAGAAGAGGGAATCAAAGTTCTCCCCCCGGACATCAACGAGAGCGTGGGCTTCTTCAGCGTTAAAAACAACAAAATCCGTTACGGACTTGCCGCAGTTAAAGGCATAGGTCTTGCGGCGATAGACTCCATAACCGAAGAACGCGAAAAAAACGGCAAATATCACTCCTTTGAAAACTTCGTTTCGAGGTGCGAAAGCAAAGTTCTGAACAAGCGGCTCGTGGAAAACCTTATCTATGCCGGCGCGTTCGACTGTTTCGGAAAAAAACGCGCGCAACTCATCGCTATATACGACGAACTTATCGACAGGGTTCTGATTATAGCCAAACAACGCGAAAGCGCGCAGATGAGTTTGTTCGGCGATTTTCTCGCCGAGGACGTAAACTTCACCGTAAGTTATCCCGACATTCCGGAATACGACAACAAGACCAAACTTTCGCTCGAAAAGAACGTCACCGGCGTTTACGTTTCGGGACACCCGCTCGACGGGTTCAAATCCAAATTCGCGGACTGCTCCTTTTCGACGGAAATGCTCGCAAACGTTGAAGAGGACGAGGACGGAAACAAAATCTTCACGGACGTGAAAAACGATATGCCCGTTTACTTCGGCGGAATCATCACCGCTGCGGACAAAATAACCACAAAATCCGGATCGAACATGGCGTTCGTCACCGTCGAAGATACTTACGGGGCTATCGAGTGCGTTTTCTTCCCGAAAACCTTTGAAAAGTTCAAGGATAAACTCACGCCCGAACAAGTGGTTAAAATCCGCGGCCGACTTCAACTGAAAGACGAGCGCGCGAGCGTTATCGCGGACTCGGTGACAAGCGTGAACGAAATCGAACCCGCCGAAGAAAAACAGCAAAAGCAGACGAGAGATTACCTCGGAATTATTCTTCACGACGATACGAAATCATTCAAAAACGAACTTATAGACATACTTTCCACTTATCCGGGCGATATAATAGTATGTTTTAAGATAGACGGGAAAAACTATAAAATGTCGCAGACGGTCAGAAACTGCAAGGGACTTGTAAACGAACTTCTTTCGATTATCGACGAAAAAGACATCAAATTTTTCTCGGCGTAAATCGCCGCCGGGTTAAAAATAAAAACAAGACGCAAAAAGCGGCGGCGCGACCTGACAAAACAAAAACGCGGCAAAACGCGAAAAACAAAAACGATAAAATTTTACTGTTTACACAGAGGAGGTAAACTTATGAAAAAAATAGCAATTCTCACAAGCGGCGGCGACGCGCCGGGTATGAACGCCTGCATCAGAGCGTGCGTAAGAAGCGCAGTCAACAGCGGATTGGAAGTTTTCGGCGTGGAAAGAGGTTATTACGGCCTCGTAAACAACAGCATCACTCAGATGAACGCTCATTCGGTGTGCGATATAGTTCAGAGGGGCGGCACCATTCTCAAAACGGCGAGATGTCTTGAATTCAAACTTCCCGAAACGAGAAAAAAAGCAGCGGATAACCTTAAAGCCCTCGGCATCGAAGGACTTGTGGTCATCGGCGGCGACGGTTCGTTCACCGGCGCGAGATGTCTGTCCGACGAAAACGGAATCAACGTCGTCGGTATCCCCGGCACGATAGATAACGACCTTGCTTACACCGATTACACTCTCGGATTCGACACCGCCGTGAACACCGTTCTCTGGGCGATAAACAATCTCAGAGATACGATGACCTCGCACGACCGCGTTTCGCTCGTCAAAGTTATGGGCAGACGTTGCGGCGATATCGCTCTCTACTCCGGAATCTGCGGCGGCGCGGAATATATTCTCGTTCCCGAAGTGCCTTACGACATTCAGGCTATCGCGGAGGACATCAAAAAGAGCAAGGAAAGGGGCAAAACCTCGAACATAATCGTCCTTGCGGAAGGCGCGGGCAACGAACAGGAAATCAAGACCATCGTTTCGGTTATCAGCGGCGCAGACGTCAAAGTAACAACTCTCGGTCACATTCAGAGAGGCGGCACGCCCACCATGGCCGACAGAATGCTCGCCGCAAGATTCGGCACGAGAGCAACCGAACTTCTCATCGAGGGCAAAACCAACAGAGTTATCGGCATAAAGAACAACAAAATCGTCGACCTCGACATAACCGAAGCCCTTTCGCAGACGAAAAAAATAGATAAGCACCTTTACGACATGGCGTCTAAACTCTGCTGAGATCTCCTTGTATATCCTTTCATCCCGACAAATATAACCCACATAAAAACGATAAAAACTTATGAAAAATCTTAAAGGAAGATGCGTTTTCGCTCAATCGGGCGGACCGACGACGGTTATTAACGCAAGCATTGCCGGGGGACTTCTCGAAGCCCTCGAAAACGAATCCGTGACGGGCGTTCTGTGCGCTCATCACGGAATAAAGGGCGTTTTGGACGAAGATTTTTTCGATATTTCGCTCGAAGATAAAGCCGAACTCGAGGCGCTGAAACACACGCCCGCATCGGCGTTCGGCTCGGTAAGATACAAACTTAAAAACCCTGCCGAGGACGATACCGATTACCGCAGAATATTGGAGGTCTTTAAAAAATACGACGTCCGCTATTTCTTCTATAACGGCGGTAACGACAGCATGGATACCTGCGACAAAATCTCGAAATATATGCAGAAATCGGGCTACGACGTGAACGTTATCGGCATACCGAAAACGATCGATAACGACCTTTGCGGCACGGACCACTGCCCCGGCTACGGGAGCGCGGCGAAATACATAGCCAACTCGATTATGGAGATAAACCGCGACGCTTCGATTTACCCCTCGCCGCTCGTCGTCGTTGTGGAAATCATGGGCAGAAACGCCGGCTGGCTGACCGCGGCGAGTAAACTCGCATCGGTAAACGGTTTCGGCGCCGATCTCATTTATCTGCCGGAAACTCCGTTTTCTTACGAGAAATTTTTGTCGGACGTTAAAACCGTCGTCGACGCAAAAAAATACTGCGTCGTTGCTGTTTCGGAAGGAATCCGCTTTGAAAACGGCAAATACGTGGGCGAAGATCAGAGTTCGACCGACGTTTTCGGACATTCGCAACTCGGCGGAGTCTGCTCGATTTTAAAAGCCAAAGCGAAGTCGCTCGGGCTGAAATGCAAAGCCGTTGAACTGAATATTCTGCAACGTTGCGCGGCGCACTGCGCTTCCGATACCGATATCGAAGAATCTTTCAACGCCGGCAGGCAAGCCGTCAAAAAAGCCGTCAATGGCGAAACGGACAAGATGATCGCGTTCAGGAGAAAACCGGGCGAAACGTATGAAATAGAATACGTTGCCGAACCGCTTTCTTCCGCGGCGAACGCCGAAAAACAAATCCCCGCCGAATGGATAACAGCAGACGGGACGAACCTTACGAACGATTTCGTTGCTTACGCTCTGCCGCTCATTGCGGGAGAGCCGAATCGCAGGCTTAAAAACGGTTTACCCGTTTACGCAAAACTAAAAAATATTAAATTCAAGTTGTAAATTAAGGTTTATCGCCTGCGGATTTTGCGTAATCACACCTCAAAACCCCGCCTATAAGTCGATTATCATAATAAAACCCCGTCAAAGAAATTTTTCTCCCGACGGGGTTTTCTATTGTTTCTATTCCGATTTTATTCTGATTTT
>URKE01000045.1 GCA_900548285.1 uncultured Eubacteriales bacterium | reverse complement strand
CGACGAAGAAATAATTTATGGGGAACAATAATTAAAAAATTTAAGAATCCGAAGCGATTTTTTCACTGAAAATAAAACTGAATTGTGACGTCAAATCTAAAAACGATTGAAAAAGATCGTTATTTATGCTATACTATAAAAAACGGTTGTCGGGAGGAGAGGCGATAGATATTCGGTTGAATGGTCATGAACCCGACGACGGCTCCGATCGTGGCATGCGGGCAAGATTTGTATTACTCTTGTCGGCATACTGCGAAATAAGGAATTGTTTGCTGTAGGAAGAAGCGAACGGGATTTAAATTAAAAGTCAAATCCGGCGTCGGCAGAATATCTGAGAGAGGAATTATGAACGGAGTAAGAGCAAAAAAAAGGAAATTGTCGTTGGTTACCGTTTTTGCTTTGATAGAAATAATAATCATTTTTCTGTTCGGTTTACTGATATCGGTAAATCTGTTAGTATCGAACAGAACGGCAAAAAACAGGACGAGACAAATCGTGGAAGACAGTTATGCCGCGTTAACGGAGAACCTTGAAAACGATATCAAAAACATATCGAGAGCGGGATTTTCGCTGATGAACAGCGATACCGTTATTCGCCTTAAAGCCTATTATTACGATAAAATATCGGGCGATTCCTACGCGCGTAATACCGCGATTAACAGAACGATAGACGATCTTGTGTCGCTTACGACCTATTACGACGTAATCGATTCGTGCGCGCTATGGATTGCTCCCGACGGGGAATTATCGTACAACACGCTATACACTTTTGTCGGCGACGATTTTCGTAAACATTTGCTTGATAAGGCTATAGAAGAACATCGGTATTCGCCTACCTACGAAGGCAATCTCAGAAATAACGGTGAAATATTGATCACGCTGTCGCTTTCCGAACAGGATAATTCCGTATTGGCGGTATTGCTCGACGCGGATCATATCGCAAAAAACCTGGCTCTTACGGCATTTCCTAAAGTGCAGACGAAGCCTTATGCGGAAGTGGATTCTTTAATGATAATCTGTTCGGACGAAGGCATCGTGCCGGGAACTGTTTTATCGGAAGAAGAAACGGACAAACCGATACTCAGAAACGGAAGGATTGTTTACTGTACAAAGCTGATGAGTATACTTCCTTTATATGTAAATTTCGACGCCGCGTCTGCAGATCCCGCTTTAAGCGCGTTGACAATATATTTTATCGTTGCAGGCGTATTGCTTTGTTTTGTGGCTTTTGCTTTGTTTTTAATGTTCAGACATTTTTTCAGCCGCCCGTATTCACGGTTGCTCGGTGCGATGCGGCAGGTGAGCGACGGAGATTTCGACGTCCGCATAGAGGATAACATTACGTCGGATTTTCAGAACATATACGACGGATTCAATTATATGACTTCTTCGATATCGAGTTATATCGAAGAAAATTACAGGCAGAAGTCGATGCGCGTCGAAAGCGAGTTCAAGGCGTTGCAAGCGCAGATAAATCCTCATTTCTTATATAATTGTTTTGCGAATATCCGCAGTCTTTGCAAAATGGGCGACATAGAGAGCGTGGAGCGCATGACAGGCGGATTGTCGAAACTGTTTCTGTATATTACGCGCAATGCCGAGCCTATCGTAAAACTGTGCGACGAAGCCGATAATATGCGCGATTATCTCGAAATACAAAGAATACGTTTTAACGAGCGGGTAGATCTGCAAATCGATTCTCCGCCGGAAGAGTTTCGTGAAATGCCTATTCCGAAGTTATGCATGCAACCCATCGCCGAAAACGCTTATAAATATGCATTTGCGAATAAAGAAGATGGCGGGGTATTCAGAGTGCGTTATTTTGAGGAAGGAAACAATCTGAGAATAGAATTCGACGATAACGGCGATATCCGCGATTCGCAGATCGAAGAGTTATCCGAAAAACTTGTTAATCCCGAAGAAACGTCCGGATTGATTAACGTAAGCAGAAGGCTGCTTCATTATGCCGGCGGGCGCGGAGAGTTGTTTGTGAAGCGCAGCGATCTCGGGGGATTGAAAGTTACGATTTATCTGTGTTCTCAACGGGAGGATTGAAAAGTGACGATATTGGTGGTTGACGATGAGAGAAATATAGCCGATTCGATAGCAGGTACTTTGATTGCCGAGTTAAACACGGACGTCGAAGTGCATGTCTGTTACGGATCGCAGCAGGCAAAAGAGTTTTCCGCAACGCATTATATAGATATAGTCGTATGCGATATCGATATGCCGAAATGCAACGGGATATCGCTATGTAAATCGCTTTTGTTATCGTATCCCGATCTGAAAATTATTTTTCTCACCGGGTACAGCGATTTTTCCTATGCGTATGAGGCGTTGAAGTTTCCGGAGGCGTCTTACGTGTTGAAATTAGAGGATGACGCCGTTTTGCTGAATGCCGTTCGCGAAAAAATCGGCGAGGCGGAAAAACAAAGGCAACGAGAATCGGAATTGGCTTTTCAGGTGCGGCTGAACGATGAATTGTCGGCGGAAGTCAACGGCATGAAATTGCGGAGATCCGTAGAAGAAAACGGCGAAGAATACTCCGAGCGGTTGTTTTTGTTTATGATTTTTTCGGAAGCTAAGACGGATATGGTGAATATTCTTCGCAATACTTTCGGAAAAGACGTATCGGTGTTTTGTAAAGAAAACGGGTGGTTTGCGGCGATTCCCGTTTCCGAAAACGTCAACGTGGCGATCGAGCGGGTCAAAAGGCTGCAACAGGATATTTTCGAGCGGGACGGTAACTATTCCGTTTTTGCCGTGGATCTGCCGCGCGGAGAAAGAGACGGAATACGATATTCCCGTCTGGAAAGTTTATGCGGCGGAAATAAGAACGGATGCCGTTTTATCGGCGACGGGCAGGAGGCGAAAGACGTTTCGGAAGATTGCGGCGACGAAATAATCGGTTCGGTTAAAAAGTATATAGCCACTCATCTCGGCGACGATCTTTCGCTGACGACGTTGGCTTCGGCTGTTTATTACAATCCCGCATATTTATCGCGTAAGTTCAAGGCTGTCGTCGGCGAAAATTTACATTCGTATATTTTGGAGCAGCGAATGAGGTTTGCGGAACGACTGCTTGTCGAAACGGATGATTTTGTGTTGAATATCGCGAAGAAATGCGGTTTTGCCAACCCTGCGCAATTCGGGATCGCCTTTGCGAAATTGCACGGCTGTGCGCCGATGACTTATCGGAGAAAAGCACTTAGCGATGACGAGTGAAATCCCCGATATACATAAAACGAAATAAAGATGATTTTTTCGGCTTTTCTTCGGGAAAGCCTTTTTTTGTGTTTAAAATGGTAAAGAAAACAAAAGAATGTAAAAAAACAGGGTATTGAATCCGAAATATTTTCGTGATATAATCGGTTCAAAGAAAATAATCGACGGAGGAAGATTATGAGTAAAAAGAATTTAAAATTCGTCAGTTTTATTCTGGCGGCATTATGCGCGATCGGTATTTGCTCCTGCGGCAAAAACGGCGGGAACGGGGGAGCGGATTATGACGATCCCACCCGCAATCCGTTCGGAAAGTACGAAACTACAGTCAAGATTACGGGCGTAATGGAGTATCAGGCACACAACGACAGCCGCGTGCCTCAGAGCGTAACTCCCGATAACCAGCAGTTCATCAAGCTGATGAAAGAAAGGTTGAATCTGGAGTTTTCCTATTTGTGGAAAGTTCCGCCTACGCAATACAGCGAAAAACTGAGTCTTTCCATGTTGTCGAACGAACTGCCCGATATTTTTAAGGTCACGGCAAGCGATTATGCCTCGCTGAAAAAGGCGGGTATGCTGAAAAATCTTTCCACGGCATACGAATATGCTTCCGACGACGTAAAGACGTTTTTGAATCGCGATCCCGATGTTATCAAAAGGCTTACCGACGCCGACGGCGGAATTTATGCCGTGCCTCAGTATTCCGACAATCGCCGCGGCGTTCCCGTGATGTATATCCGTCAGGATTGGCTGAACGAACTTAAACTCTCCGTTCCCGAAACTCCGGAAGAATTGTACGAAGTGTTGAAGGCGTTCAAACAAAAGAAAGGGGCAACGTGCGGACTTGCGATGAGCAATGCTATTTCGGGTTCATATTTTTCGATCGACAGATATATGAACGTGTTCGGGTCAAGTCCTTATGCGTGGCTTTTGGGCAGCGACGGGAAATTGCACGCGGACGAAGTATCCGAAAACAGCAAGACTGCATTGAAATGGCTGAACAAACTTTATAGCGAAGGCATTTTAATGAAAGACGTTGCCGCGGCTACGGTAGACGCCGTGCAGGCGGACGTTCTCGGCGATAAGTGCGGCGTTGTTATCGGTCCGTGGTGGCAATTCGAATATCCTCTCGGTACGGCAATCGGAAACGACGCGAACTGGGTTGCCGCAAAAATGCCTCTTGCCGAAGGCAAAAACGTAGTAATAGATCGTCAGCAGGTGGAGTTTTACTACGTCGTGAATAAAAAGTGCAGAAACCCTGAAGCTTTGTTCAAGATGATAAATATGTATATCGCTCTCGACGGCACGCCGGAAGCGGCGCCGGAAAACGGTTACGTATGGAGTTGGTGTCCTACGCAATTTTACGATCCGTATGATATCAACGAACAATACGTAAATATTAACAAACAATTGGAGAGCGACCCGAAAGCGGAGGGGAAAGCTCCCGAAACCTGGACGGCGCACATGAAAAAATTGTGGAACGCTTATCCGGAATATCTTGTTTGGAAAGACGATCATTTCGCTACGAAGTATCAGGAAAACATGTTTGCGAACATTATGACCCGCGTGAATAAAGACGGGGCATGGGCGCAGATTATCAAAATTTACGATGAAGAAAAGCGAGTATCTTACGATGAATTCTACGGGATTTCGACGCCCGCCATGGCAAGCAAAGGCGCGTTGATGGCTCAGGAAGTTTCGGAATATTATCTGAAAGCGATTATGGGCGAGAAAAATATCGACGACACCTGGGATTCGTTTGTTTCCTCGTGGAAAAAAATCGGCGGAGACGAAGTCGCCGCGGAAGTTAACGCATGGTATGCCGAACAGGCGAAATAAATATGAAAGAAAATATATTACAACATAAAACCTCGTCCAAATTCGTGCGTTTCGTAAAGAAACAATGGGTGTGGTGGATGATGCTGCTGCCGGGAGTAATTCTCACGTTGGTTTTTAAATACGGCTCTATGTTCGGCATCGTGATGGCGTTTCAGAAGTTCGATATTTTCAAAGGAACGTTTTTCGGTCAGGAGTGGGCGAGCAATCACGGATTCGGGAATTTTATCTATATTTTTAAAATGGAAAAATTCTGGAACTCGGTGCGTAATACGTTGCTGATTTCCGGAATAAAGATCGTTCTCGGAATAATCGTGCCGCTATTGTTGGCGATTTTAATCAACGAAGTCGGGAAAAAATGGTTTTCAAGGTTTTTTCAGACAATGTATTTTTTACCGTTCTTTCTCAGCTGGATCATTTTAGGCAGTATTTTGCTTGAAATGTTTGCTTACGGCGGAGTTGTGAACACCGTGCTCGAAAAGATATTCGGTACGAGAATTATGTTTTTCCTCGATAACGGTTGGTTTAGGACGCTGGTAATTTTATCGGACGTATGGAAAGGCATGGGTTACAATATGGTAATCTTTCTTGCCGCCATTATGGGAGTGGACGAAACTTTGTACGAGGCGACCGAAATCGACGGCGGCGGAAGAATCAGACAGATTATTAACGTTATGCTTCCGAGCATCGCTCCGGTTGTGGCAATGGTCATGACTTTATCTATCGGCGGAATTTTAAACGGCGGGTTCGATCAGGTTCTTGTGCTTTACAACCCGATGGTTTACGAAGGCGGAGATATCATTGATACGTTTGTATATCGGCTCGGCATGTTCGGCAATCGTCAGGTAGACGTGGCAAGCGCGGTAAACCTCGCAAAGTCGGTCGTAACTCTCGTGCTTATGGGCGGAACGTATTATTTCGCCTACAAAAAGTTTGATTACAGATTGTTCTGAGGTGACGAGAGATGAAAATCAAAAAAACTAAAGGAAGAATCGCTTTTGAAATCATAAACTATACGGTGCTTAGCTTACTGGCATTGATTTGTATTCTTCCGTTCATTCATCTTCTCGCGATGTCGTTTTCATCGGATGAATTTACAAGCAAAGGCGTAGTGTTCCTTTTGCCGAAGGGGTTCACGTTGCAGGCGTATCAGTACCTTCTGCAGAAAAGAGAATTCTTCACGTCGCTCGTAATCAGTGTGATGAGAGTGATATTCGGCACGTCGGCTTCGCTCATCGTAGTGGTGCTTACGGCATATCCGCTGTCGAAAACGGACGGAAGGTTTAAAGGAAGAACCGGATTTACCTGGTTTTTTCTCGTCACAATGTTTTTAAGCGGCGGATTGTTCGCTACGTATTTCCTGTATAAGCAACTCGGATTGTTGAACAGTTTTCTGGTTTACGTTTTGCCGGGAGCATGCGACGTCTGGTTCGTGCTGATGCTGATGAACTTTTTCAGGGGCATTCCGCGGGATATCGAAGAGGCGGCTTTATTGGACAGGGCGGGGCAATTTACCGTTTTGTTTAAAATATACATTCCGCTTTCGATGCCTTCGATCGCTACGATTGTTTTGTTTACCGCGGTGGGGCAATGGAACAGTTGGTTTGACGGAATCATGTTTATGAACGATCCGTCTAAATATCCGTTGCAGTCTTACTTGTATACGATGATCGTTTCGAGCGATCCCACGAAGCAATCGGGCTTTACCCTTACGCCCGAACAATTGGAAGCATTGAAAAATATCGGAGGGAAAAATTTACAGGCGGCGCAGATATTCCTGGGCGTTTTGCCGATCGCACTCGTATTCCCGTTCTTGCAGCGTTATTTCGTAAAAGGGATTACCGTGGGTAGCGTAAAGGGGTAAAAAAATGAAAATAAAAAAAATTTTAGCGGCGGCGTTATCTTTGTTTCTTATAGCTTCCGCATGTTCCTGCTCGCCGAAAAACGAAGCGGACGCAAAGGTTTTGCTCTGTTATGCGGGCGATAGTAACGACGAATTCGGCGGCAAAGTGTATACAGCCGCCAAAGAAGAGGCAAAATGCGGATTCAAAACGCTCGAACTCGGAAAAAACGCAGATAATTATCGTCGCGCGGTGGAGGAAGAAATAGCAAAGGGCGGAATCGAAACGGTTGCCATAGTCGGGAGAGAGGCGTATAACGGCTTGTTCGGTTACGTTAAAAGTTTCAAAGGAATGAAATTTATCGTTCTGGACGCGGCTCTTCGCGACGTGAGAGACAACGTTTGCGCGTTGGAATTTCAACCCGAGGAATACGGGTATCTCGGCGGACGGACGATTGCGGAAAGCGGCGCACAAAAAGCGGGGTATGTTTCCGTATATGAAAACGGTTTCGATAATCGTGTGCTGTACGGCTTTTTGCAAGGCGTCGGCAACGCTTCGGTAAGCGTAAAGTATATCGAAGAGCAAACGAACGTGGTAAAAGCCGAAGACTATGCTTCTTCGGCATATCAAAACGGGGTAACGGCGATTTTCGATACGAGCGGGCGGAGCGCGCTCGGCAGCCTGGACGCGGCAAAGAAAAATAACGGAACGATATATTTCGGCGGAGTAGATCTGAAAAAGGCGGCGAAGGAATCAGGAGACGACGCTGCGCTAAAAACAATTCGCGGCGGGGTCGAAAAAAACTACGTCGAGGCGATGAAGACGATACGCGATATGGCGAAAAACGGATTCGAAACCGGAACGACGAAATATCTTTCCGCAAAAGACGGCGCTTTCGTTTGCGATTTGTCCGCGGAAAACGTAAAGTATTTATCGGATAATCGGCAGGATTTCAAGCAGTTAAGCGATGAAAAAATCGCTGACGACGAGTCGGCATACACGCCGAAACATTCCGTAGATAGCGCGTATCACGAAGCCGTACCGTCCTGCGCCGATACCAACGACTGGAAATATCACCCGAGGGCGGGTTCCGGTAACGGCAACAAACCGCTCGGCTGGAAGGGCGTTGGAATCTGGTCTACGATTTATCTTCAGAACGGACAAAATCCCGTTTCCAATACGGGTATCGAATTTCAGAACATGAAAATATGGGCGTATACGAAATCTTCCGGATGGGTTTTGCTCGAACATGCCAATCCGAAAGGATCGTTTTACGATGAAAACTTCGGAAACGACGCGCATAAAAACTTCATGTCGAACAGTATCAATTATGCCGAAGAAAAACGCACGAGAATCAAACTCGATTATGCTACGCTCGGTTATAACTATCACCCGTTCGGAAGCCAGATCGATCTGGTCGAGGTTGGACTTTTAAGCCAAGACGGCAGCGTAAAAAACAACGAAACGTTGTATATTTTGTCCGAGATGGATATAAGACTGTGCGTATGGGACGCGTCGCAACCTTCCGATATCGACGAGGCTAAATACGTAGCGAATATCGGAGCGGACTGGTGGCGTGAAAAAGGTTTGCAGTGGACGCCCGACTGGAACAGCAATAAAGACGTTTGCGTCGGACAATTCCGCACAATCACGCAGGACTGGAAACGTTTGTACATGACGAACGTTCCGTCTGCAATCTATGAGGAAATCTTTAAAGATTTTCCGTTTAATCAATAAGGCCTTAATAAAATCTATATATCAGGAGGAAAACCAATATGAACAAAAAAGGCAAATTTTTAGCGCTTGCACTGACGCTCGCGCTGTCGGTAACGTCGATCTTTATGGTCGGATGCGGCGAAACCCCGAAGGAATCGACGGGAACTACTTCGTCGATTACGCTCGATAAAGAGAACCTTAGCCTGGATGCGGGCAGAAGCGAACAGCTTTCGGCGAGCAGTGCCGAAGTGGACTGGAGAACGAGTGATCCGGGCGTTGCTACCGTAGACGAAAACGGTAACGTAACGGGTGTAAACGAAGGTACGTGCAAGATAACCGCGTCTACGAAAGACGGGAAATTCGAAAGCGAATGCGTCGTTGTGGTTTCCGGCTATCGTCTCGGCAAAAACGTCGTATCGGGAATCAACAAAATCGAGAACAACACTTATAACGGAGAAATCAATTACGTCGTGAACGGAAGCGACGACGATGCGTTTGTGGTATCTTACGACAGAAGCAAAATGACGAACGCCTGGACGAGTCTTGTCCTTTGGTATGACGCTGCCATGGATGCAACGAGTTTCGAACTCGAGTTCGAAGTTACGAAAGGAAGTTTGCCCGTCATGCAGTTTGAATTCGGCGGCGAAAGCAGTTTCAAACAGTATCAGCGTTATGTCGTTAAACCCGGGAAAAACTCGGTCAGTCTGAATACGACCGACGTCGATCTCGACGGAGAAGGAAGCTGGAAAGCCATATACCTCGAATTGAATAATCCTTGTCCGTTGGAAGGCACGACCGACGAAACAAAAGGAGAAACCGAAATTAAGTTCACTAAGATTGCCATGGTAGAGGGTGAAAAACAGGCTCCCGTTGCGCCCGGTTACGCCGAAGTGAAAGACGGCGTCGTTTATTGGGAACGTGTTTTCGCGGCTTCGGAATACGAATTGGAAGTGGACGGAAACACAATTAACGACCTTATGCAGCGTACGCGTCCTTCGGGCGACGCTCCGATGATGTGCCGCGCGTATAAACCCACGGAAGAAAAAGCGTTTGCCGTAGGTAAGCACAACGCAAAGATTCGCAGCAAAAACAGCGCGGGCGTTTCCGAATGGAAGGAGTTTACGTTCACCGTTGCGGCAAGTTCGCAGGAAGAAGCGGAAACATTCCGCGGGATAACGGGACATGGCAATAGCCAATGGAATGCCTCGAAAGATTTTTATACCGCAACGATAAATGCGGATAAATCCGTAAAAATCGGATTTACCGCCGCGGCTACCGATGAGTGGAGTACGTATCTCTTTAACTTCGATACCGCTACCATAGAAGCAACCAAGTTGCACGTTAAGGTGCGTCTTGTCAGCGGAAATCTTGAAAAAGTACGTTTCCAGGTAGACGGAGCGTCCGGAATGATTTACGGAGAGGATCTCACGTTTGATAGTGACGGGGTAGCCGAACTGACGAAAGACGTAGAAAGCGCAAAACTTGCCTCTTCCTACGGTTCGGTTATGCTTTTCCTGAATAAATACGCTACTGCGGGAGAAACGTTCGAAATCGAAATAATAGACGTTTCGCTTTTCTGAAAGAATTGATGACGGCGGCGGGCTTAACGATATGCTAAGTCCGCCGTTTTTCGGGAGATACTATGACGGTTCGTGAATATATTCGCAATAGTTGGGAAAAAAGTTTAAGAAAAAAGGGACATCGCGCCGACGGAATTCCGTTGCCGTATCCTTACAATTCGCCTTGTGCGGAAGGAATTTTCGACGAGTTTTATTATTGGGATACTTGTTTTATCAATAAAGGGCTGATAGCCGACGGAAAAATCGAAGACGCGCTCCGTAATGCTCTCGATATGGCGTTCTTGATACAAAAGTACGGGTATATGCCCAACGCCGCGGTGACGGGCATGCTCAATCGCACGCAGCCGCCCGTTTTCGGCATTATGGTCTGCGATCTGCTTCCGTTTATCGACGGCGAAAACGCCGCGATTCTTTTGTCCGCTATGGAACGAGAATACGATTACTGGATGAAAGAACGCGTTTTACCCGGAGGATTGAATCATTACGGCAATTCCGCAGACGCAAAGACAAAAATATTTATGGCGGACGAAGCCGAAGTCAGATTGAAACGTAAATTCGAAAACGCCGACAGAGAAACGATAGGAAATAATATTCTTGCCGAATGTGAATCGGGGTGGGATTTTTCACCGAGATTCGATTTCCGTTGCAGCGAATTTGCCGCCGTCGATCTTAACAGCTTGTTATACCGTTACGAAACGACGCTTGCGAAATTCGGCGAAAAGGAAAAACGTTTCGGGTATATCGCCGCATCCGAAAAACGGAAAGAAATGATGTATCGTTTTTGTTTCGACGGGCAAAAACTTACCGACGCCGTTCCCGGAGGACAATTCGGTTGCGTTACGTCCGTTGCCGACATGCTTCCGTTCTGGGCGGGGATAAGTAACGATAAAGACGTTTTATTGCGCATTCTGAAAAAATTGGAATATCCTTATGGTATTGCGGCATGCGAAAAAACGGATGAGGATTTTGCAGGGCAGTGGGGATATCCGAACATGTGGGCTCCGCTTGTATGGTTTGCGTTTTACGCGCTCAAAGCGGTCGGCGCGCCCGAAGAAGCCGAACGGATAGGGAAGAAATATCTTTTAACCGTGGAAGATTGCTTTGCAAATACGGGAAAGTTATGGGAAAAATACGATGCGGTAAAGGGCGGAAAAGCCACGGCGAACGAGTATACGGAAACGGAAATGTTAGGCTGGACGGCGGGAGTTTATAACGATATTTATGAAGAAATCAATCAATGAAAAAATAATTGCGGTAACGGGGCGGGACAATTGGTCTACGGCGGAAGTATGCGGACTTCCGTCGCTCAGAGTTTCCGACGGCCCTCACGGGTTGCGTTTTGTAACCGAAGAGAAAGACGGCGAGCAGATCGCCGCGGAATCGGTTTGTTATCCTACGCTTTCCGCGCTCGGCAATTCTTTCGACGAGTCGCTTGTATACACCGTAGGGCAGGCTATCGCCGAAGATTGCATAAAACATGACGTTGCGATCATTTTAGGCCCCGGCGTGAATCTTAAACGCACGCCGCTTTGCGGACGAAATTTCGAATATTTTTCCGAGGACGGAGTTCTTGCGGGAAAACTTGCCGCCGCCTATATCGAAGGCGTTCAAAGCAAAGGGGTAGGTACGTCGCTGAAACATTTCGCCGCAAACAATCGCGAATACGATCGTTTTTTTCAGAGCAGCGAAATGGACGAGAGAACTTTGCGCGAAACGTATTGCCGCGCGTTTGAAATCGCGTTGAAAGCAAAGCCCTGGACGGTGATGTGCAGTTATAATCCCGTAAACGGCGTTTACGCTTCCGAAAACAAGCACCTTTTAAACGATATTCTTCGCAAAGAATTCGGTTTTGACGGGGTTGTCGTTTCCGATTGGGGCGCGGTAAAACATCGCGCGAAGTCGCTTAAAGCGGGCATCGATCTTGCGATGCCGTATAGCGCCGATTACGGGAAACAACTTGCCGATTGGTATGAAAAAGGATTGATCGACGAAGGAGACCTCGACAGAAGCGTCGGAAGACTTCGCGAACTTGCGGAAAAATATCGTTCTGCGGTTTCCCGGAGAAGAGTTACGATGACGGAGGAACAAAAGCATGAACTTGCGGTTCGCGCCGCCGAGGAAAGCGCCGTACTTCTGAAAAACGACGACGATATCCTGCCCGTATGCAAGGATAAGAAAATCGCCGTGATCGGCGGTTTTGCAGAAAATCCCGAATTTCAGGGCGGCGGATCGTCAAGGGTAAACGCCAAGGTCTCTCAATCGTTATGCGATTGTCTGAAAAATCTCGGTTTTAACGTGGATTTTGCCTTAGGCTATATGATCAGATATAACATTCTCACGCCTTTCGGAATACGTTACGCCGTGGAAACGGCGGCAAAAAACGATTGCGCCGTGGTGTGCGTAGGGAATACGTGGCTTACGGAGAAAGAGGAAACCGATCGTTTTTCGTTGAAACTGAATTCTGCGGCGGAAGATCTTATTCTCGACGTCGCGCAGGTTAATCCGAACGTGATTGTGGTTATTTACGCAGGTTCCGCCGTCGACGTTTCCGCGTTCGAAGGAAAGGTAAAAGCAATACTTTATATGGGGTATTGCGGCGAGGGCGCAAACGAAGCGGCGGCCGATCTGATTTCGGGGAGGGTTTCGCCGTGCGGAAAACTTGCCGAAACTTTCCCGAAAAGCCTTGAAGATACGGCTACGGCGGATCGGCGCGGCAACGGCTATTCAGAAAGATATCCGGAGGGTGTTCTCGTCGGATATAAGTATTACGAATATAGCGGGATTGCGCCTGCCTATCCGTTCGGCTACGGCCTGTCGTATACGGCGTTTCAATACGGAGATTTGAACGTGAAAAAACTCGGCGAGACTGATTATTACGTCTCTTTTTCCGTAAAAAACGTCGGTCGGCATGTGGCTTCGGAAATCGTGCAGGTATATATTGCCGACGACGCGAGTATGGTAACGCGTCCGAGAAAAGAACTCGTCGCTTTCGGGAAAAAACGTCTCGAAGTCGGCGAAACGTGTACGTTCGGGTTCAATCTTACCGAAAGAGATTTTGCCTATTTCAGCCCCGTTTTAAATGAATTTTATGTGGAAAACGGAACTTTTACGATATTGATCGGCGCAAGCAGCGCGGATATCAGGTTACAGGAAAAAGTGGAAATAAAATTGCCTGACGAGAAGCAGTTTTCACAGTATTGAGGAAGAATATGAAACTAACAATCGATTATCTCGAAGAAGAACGTTTTTTCGGCGGAACGGTCAACGACGGCATTTTTATGCCGTATTCCGCAGGATTTTCGCGCGACCTGCGCGTGTGGCACGCAGGAAATCAGGCGTCCTCGTTTTTATTGTCGGACAGAGGAAGAACGATATATTCGGATAAACCTTTTAAATATGAGTTCTTTTCCGACCATATGGAAGTCGAAGGGGAGGATATCTTTGTGGAACGCAACGGCGACACGCTGAAAAGCGCATACACGTCGATGTGTAAAAAATTCGCTCCTGCGGGGAAGAATACGATTCCTCCCGAGATCATGTTTTCGAGTCCGCAATATAATACGTGGATAGAAATGGAATGGGATTGCACGCAGGATAAAGTGCTTGAATATGCCGATCGGATACTTTCACACGGTTATCCGGCAGGAGTTTTAATGATCGACGATTGCTGGTGTCGGGCATACGGAGACTGGAATTTCAACGCCGCGTCCTTTCCCGATCCGAAAGCAATGATTGATAAATTGCATCGATCGGGTTTTAAGGTCATGCTGTGGTGTTGCCCGTTCGTCAGCCCCGACACGGCTGTTTTCCGCGAACTGGAAAAACTCGGCGCGCTCGTAAAAAAATCGGACGGAACAACCGCGATTTCTCATTGGTGGAACGGATACAGCGCGGTGCTTGACCTGACGAATCCGACGGCAACGGCGTGGTTTGAAAAGCAAGCTTCCGCTTTGATGGACAATTTCGGTATAGACGGTTTTAAATTCGACGCCGCAGACCCCGAATATTATGACGACGATTTTGTGTTTTCCGATGGTTCGGAGCGTTCGACGCAGGCGAAAATATGGGCAGAAATCGGCGCGAAATATTCGTTTAACGAATTGCGCGCCGGGTTTAACGCGGGGTGGCTTCCCGTTGTCAATCGTCTTCGGGATAAAAATCATTCCTGGGATAACGACGGGTTGAACACTTTGATTCCAGACGGGATCGCGATGGGTTTATGCGGTTATCAATATCTTTGCCCCGATATGATCGGCGGCGGAATGGTTCCGGATTTTCATCGCGACGGATTTGTTTTCGACGAAGAATTGTTCGTGCGTTATTGTCAGGTGGCGGCAATGTTCCCCATGATGCAGTTTTCGCGTGCGCCGTGGAAAGTTTTATCCGAAAACAATCAGAAAATTTGTCTCGATGCGGTCGGGTTGCACAGCGATCTTGCGGAGTATATCATACAGACGGCAAAGCGTTGCGCCGCTTCCGGCGAGCCTATGATAAGAAATCTCGAATATGCTTATCCTCATAGCGGTTATGCTACGGTGAACGACGAATTTTTGCTTGGTGAAGATATTCTTGTCGCTCCGCAGTTGAAAAAAGGCATGAGTACGAGGCAGGTGGTTATTCCCGACGGAATATGGGAAGACGCGGCGGGAAAAAAATACCGTAAAGGCATCTATTCGATCGATACGCCGATAACGGTAATTCCCGTATTCAAAAGAATCGGCAAATAAAGTTAAGCGCAGACAGAAATACGCACGGTTTTTAATGAAAAATCGCTGAAAACTTGCCTGAAAACGATATTGCAATAGTTGATTATCGCAATAGCGAGGAACGTATTTGGCTTGCCAAATACCGACTTAATAAGTCGCCTCGTTAGGGAAAAGATTTCCCTAAGACCCTTTTGAAAATAACGAACGAAAAACATAAAATCAGTTTGCAAAACGGAGAATTTTTCAGGAATATAATAAAAAGCAATTAAATAGAATGATTGACCATCATAGGACAAAAAAGTTGTCAGATACGGTTAAAGTCGTTGAAGCGTAAAATGTTTCGGCGGCTTTTTTATACCCGAAAATCAGAACGAGGAGGAGCAATAATGGCATGTTACAATTTTTATCGCCCGCCGTAAAACGGAATTTATAGAACTAATTAAAAAACTACGGGAGGTAACGTTATAGAAAACAGAACGAGACCGTTTGCCTACACGTTTAGGGCGAACAAAAACGAGAAGAATTTAATCGACAAAGCAATATCCGCAAGCGGACTTACTATGCGCGAATTCATCGTTCGTGCTATCATAAACAAACCCGTTATCGTAATAGAGCGCGGCGGCGAGATACTCGCGGAATTGAAGCGGCAGGGAAACAATCTGAATCAGGCTGTGAGGAACAATCATTACGGGATAGATACAGAGCGCGAAATAAAAAGTTGTATCGCCGACCTGAAGGAATTATACCGTAAAATTTCCGTTGCCGCAGGCGGTGCGTGATGCCGCTTTTTAAATGTAGTGCGAGCAAGGCGAAACCGAAAAACGGGATAAGGTATATCACCGATCCGAAGAAAGCGGCGTTTGTGTCGGCGAAAAATTTATTCGAGGACGAAGATTACGCAAAACAGTTTGAAGAAACGGCGAAAAGGTTCGGTAAGGGTGAGAAGTTCGACGAAAGGAAATACTACCATTTCAAATTATCTTGCGCGCGGAAAGATAACGTAACGCCCGAAAAAGCCCACGCGTATGCGGAAGAAGTTGCGGAAGCGTTTTTCAAAAATTACGAATGCGTGATCGCAACGCACACGGATACCGAAACGGTTCACAGCCACATTATCGTAAACGCGGTTGATCCGATTACGGGGAAAAAGTTGCAATTCGGTAAAGCGGAATACGCCGCGATGAAAGACGAAGTCAATCGAATCGGAAAAGAACACGGGTACACCGAAACGGAATTTCGGAAGCGCGGCAAAAACAGCCGAACGGCGGCAGAAAAGAAAATTATATTAAAAGGGGGAACGAGTTGGAAAGAAGAACTGCGCGAAGTCATAGCCGAAGCGGTAAAGAAAACGAAATCGCCCGAAGCGTTCAAAAAATATCTTGACGAATGTTACGGCGTAAAAATCACGCGGGACGGAAAGGATTATTCCTATCTGCACCCGAACAAACAAAAGCCTGTTCGAGGGGCGAAACTCGGAGAAAATTATACGAAGACGGAGGTAATCAAAAGAATTGGAGAACAGAATTACAGGCAGAAGTCCGGAGCGTATATCGGACGAAGAAGTGGATTTGAGGGAAAATCCGTCGGCAATCGAACTGTGCGAAGAGGTAAAACGGTTGACGGCGGAAACGCGGGAAGCATTATTAGAGCAAGCCTTAGCGGTATCGAACGAGAAATGCAACGCCTTAATTTCGCGGCTGAATGCGCGGGTGGAGGACTTGACGCAGCAAGTGAGGAGCGTAGAATGGACGAACGACGCGCTCGTGAGGAGGCTGAAAGAAGACGTAGAGCAGCTGACGAAAGATATGAAAGAGGACAATCGGAACTTGCTGTCGAGCCTGCGGATAACGCTTCAAAGGATAACGGAAACGGTAACGGAAATACAGCGGCAAGTAAGTACAACTATGGCAAAGGCGACTGACGAGGCGACAGAGTTATTAAAAGAGAGAATCGCGCTTGCCGCGGACGATGCCGCCGAAGTAATCGATGCTCACACGAAAGAACTTACGAAAAAGGTGCAAAGTCTCGAAAAAGAGGTGGATAAAGCGAAAGAAGAAATCTATTACGAGCGAGGCTTTCGGAAATTCTTTTTCTGGCTGACGCCGGTATTATTG